>CALKVG010000727.1 GCA_937998045.1 uncultured Myxococcales bacterium
CTCTCGCCATCGGCGCGTCAGGGGGTCAGTGCGCGAGCGTGCTCGAAGGTACGGCGCTTCCGTAGTACCCGGCTACGCCAACGCGTGAAGCGCCCGCCGCAGGTTTGCTGGCGAAGTCGCCGCCGGCGGCCCAGTATCCGCCGCCGGGGTCCGCCCACGCGCCGTGCAGGTCCTGATGAGGATCGGAGGCGAAGTCGGTCACCCACACCCCGCCGACGAGTCGCTGTTTCAACCCGGCGTAGCCGACGATGACCACGTTGCCCGGCGACGCGCAGGCGACACCGTTGACTTCGTTTTCGAGTGCCACGGCGGACTTCGTCCACGTCTTCCCGTCGGACACGAGCACGTCTTCGGTGCCGACCGCGTAGACCTCCCTATCGCTGCAGCCGCTCACCGTAGTCAGGTTGCCGCTCGACAGAGGCGGATTGTTCGCCTCGAGCGCCCACGCGCCGCCGCTCGGGCGGTGCCAGATCGTCCCGAACTCTCCGACGATGTAGAGGGTCGTGTCTCCCGCCGAGGGCGTCCCCCATATCTTGAAGAAAGCGCGCCCGAGCTTCTGCGGCAGCGGCGAGGGCGACCAGCTCGTTCCGTCGAAGTGCAGGAGCACGTCGTTCGGCTGGCTCGTCCCGCCCTCGGGCGTGCCGCCCACGGCCCATACGTCCGCAGGGCCGTTCGCCCATACGCCGTATAGCGTCGCCGTCGTCCCCGAGGTGTGCTCGGTGAAGGCGCTGCCGTTCCAGTGCGTGATGCGGCCGTGCTCGCCGACCGCCCAGACGTCCTTGCCCGAGGTGCCGTGCGCCCACCAGAAGGTCTCCGTGCCGCCCGGCGCGAGGTCCTTCCATGCGGTGCCGTCGTAGTGAAGCGCCGCGGAGGGCGTCCCGTTGCCCAGAGGCCCTCCGACGGCGAAGACGTCGTCCGCGGCCATCCCCCACGCGCAGAGGAGCGTCGGCGTAAGGTCGTGCAGCACGACGTGCCACGACGGGGGCTGCGCGTCGGGCGCGCTTCCACCGGGGGCGCCGCAGGACGCCAGGGCGAGCACGACGAGCGCGCCTCTCATGGCGAGGTCGCTGCGTCGGACGCCGCCCCGTCGGGGAGCGCATCGGGAGGCGCCGCGTCGAGTTTTCCGCTGGAGCACGTCTCTCCGAGCACGTACCCCGCCTTGCACATGCAGAGGCACTCCGCCAGGTTCATCGGCTCGCCGCACTCGGGGATCACGCGGATGGCCTTGATGAGCTGGCGGCCTCGACGATCCTTGATCGTGACCTCGAGGCCGTAGGTGTTGCCGAAGATATCCGAGGACGACCACTCGTTCGGGCATACCGGTACGTTCGAGAAGTTCGCGATGGCCGACGAGGCGGGCTCCTGGGCCGTGGCGCTCACCCCCCAACCGTCGCCGGTGGGAATCAGCTCGATCGTTCGCGAGTCGAACTGAACCTGCCGGGTCTTCAGGTCGCGAAGGGCCCCCGTCAGCTGCAACGCGGCGCCGTCGACGTTGGTCGCCCGCACGCCGGCGAAGATGACCCTCCCGCCCTGCGGCGGCATGATCAGCGGAACGGACCCGCCGTCCGCCAGCGGGGTCACCGTGTCGTCGGCCTGGAGGACCAAGAAGTCGAAGTCGGGCGCCCCGCCGTCGCCGAGGAACTCCTCCGGAGGTCCTGCGTCGCTCGTCGCGTGCGACGCCGAGCACGCTGCCAGCGCGAGCGACGCAGCGACGACCGGCATTCGCGCGGCCGAGCTCAAAAGCAATTCACGTTGTCCTGCTTCGGATAGTAGTAGATGAACGCGTTGCAGTGCTCGTTCAGGTCGACCTGCGGACCGAAGAGGTAGCAGCAACCGCCCTGCGGGGCGCCCGGGTGCTTCATCGCGTAACTCGTCGCGTAGGTATCGAGCTGGGCGCAGGTGATCGCGTCGTTGGTCTCGGACGCGGGATCCTGCCAGTCATAGGAGCACGTGTATACGATGCCGCCGTTGGCCGGGATCTGCACTTGTAGCTCCGGCGAGTGCAGCATGGGCGGCTCGCTCCACGTAAGGGACTGATAGAAGCGCGCCGACGAATCCGGAGTCGTCGTGCTCGTCCCGTCCCACGAGTAGATGTCGAACTCCTTGCCGCGAGAGTGAAAGTGCCCGTTCGCGCCGACGACCGTGACGGGCGTCGGGCTGTGAAACTGGCAGGACGCGGAGTAAGTCGGCGTGGGGTTGGCCTGGCAGACGCTGATCGATTGGTTGGTCGCAAAGAGCGTCCCGAGCTGCGCCTTGACGGCGCCCGGATCCATCGTCCAGAGATTGACGGCCACCTGCCCGACGCCGTCGGGAGTCCCCTGCGTCGACGCGTTGACGTAATGGGTCTGCAGCATCAGCATCTCGGTCGGCTCGAGCTCGTTGGCGACGCCGTCCGGGTACGACCAGTCGTCGTCACCCGACTGCTGCATGTTGGCGATGAGCGGCCAGTCCGCCCAGTTCGAGCTGACGAAGCACTGCCCCATTCCGTTGGTGCCGATCTGCGGCGAGCCCTTCGCCGGGTCGAGGTTCACGATGGTCCGCACACGGAAAAGGTTCATGTGGTGCGAACCGGGCTTCTGGACGATCTGGACGCGGTGCACGTCGATGGGCTTTGTCGGGTCCATCCCGGCAGCTTGCTCGAGGTCGCTCACCTTGAAGAAGTAGCAAGACTGGATCTCGGTCCCCGCGGCCACCTTGAACGCGTCCGTCTTCATCTGCACGCCCTGACCGGCACTGGGAGCGGCGAGCTGGGATGGGTCGCTGGGCTCGTTCTGCTGGGGGTCGCCCACGTGGTTCGTGCAGCCGCCGCCGAGGGCGACGCTCACGACCGACAGAGAGGCGACGGCAAGCAGGCAGGATCGCAGGCTCATGAGCGGTAGTCTCCGGAGGCGAGCCACTGCAACGTCAGCGCCGGCGCCTGGCCGCCCCCAAGTATGCGACATGACGGCCCTTCGTCGCGCCTTCGTGTGCCACGATCCTCGATCGGTGCGATCCGGATGTCAGCCGCGGCTTCGCGCGGCCATAACCGCCCCGCATGCGCACTGCCGCAATTCGACGGCCCATTTCGCCGGTACGCTGAGGTGCGCTTGCACGCTGGCCGGCGGGAGCGTCGACACGGAGGGGAGCGCGTTCCACGCCGCCCAGTCGTACGTACGCCGGCACACACCGCAGCCTTTCGGCCACGCCGCGTCCTGCGCGTGGCCGTCGTAGCTCATCGCGGCCGCGCTCACGGATCCTCGGGGGAGAGGAGCTCCTCGAGCTTGCTGAGGGCCTCGTCCAGAACGGCCCGCATCTTCCGCATCGTCGACGGGCGAAGGCCACCCCGTCGCATCGCCAGCTTGAACAGACGCATCACACGACCCAGGCGCGCCATCACCTGCGCGACGTCGTCCGCGTGCTGGTCCCAGCCGTAGTCGGCGTTGCCCTCGTAGAACTCGGCGACGTCCGCCATGTGCTCCTGCAGATCGCGGCGCCCTTCGTCGGTGATCTCGTAGACCTTGCGGTCGCCCTGCGCGACCGTACGCGTGTGCCCGAGCTCCTCGAGCATTTGGAGAGTCGGGTAGACGACGCCCGGGCTGGGCTTGTACGCGCCACGCGACTTCTCGCCGATGGCCTGGATGACTTCGTAGCCGTGGCGAGGCTGGGCGGCGAGCGCGTCGAGGACCAGGTAACGGACCTGCCCTCGTTCGCAGCGCGGTGCGGGGCCGCGCCACCACTCGCTCCACATCTCGGCCCACGCATCGCCCCGTCCGGCGCCGTGTCTCCCTTGCCAGGGGCCGCCACGACCCCATCGACTCTTCATCCGTTGGCCCCACTCATAGTCCCACCGAGTGTGCATGGGATGGGTCCTCCCGACGAGATATATCTTTAGATAGCTCTTCACGATATGTCAAGACCGGGGGAGGGGGACGCCGGAAGCTATGGGCGGGCGACCTCGTTCGCGGGCACGTTCACTTCTACGTGGACGATCACGCCGGACCGAGCGCGTTCGCGTTTACGTCTACGAATACCCGTCGCGACGTGCACGTTTGCGTCCCCGGGCACGGGCACGACAAGGCGTGATCGTCGACGTGTACGTGCTCGTACAACCAACGCCGACCGTCCATTCCCATCTCTCCCGCCCGTATGGACCCGGACGTCGCTGGCGGCTTTGGGCGCAATCGAAGCCCTCGCCAGGGTCGCCCCCTCAGACGCGCAGATACCCCGCCGAGAAGTACGCGAACGCGCCCTCGACGAGCTTGTCCTCGTCGTACTCGGCGCCGCGTTGGACGATCTGGAACATGACCTCCTTGAGCGCGCCCACCGTCAGCCACGACATGAGGCGCACGTCGCCGTCGCGGACGACGCCGAGGGCCTGGCCGTCGCTCAGGCTCCGTTCGAGGAGGCTCGACATCTCGTCGTAGAAGGAGAGGAGCTTGCGGTCGAATGTCTGGTCGACGCCCAGCGCGTCGCTCAGCAGGATCTTGGTCGTCGCGCGGTCCTCGAGCAGGATCCGCACGATGCGCCGGATGTTCTCGCGCACCTGATCGGCGACCGTGCGCGCTCCGTCGTGCGGGTCGACGCGCACGATCGACATCCCGAGGCGCGCGATCGTACGGTCGACGATCTCCTCGAAGATGGCGCGCTTGTCCTCGAAGTACAGGTAGAAGGTGCCCCGCGCGATGCCCGCCGAAGCCACGATGTCGTCGATCTTCGCGGCGTGGTAGCCGCGGCGGGCGAAGACGTCGCGTGCGACCGAGAGGATCTGCGCTCGTCGCTCGGGTTTGCCCATCTCAGCTCAGCGGCAGGACCCATGGGTGTTCAGGCGGAAGAACATCGGGTCGGGCAGCATAGCGCGGGCCCGTGGCCAGAGGGCGACCTCCGCGGGGAAGGGATCGCGCATACCGCGACCGCTTCGAGGCTTCCCAACGAGACGAGCCGGGGCGATCGACTTCCCCGCATCGAGCGAGCGCTTACCCGAGCCGGAGCATCGACGTACGCGTGGGGATCTGGCCTGATCACCCGCGCGGTCGAATGGTTCGCGGCGCGACCGAGTGCGCGACGTTGCGAGCGTCGAGCTGTCGGTCGCCAAGATCGGCACGACTTTCGTCTGGCTCGCGCCCTCGCTCACGCGCGTTCGCATCGAGAACCCCGACGACGAAGAGGAGGCGCTCTTCCTCTTTCCGATTGCGAGCCCCGGGATGATGAAGCGAACCCATGACGCGCCCTTGAGCGGGCGCGTGCCTGACACGCGTGTCAGTTCGAGCGCCGCCACTTTCACCCTTCCCGCGCAGCCGAAGCTGCGGTACCCGTGGTAAACGACTGACACGTCAGTCTAGTCTTGCGCGCAGTGGCGGTACCGCAGTGCCTGACGGTGAAGTGAGCGGCCTCACGGCCGACGGAAAGGGACGCGCATGGCCCACGGGCGGCTCGTGATCGGCATGGACGTCGGCAGCACGACGGTGAAGGCCGTCGTCATGGATCCCGGCTCCAAAGAGATTCTCTGGAGCGACTACCAGCGCCACCACACCAAGCAGCCCGAGTACGTCCTCTCGATGCTCGAGACGATCGTCGGCGCGTTCCCCGATCAGCCGAAGGACAGCTGGAAGATCTTCCTGACGGGCTCGGGCGCCGGCCCTCTCTGCCCGCCGACCGGCGGCAAGTTCGTCCAGGAAGTGAACGCCGTCACGCTCGCCGTCGAGCACCTGCACCCGGACGTGGGGAGCGTCATCGAGCTCGGCGGGCAGGACGCGAAGATCATCGTCTTCAAGGCGAGCGAGGCGAGCGACGAGAAGACTGCGGTCGCGTCCATGAACGACAAGTGCGCCAGCGGCACGGGCGCGACGATCGACAAGTGCTTCCTCAAGGTGGGCGCTCCGCCGGACCTCGTGACGAAGCTCCACTTCGACGACAGCAAGCTGCACCACGTCGCCGCAAAGTGCGGCGTCTTCGCCGAGACGGACATCGTCAACCTCATCAAGAGCGGCATCCCCGCCAACGAGGTCCTCTGCTCGCTCGCGGACGCGATTGTCCTGCAGAACCTCAGCGTCCTCACGCGCGGCGCGACGCTCAAGCACCGCGTGCTCCTCCTCGGCGGCCCGAACACCTACTTGCCGTTCCTCCAGGAGTGCTGGCGCCTTCGCATCCCGCAGACGTGGGACGAACGCGGCTACGCGTACCCGAAGGACGTCCCCGTCGAGGAGCTCATCTTCGTCCCGCAGAACAGCCAGTACTACGCAGCGCTCGGCGCCGTCCTCTACGGCCTGCATGAGGAGGAGAGCGTGGGCAACCTCACCGGCACGGCGGCGCTCAAGGAGTACATCACGCACGGGCGCAAGGCCCGCCTCGGCGAGAGCGCGGGGCCTCCGCTCGCAAAGACCGCCGACGAGCTCGACGACTTCCGCACGAAGTACCGCATCCCGAAGTTCGAGCCGGCGACGTTCGCGGAAGGCGAACTCGTACGCGCCGTCGTCGGCCTCGACGGCGGGTCGACGTCGAGCAAGGCGGTGCTCGTCGACTACGAGAGCGGCCGCATCCTCACGAAGGCGTACCAGCTCTCGAAGGGCAACCCGATCCAGGACACGAAGGAGCTCCTGAAGAAGCTTAAGGACTACGTCGAGGTCGATCAGAAGGCGAAGCTCGAGGTGATGGGCTTCGGCGCGACCGGCTACGCGGCGGACGTCCTCGAGCAGTGCGTGATGAGCGACGTGAACATCGTCGAGACCGTCGCGCACATGATGAGCGCCGTGCACTTCTTCGGTGACGTGGACGTCGTCTGCGACATCGGCGGGCAGGACATCAAGGTCCTGTTCATGAAGAACGGCGACATCGCGAACTTCCGCCTGTCGAACTCGTGCTCGGCCGGCAACGGGATGCTCCTCCAGGCGACGGCCGACTCGTTCGGCGTCCCGGTCACGCAATTCGCCGACGTCGCCTTCCAGGCGGAGCTCGCGCCGAAGTTCTCCTACGGCTGCGCGGTCTTCCTCGATACAGACCGCGTCAACTTCCAGAAAGAGGGCTTCACCAAGGAGGAGATGCTCGCGGGTCTCGCGCAGGTGCTGCCGAAGAACGTCTGGCAGTACGTCGTGCAGATCCCGCGGATGGCGTCGCTCGGGCGCAAGTTCGTCCTGCAGGGAGGGACGCAGTACAACCTGGCCGCGGTAAAGGCGCAGGTCGACTACATCAAGGAGCGCGTGCCCGGCGCCGAGGTGTACGTCCACCCGCACACGGGAGAGGCGGGCGCGATCGGCGCCGCGATGGAGACGGTGCGCGTCGTCAAGCGCCGCGGGCGGTCGACGTTCATCGGGATCCAGGCGTCGATCGACCTCGAGTACACGTCGAAGAACGACGAGGAGACCGTCTGCCACTTCTGCGAGAACAATTGCAAGCGCACGTTCATCGACACGAAGCGCCCGGACGGATCGAAGAGCCGGTACATCGCCGGCTTCAGCTGCGAGAAGGGGACCGTCGAGAGCAAGGACGCGATGCTGTCGCTCGTCGAGGAGCGCAAGAAGATCGCCAAGCAGTTCCCGAACCTGGTCGATTACGAGAGCAAGCGCGCGTTCATGCACGTCTACGACACGGCGCCGATGCCGGCGGACGGCGCGCCGACCGACGACGTGGAGGTGAGGAGGGGGCTCCTCGGGATGCGGCGCGTCGCGATCAAGCGGCCGTTCCGCAGGTCTTCGAAGGAGGCGTGGGACGCGCGCCGGCGGGTGCGCATCGGCATCCCGCGCGTCCTCAACCTGTACTCGACCGGGCCGTTCTTCCGCGCGTACTTCGAGGCGCTCGGCATCCCGAAGACGAACGTCGTCTTCAGCGACGAGACGACCGAGGAGCTCTGGGTGAAGGGCGGAAAGTACGGGTCGATCGATCCGTGCTTCCCGAGCAAGGTAGCCCAGGCGCACGTCCACAACCTGCTGTTCGACCAGCACACCGAGAAGAAGCCGCTCAAGTACATTTTCTTCCCGATCCTCACGCACGTGCCGAACTGGATCGTCGACACGATGGACAACTCGAGCTGTCCCATCGTGGCCGGTTGCCCGGACGTGATGAAGGCGGCGTTCACGAAGGAGGTCGACTTCTTCGCGACGCGCGGCATCGAGTATCTCGACCCCGCGCTGAGCTTCGTCGAACCGACGCTCATGCGCCGCCGCCTCCACGAGACGTTCGGCTCGCGGCTCGGGATCACCGAGGACGAGAACGATTTCGCCTGCGGCGAGGGGTGGAAGGCGCTCGACGGGTTCGAACGCGACCTGCAGGAGAAGGGGCGCGCCATCCTCGACACGGTGGAGCACGAGGACCGCGTCGCGATCCTCCTCCTCGGCCGTCCGTACCACTCCGACCCCGGCCTGAACCACGGCATTCCCGAGGAGTTCCAGGTCCTCGGCTACCCGATCTTGAGCGTTCGCTCGGTCCCGCGCGACCCGAAGTACCTCGAGCGCTTCTACAAGGAAGACATCGAGCAGGGGCGCTGCAAGAGCGGCCTCGAGCTGAACCATGTGTGGCCGGAGAACTACTCGGTCAACAGCTCACAGAAGGTGTGGGCGGCGGGCTTCGCCGCGCGGCACCCCAACGTCGTCGTCCTCGACTTGTCGTCCTTCAAGTGCGGTCACGACGCGCCGACTTACGGCCTCGTCGACAAGATCATCGAGACGAGCAAGACGCCGTACGCGGCGCTGCACGACATCGACGCGAACAAGCCGGGCGGCAGCATCAAGATCCGCGTCAAGACGTACGCCCACGCGCTGAAGCTCCACGAAGAGCGCCTGCAAGACGCGCGCAAGAGGAAGGGCGAGCTCGAGCACGCGATCGACAACAAGCGCCTCGAGCTCCTCACGCTGCGATCCGAGCAGCTGCGCGGACGCCGTCAGACCGACCCCGCGATCGAGGCGCAGATCGCCGAGGTCCGCGGGCGCATCCAGGCCTACGAGCGCCGCGCCGAGCCGCAGCCACCCGAGGTCCCCACGGGCCTCATCCAGCTACGCAAGAAGACCGCCGAGGGCATCGTGCCCGTTCAAGTTCACACGAACGCAGCCGAGTGATGACAGAAACAGGGAGAGGAGGAGATAGGAGATGTTTGTCAGACCCAAATGCTCCTTCTCTCCCCCTCTCCCTGTTCAATCCAATAAGGGGTTAGTGCCATGAACGTCGGATCCATGAAAGACAAGAAGGCCCTGCCGGTCGTCGACGTCGAAGCGGAGCTTCGCGCGTTCGAGGAGGAGGAGCGCAAGCGCCTCGGTCTCGACGGCAAGACCGATCAGTGGATCGAGGACATGGCGAACCTCACCTTCACGAAGAAGGAGAGGTCGAAGATCACGATGCTCGTGAGCGGACTCACGATGGCGCACGACTATTTCGTCGAGGGCGGCCTAAAGGGCGTCGGGTACAACGTGCAGGCGCTCGAGTGTCCCGACGTGGCGGCGCTGCAGTTCGGCAAGGAGTTCGGCAACCGCGGCCAATGCAACCCGACGTACTTCACGGTCGGCAACCTGGTGAAGTTCCTCTGCACGCTGCGCGACAAACACGGGATGTCGTCGGAGGAGATCATCGAGAAGTACGTGTTCCTCACGGCGGGCGCGTGCGGGCCGTGTCGCTTCGGGATGTACGTCACCGAGTACCGCAAGGCGCTGCGCGACGCCGGGTTCGACGGCTTCCGCGTCGTCCTCTTCCAGCAGACGGGTGGCCTCTCGCAGGCCACGGGCGAGGAGAGCGGCCTCGAGATGACGCCGAAGTTCTTCTGGGCGATCGTGAAGGCGCTCGTCGCCGGCGACGTGCTCAACGCGCTCGGCTACCGCCTCCGCCCCTACGAGGTGAACGCCGGCGACACCGACCGCGCGCTCGATCAGTGCAAGAAGATCGTTTACGAGGCGCTCGAGAGGCGGACGAACATCGTCGCGGCGCTCGCGCGGTGCAAGCCGCTCCTCGCGGCGGTGAAGGTCGATCGCACGGTCGCGAAGCCGAAGGTGAGCATCATCGGCGAGTTCTGGGCGATGACGACCGAAGGCGACGGCAACTACCAGCTCCAGCGCTTCCTCGAGAGCGAGGGCGCCGAGGCGGATATCCAGCTCGTCACCGCGTGGCTCCTCTATATGCTGTGGGAAGCGCGCCGCGACACGCTCGAGCGCAAGGATCTGCGCGGGACCGACAAGTCGAAGTACGGCCTGGGTGAGATCGGGCCGTTCGACATCGCGAAGAAGGTGGGCGGCATCTCGGCGGCCGACAAGGTCGTGCGGGCCCTCTTCCAGACCTTCGCGCACGCAGCGGGCCTGTATGGCTACCACCTGCCGGACATGTACGAGATCGCCCGGATCAGCCACGAGTATTACAACAACGATCTCCGCGGCGGCGAAGGGCACATGGAAGTCGGGAAGCTCATCATGAACGTCGTGCAGGCGAAGGCGCACATGACGCTAAGCGTGAAGCCGTTCGGCTGTATGCCGAGCGCCGGCGTGTCCGACGGCGTGCAGTCGGCGATCACGGAGAAGTTCCCGGGGACGATCTTCTGTCCGGTGGAGACGAGCGGCGACGGGCGGGTGAACTTCTACTCGCGCGTGCAGATGTACCTCTTCAAGGCGAAGCAGGCGGCCGCCGCGGAGCTCGAGCGCGCGTGTGAGGAGCACGGCGTCACGATGGATCAGGTGCGCGCGTACGTGCAGGGTAGCCGTCGCTTCGGCAGCACGCTCCACAAGGCGCCGCACGCCTACGCGGGCAACGCCGCGGACCTCGTCGCGGAGGTCGCCCCGTACCTCACGAAGTCGCTCGTGCAGCGCTGGAAGGGCAAGCTCGCCGCGGTGGCGCAGCGCTCGACGAACGCCGCGCGGCAGTCGCCGCAGACGGTGGTCGCAGCATTCCGCAGCGCGGTCGAGGCGGCGCCGGACTTCGCCGCGCGCGTGAAGGAAGACGTCGCGATGTACCGCGAGGCGAAGCGCGCGAAGAGGAAGGCGGAGCAGCCGCGGCTCGACGCGGCCGCCGAGTAGCGCACGGACGGGACGCGGGCAGACCCCGCCCGCTCTTTGGTTGATCGCATCGGGCCCGGGGAGGCGCGACGCTCACTTTTGTGTAGGCGAAGAGGCGCGAGCGGCGGATCGGGAGAGGGGACGTACGGACGTTTCGACGTCGGCAGAACGATGCTGCGCCCCTTCCCGATGAATCGCGGCGCCGCGTAGTGGGTGAGGCGCGGGATCGCCTGGGGTCGCTCGACTGTGGCGTTGTTCGGCGGCGTTTGGGGGCTGGAGAGGGTACCGCTGTCTAGACAGCGCGGCGGCGGGAGACATTCGTCGGGGGGAAATGTTTCCCGGTGCGCCAGCGGGAGACATTCATCGGTGGGGAATGTCTCCCCGGACGTCGCAGGTGCTTCGCGGGGTTCCCGAGAGTCCGCTCGGCGAGACGCTACCGCAGGCGAAACAGTTGTTACTGGTGGGCGTTTCGGGGCAACCTGCGCCATTTCCAGATTCGTCAATCTGCTGCTTTGGCATTAGAAATACGTGTGGGGAGGGAGCGCTATTTTTCCCGTTGTACCGGACGGGAACACTTAGAGCCGGTCCGAAAACTTGGCCATGTTCGCGGCGGTGTGATGAAGAGCCG
>CALKVG010000728.1 GCA_937998045.1 uncultured Myxococcales bacterium
CGCCCGCCCCGACTCCCGGCTCGACGTACGTCCCGGTCACGCCGCAGCCCGGCGCGTACGGCAATCCCCAGTCGCCCAACGGGACCATCGGCGGCGGCAACGCGACCGAGTCGAGCGCGCATCCCATAACCGCTGACGAAGAAGACTCGTTCGACCTCGGCCCCCGCGGCGGCGCGGGCGGGGCCGTCCGCGGCGACGACACTGGCCCGATCCTCCTCGGCGGAGGAGGAGGCGTGAGCTACGGAGGAGGCGAGACCCCGTCCTCTCACCTCGTCCGTCGCGGCGACACGCTGTGGGGCATCTGCGGGTTCTATTTCCAGAACCCGTACCAGTGGCCCCGCGTCTGGTCGTATAACCCGCAGATCCGGAACCCGAACTGGATCTACCCCGGTGACGAGGTGCGCCTGAAGGAGGGCGCGGGAGGCGGGGCGACGGCCGCGACGCCGGGGCCCGCGCGTCCGACGAGCTCGTTGCCGTACACCGGGGGCGGGGCGACGCTGGTCGACCGCCGGCGGCAGGTCCCCGAGGGCACGGTGTTCCTGCGCGATCAGGGCTGGATCCGCGATCCGTCCGACGAAGTGTGGGGAGACGTGACGGGCTCGCCGCAGGACAAGATGTTCCTCACGGACCTCGACGAGGTCTATCTGCACGTCGATCCGGGTCACGATGTGCGGCTCGGCCAGGAGCTCACCGTGTTCCGGCCTCTGCACGTCTTGTCGGCCGGAACGATCGTACAGATCAGCGGTACCGTGCGCATCGATCAGTGGAACGCGCAGGACCGCATCGCGCGCGCCAAGGTGATCGAGTCGCTCAATCCGATCGAGCGCGGAGCCAAGATTGGTCCCCTGGCGCGGCGCTTCGAGATCGTGCCGCCCCGGCGCAACGACGCCGAGGTGCAGGCGCACGTGCTGGCCAGCGTCTACCCCAACGTCTTCTGGGGTCAGAACCAGGTGGTCTTCATCGACAAGGGCGAGGACGCCGGCCTCAAGCCGGGCAATCGCCTCTTCATCGTCCGCCGCGGGGATGCCTGGCGTCGCACCCTGGTCACGCCGACTGCGGGGTATCGCGTCTCGGCGGACGACGAGAAGCCGATGCCCCCGATGGAGAAGACTCCGGGGGCCCACGCGGACGAACAGAACTACCCCGACGAGGTCGTGGGGGAGCTCCGCATCGTGGCGTTGCGAAAAGACACCGCCACGTGCCTCGTCACTCAGGCGAGACAGGAAATCGAGCACAACGATCTCGCGGTCGCCCGCAAGGGATACTGAGGTCTCGCTCCGCGAAGCCGCAGAGACACACTGGCTAGTCGTACCGCTCCGCGTGGACTTGTTGCCGCGGCAGACCCATGTCCTTCCGCAGCATCTCGCGCACCGAGCCGACCATGCGCTCGAGCCCGCAGGCGTACGCGTGAGGAAGCTCGGCGCCGCTCGCCGAGAGCCCGCTCCACAGCTCGGGCAGGTGCGCCTGAACGTAGCCGCGACGGCCCGACCATGCGGCGCCGGGCTGCGAGAGGGTCGGCTCGAACCGGACATTCGGGTGGGCGCGGGCGAGAGCCTCGAACTCGTCGCGGTAGAGCATGTCTTCTTCGTGCCTCACGCCGAGAAGGATCCACATCGGAGCGCGCGACCCCGCCGCCAGCGCTGCGCGGACCATGCTCCGGATGGGCGTCACGCCGGTCCCCGTCGCGATGAGCAACGACGGCGCGGCGCTCGACGGCGCGCGCGTGAAGAACCCTTGCGGGCCCATGAACTTCAACGGCACGCCCGGCTCCACCGCGTGCAGCCAGGCCGAGCCGGGCCCGTTCTGCACGCGCGTGACGGCGATCTCGAACCGCGGCGAATCGACCGGCGCCGACGCGATCGAGTACGCGCGCTTGAGCGGGGCCTCGGGATCGGCCGCGCCGCCGGGGAGCGGGAGGTACGCGTTCACCCACTGGCCCGGCACGAATTGCATGGGCTGTGCGTCGTCGCGCTCGAAAGTCAGCTCGCGCACGTTGGGGGCCAGTCGGCGGGCGCCGACCAGCCGGGCACCGAACGTCGGCGGCAGGGGCATGCGCCTTATGTAGGCGCTTTCGCCGCGCGACGCATGCGGTTCGCCGCGTCGCTCTCGGCGCGCGGCTGAGCCGAAACGACCGACGATAGAGCCGCCGGCCGATACGCATACGCCGCCTTCACACGGGACAGCGACCGAAACGTCCGCTGCATGCGCAGGAGCGCGTCCAGCGTGTGATCGGTCGAGAGTCCTCGATCGCGCGCCGCGGCCAGCACGCCGTCGATCGGTGCCGTGGCCTCGCGCGGGTGGAACACGGCGCCCGGCAGCAGCGCCACCGTGACGGCGTCCTCGGACGCGACGACGCGCGCGTCGAACAGCTGTCCGCTCGCCGCCGAGAGCTCCTCGGCCGAGGGCTCGTCGAGCACCGTCACCGCGAACTCCGCCCCGCTCCACACGTCGACGATGAGCCCGCCCACCGCTGCGTGGTCCAGACCTTCGTCCGTGACCTGAAGAGCGGCCGACGCAGCGCGAAAGAGTCCCCTGTGCGACCGCTCGAGCGGGCCGAGCCACGCGCGCTCTACTTCGCTCAAGTCAAGCTCCACCTCGCGTCCGAAGCGCGCCCTCGTCATCGCGTCGCACCAGAACGCGCGGCTTCGCTCCTCGAACCAGGGATCTTCCGGCGCGAACGCTCCGGTGAGCCCCTCGAACCGGGCGCGCAGCTCGGCGACCCTCGCCGCCCGATCGGGTTCGCCGCCGAGCTGTTGGATGCGCGTCACCGTTTCGAACACGTCTCCCATCGTTTCGCGCGCGGTGATAGCCTGCCCTTCCGGCGGGTGCATGGCAAACCGCGTCTTTTTTCCGCAGACCGCTCTGAACGAGTGGATCGTCGACGGCTCCGTCGAGCTCGAGAACGGCGACCTTACGATCGTCGCAGAGGGTCGCCGCTATCGCATGGCCGAAGCCGTGCGCGTTCTGCGCGAGGTCACCGGCGCCGGCGACAGCCACGAGCTCGTGGGGCGGGTGAAGACACGGGCGTATCTCGAGCAGCTCGGCGCCGAGATCGTCGAGACTTCGATGCTCCTCGGCGACACCGCCTACGACGTCGAGCCGGGGTGGCTCGGCATCCCCATCGGCTCTTTCGCCGAGCATGTCGGCTCCGATGCTCGCAAGAAAGCGCGCGGCGGCAAGGGCGGCGCCGACCCCAAGACCGACGAAGACCTCCTCGCCCGGTTTCTCGCGAAAAACCTCTGAAAGCATCACACGAGCTGGCCAAGAGCGCAGCCGCGTAGCACGATCCCACGGCGCGGGTGGGGCAGCTCGGACGCCCCCGCCCCGCGCGATCGAGGGACCCGCTACGTGAACCTCCTCCTGGCCGACATCCTCTTTGGCGCGACCGCTGCGGTCTACCTGGCCGCGTGTGTCCTCTTCGCCGCGTTCCTGCTCGGCCGGGCCGAACGCGCCGCTCGCTGGGCGCCCCGGCTCGTCGCCGTCGGCGTGCCCCTTCACGCGGCGCAGATCGTAGTCGCGTCGCTCGTCCTCCACGTTTGCCCCGTCGCCGGGATCCATTTCTCGATGAGCATCGCGTCGATGGTCGCCGCGGCGGCCTACGTCCTCGCGCGCGCGCGCTTCCGCATCGACGTCGTCGGCGCCTTCGTGGCGCCGCTCGCGCTCACCTTCCTACTGGCCTCGCGTTTCGTCGGGTCGGCGGACGTCCCGCGTTTCCGGAGCGCCATCCTTCCGTTCCACGTGGCGGCGAACTTGCTCGGCGTCGCCCTCTTCACGCTGGCGTTCGCGACGGCGGTGGCATACCTCGTCCAGGAGCGTCGCCTCAAACAGAAGAAGCTCGAAGGCATTTTCCAGCGTCTCCCCGCGCTCGACGCGCTCGATCGCGCCGAGCACCGCTTCCTCGTCGCCGGCTTCCCGCTGCTCACGATCGGCGTGCTCACCGGAACGCTCTGGGCGCGCGAGGTCGAGGCGGGCGGCGCCGCCGAGATCGCGCGAGCGGCGTTGGGGTACGTCTCCTGGGTGCTCTTCGGTCTCGTCCTCCTGCTCCGGGCGGCGGCCGGTTGGCGCGGAAGGCGCGCGGCGTACGGCACGATCGCCGGCTTCGGCTTCACCGTCCTCGTCCTCCTTTTCTATCTCGTACGGGACGCAGCGGCCGGGGCATCGGTCGCGATGGGTGGACCTTGATCCTCGTCGTCGGGCTGTCGCACCGCACCGCGCCGGTGGAAGTTCGCGAGCGCCTCTCCGTGGGCGCAGACGTCCTGCCCGCGGTGCTCGCGCGGCTAGCTTCGCGCAGCGAGCTCCTCGAGGCGATGTTCCTGTCGACGTGCAACCGCGTCGAGGTGGTCGCGCTTGCGCGCAAGGGTGGCCTGGACGCCGCGTGCACGGCCATTCGCGAAGAGCTCGCGCGTCAGGGCGGAGTATCCGATCCGGCGGACCTCAAGCCGTATCTCTACGAGAAGCAGGGGGACGAGGCGGTCACTCACGTCTTCCGCGTGGCGGCGAGCCTCGACTCGATGGTCCTCGGCGAGCCGCAGATCCTCGGGCAAGTGAAGCAGGCGTACGACGCCGCCGTCGACGTGGGGTCGCTCAAGGGGACGCTCGGCCGGTGCATCAGCCGCGCGTTCGGCGCGGCGAAACGCGTGCGGACCGAGACAGCGATCGGCGCCGGCTCGGTGAGCATCTCCAGCGTTGCCGTCGACCTGGCGCGGCACGTCTTCGGCGACCTGAACGAGCGCGTCGTCATGCTCCTCGGCGCCGGCGAGATGGCGGAGGCCGCCGCGCGCAGCCTGAGGAAGGACGCCCGCGCGCTGCTCATTTGCAACCGCAGCTTCGATCGCGCGGCGGCGCTCGCCGGCGAGATGCACGCCTCGGCGGTCCCCTGGGAGGGTCTCGAGCAGGAGCTCGCCGCCGCCGACGTCGTCGTCGCGAGCACCGCGAGCCGCACGCCGGTCGTGTCGCGCGACATGGTCAAGCGCGCCATGCGCGCGCGAAGGGGGCGCACGCTGCTCTTTGTCGACATCGCCGTCCCGCGCAACATCGAGCCCGAGGTGCACCGCATCGACAACGTGTACGTGTTCAACGTCGACGACCTCGAGCAGGAGGTGGTCCGCGGCCTGAAGGCGCGCCAGGGCGAGGTGGAAGCCGCGGAGAAGATCGTCGGCGACGAGCTCGCGCAGTTCCTCGCCTGGACGCGCGGCCTCGAAGTGCAGCCCACCGTGGTCGCCATGCGCGTGAAGGCGCGCGCCGTCCTCTTCGCGGAGCTCGAACGCTCGCTGGCCGGGCGACTGAAGCACCTCACGGACGGCGACCGAGCGGCGCTCACGCAGATGATGGAGAGCGCGGTGAACAAGCTCCTGCACGCACCGACGACGAACCTGAAGGCGCGCGCCGCCGAGCACGAGGACGCCGGCGAGCTCGCTGCCGCGGTGCGCTTCCTCTTCGACTTGCAGGAGATCGCAGGGACGGGCGAGGCGCGCGCGCCCGAAGTGCCCGGGGCCGCGACCGGAAACCGCCCATCCGACGACGACGAGCGTCTGCCGAACTGAGAGCGAAGCCCGCGTCGGAGGGGGGCCGCCGCATTTGGCGGTCAACCGTCTTCGTCTTCGCCGCTGCCGTGCGGCTTGTCGAGCGTGAGGATGGATCGCGCCAGCTTCAAGGCGAGGGGGCCGTTGACCGGATGGCCCGACCCCACGTCGCCGGACAGCTGCCTCGCCAGCCGAACGATGAGGTCCCATTCGCTGGGGTCGGTCTTCGCCAGAAGGACGGTCGCACCGCCGGGGCCCCCGGTCGATTGCATCGTCGCGAGACGCTCGACGAACTCGCGCGCACGCACGGACCGCGCCGAGACTCTGATGGTGCCGGTCGGCGTGACCTGCAGGCCAACCTCGTCGGCCACGCTCCATCGTTTGGCTTCGGCGACGATCAGCTCGGCGGCGAGGCCGAGCTCCACAACGAATGTCGAGCTCGGCATGGCGCGAACCTATTTCGACATTCAAGCACGACGTCTCGAACCTTGGGTCCTCCAAAGGTCTTCCAAAGCATGAATTGGTTCGAGCGAATTCAGCGGTTGCCGGAAGAAAGGGAGTCGCTCTTGCGTTGCTGGGGGGGGGTTAACAAACGGAAATCGGAGCCATGGACCGCGAGCGCCTCGATTCGACAGCGCATGTCGTCGATGCGATGCGAGCTGCCGATCGCTTCCAGGCAGAGGCCGGCAGCTTATCCCAGCGCATCGGCAAACTGTTCGCCTCCTGGCCGGCGGTTCGCGCGCACCTCGCGGACTCCGGCGTCGCGGAGTCGGTCCTGGCGGAGCTCGATGCCCGCGAGGCCGAGCTCGCGCTGGCCGAAAGTGCGCTGCGGGAACGCAGCGAAGCGTTCTCTGCGCTGACAGGGAGGCTCACGCAGCAGCATGCCGAGCGACTGGTTCTCTTCGACCAGGCTCCCGATGCATACGTCTTCACGAATCGATCCGGCATCATCCGGGAGGCCAACATTGCGGCGGCCAAGCTGCTGGTGATGCGCCCGGAGGCACTCGTCGGGCGGCTGCTCATTTCGTTCGTCGCGCGCAAGGACACCCGCGACTTCCGCGAGTGCATCAGCGGTGCCGCGAGAAGGCGCGAACCACAGGCGGTGCAGCTCCACCTGCGCCCTCGGTCCGATCGCCCGTTCCGAGCGAAGCTCTCGATCCGACACGTCCCCGACGGGACCCAGGGGGTGGCCTTCCACTGGACGATCGTAAAGGCGAACAGCGATCCGTTGGATCCCCTGAGAGAGCGGATACGGCGCGCGCTGGACGAATTGCGGGCCACGTTTGCTGCGGTTCAAGCGACCGCCCGCCGGCTTCAGGACGGCGTCGTCCGAGCCAACGACTGCGCGGAGGTGATCGGGGCGCTCGCTCACACCGTTGCACTTCCGGCGAAACCCCTGGAAGAGCTCGAGCGGATCGCCCTCGAGGTCGACCAGCAGGAATCCTTCGCCTGGGTACAGTAGCGCCCGGCTCTTGGCGCGCCGGGATCTGCGCGCGGTGCGAAGCGACCCTTGCCGGAGGGACGCGCGACCAGTATGCGTCGATTCGTGTCCGCCGCCGACACGCCCCCTCCGAGCGCCGCGAACGACGGAGAGGCTCCGCCCGAGTCGTCCTTTCTCGTCGTCGGCATCGGTGCATCGGCGGGTGGGCTCGAGGCCGTTGTTTCGCTCATCGCAAGCTTGTCCGTGGACGGCATGGCGTTCGTCGTCGTGCAGCACCTGGCTCCGGACCACGTCAGCCTGCTTCCCGCCATCCTGGGGCGCTCGAGCCGGCTTCCGGTGGCGGCGATCGCGGACGGCATGCGCGTCGAACCCAACCGCGTGCACGTCGCCCCGCCCAACGCGAGCGTGGGCTTGCTAAACGACGTCTTCCACCTCCTCTCGCCGTCGTCGCCCCTACCGATCGACGCGTTCTTCCGGACGCTCGCCGAGGACAAGGGCCCCCGCGCCATCGGCGTCGTCCTTTCGGGGATGGGCTCGGACGGCACCCAGGGGCTCCGGGAAATCAAGGCGCGGGGGGGGCTCGCGTTCGCTCAGGACCGCGAGAGCGCGAAGTACGACTCTATGCCGGCCAGCGCCCAGGAGAGCGGCGTCGTCGACCGCGTCCTGACTCCCCAGGGTATCGCCGCCGAGCTCATGGCGATCTCCAAGCACCCGTACATGGCCCGCTCTCCGCAGCAGGCGCCGGTGCTGGGCGACCGCGACGAGCTCGGGAAGCTCTTTGTCATGATTCGCTCGGCCTACGGCAACGACCTGTCGCTCTACAAGCAGAGCACGGTCAATCGCCGGGTCGAGCGGCGGATGGCGCTCCAGCAGATCAGCAAGCTCACGGACTACATCCGGCACGTCCAGGAGCACCGCGAGGAGCTCGCCGCGCTCTACCAGGACATTCTGATCGGCGTCACCAGCTTCTTCCGCGACGTCGAGCCGTTCGAGATGCTCCAGCGGGTCATCTTGCCGCAGGTGCTCGAGCGCAAGGCGCCGAGCGCCTCGATCCGGGTCTGGGTGCCTGCGTGCTCCACGGGCGAAGAGGCGTATTCGATCGCCATCGTTCTTCTGGAGCTGCTCGAGCGCTCGATGCATCGGCACCGCATCCAGATCTTCGCGACCGACGTCGACGAGGACGCCATCGCGCACGCCCGGCGCGGCATGTTCCCGCGCGGCATCGAGACGGACGTGTCGAAGGAGCGGCTCGAGCGCTTCTTCCTGAGGACGGGCGAGGGCTACCAGGTAGGCAGGCAGCTGCGCGAGCTCCTGGTGTTCTCGCTGCAGAACCTCACGACCGACGCGCCCTTCTCGCGCATGGATTTCGTGAGTTGCAGAAACCTCCTCATTTATCTGCAGCCTCCGCTGCAGAAGAAGGTCCTGCGGCTGCTCCACTACGCGCTGGTCTCCGACGGGATCCTCCTAATCGGCAACTCGGAGACCGTCGGCGATTCCGCCGCCCTCTTCTCTTTGCTCGACCGGAAGAACAAGATCTACGTCAAGAGGAACCTCCCGGCGTCGGACATGCTCGACGTCCGCGGCGCGCTCGAGCTTGCCACGACCGAGTCGTACTCCGCCGGTGGGCACGAGCGGGGGGCTCGAGCCACGGCCCAGCAGATCGCCGACCGCAAGCTCGTCGAACGCTATGGGCCCCCGAGCGTTCTGGTCAACGAGAACCTCGACGTGCTGCAGTTTCGCGGCGACACGGGCCGCTACCTGTCGCCGGCACCGGGCGCGGCCGCGCTGAACCTCCTCAAGCTTCTGAGACCCGAGCTTCACGTGGAGGTATGGCGCGCGATCCAGGGAGCGCTGGAGACGAACGCTCCCACGCAGACGCCGCCGCTGATGCTGATGCGCGACGGGGAGGATGGCCGAGCGGTGGCGATCGAGGTGTTCCCGATCCACGAGCCGGACACCAAGAGTCGATGCCTGCTCGTCGTCTTCGAGGACCGCCCTTCCCAGTCGGAGCCCGCGCCTGTCGAAGGAACCGAGGGGGCGGACGCGCGGCTGCGGAACCTCGAGAAAGAGCTGGCGGCGACCAAGGAATATCTGCAGTCGACCATCGAGGAACTCGAGACGAGCAACGAGGAACTCAAGTCCACCAACGAGGAGCTCCAGTCGGCCAACGAGGAGCTCCAGAGCACCAACGAGGAGCTCGAGACGTCGAAGGAGGAGCTCCAGAGCGCCAACGAGGAGCTGTTGACGATGAACGACGAGCTCGAACATCGGATGCGGGACCTCCGGCGCGCCAGCAGTGACCTCGACAATTTGCTGCTGTCGGTGCACGAGCCCGTGCTCTTCTTCGACTCGCGCCGCTTGCTCAACCGCGCCAGCGACGGCGCGCAGAATCTCCTCCGGCTGAACAAGGAGAGCGTCGGTCGCCCCCTGGCCGAGCTGAAGGCGTCGTTTGCCGGCGCCGACATCGAGGAAGCCGTCCGTACGACGACCGAACGGCTGGTCGAGACGAGCCGGCAAGCGCGCATTCAGGGCCGCTGGTACGAGATCCGCGTGCGTCCGTATCGCTCGGCCGGCGGCATCGTGGACGGCGCGGTCGTCGTCCTGCGTGACATCGACGTGGAAAAGCGACGCGAGGAGCTGGTGCTGGACGTCGAGACGTACGCCGCGAAGGTACTGACCGCGCTCCCCCAGCCGCTGGCCATCATCGACAGGCAACTCCGCGTGCTGTGGGTCAACGAGCCGTTCCTTGCGACGTTTCGCGTCGACGCGCACGCGACCGTGGGCAATTTGCTCCAGAACCTCGGCTCCGGGCAGTGGGCGCACCCCAAGTTGCGCGAGGTGATCGAGGCCGCGCTCGCGCACGGTCACCCTTTCCACGAGTTCCGGATTGAGCACGAGTTCGAAGCCATCGGGCACCGCGTGATGCGGGTCAGCGGAAGCGTGGTGACCGGAATCGCGGGGCCGGACCGCGTCGTGCTTCTGACGATCATCCCGGACGACCGGCAGGCGGCGGTTTTGCCATGAGCGCGATCCGCGATCCCGCGGCCCTTCTGCACGATCTCCACGTCCATCAGGCGGAGCTCGAGGCCCAGAACCGCGAGCTACGCGAAAGCCGGCAAGTCGATAGCACGACCACCCGCATGCACGGCGGGCTCGGGCTGGGGTTATCCATCGCGCAATACATCGTGGGTCTTCACGCCGGACGAGTGTGGGGCGAGAGCGCGGGCCTCGATCGTGGATCGACCTTCGTCATCGAGCTCCCGTCCCTTGGCCCTGGGTGATGCGCTCTTCGCCCACGATGTCGCGCCAGGCGCCGGTCAGCGCTTCTTCTTCGGTTTGCTCGCGCTGCCGTTCTTCGGTGGGCGCGTCGAGCTCGGGCGCGCCGGTGGCTTGGAGGCTTTCGCCTTCGGCCCGGGGGCGCTCGCCTCGCGGCGAAGGGTAGGGGCCGACGGAGGAATCGAGATGATGGGCGGCCGCGGGATCGCCTTTCCGCGGAGGTCTTCCGGGATGATGCAGCGATGTGCGGTGTACGACCGCGAGAAGGCGACCGTCTTCGTCTCCGTCAGACCGCACGTGCGCACCGCCTCGGCGACGTCGGTCTCGGTGATCGCCCTGCTGGCTTTGGGGCGGACGATCCAGAGGACGCCCGTATCGATCATGCGCGCGCGCAGAAGCTGGATCTTGCGTAGCGCGTCCCTCGTCTCGGCGCCGAAGAAGATGACGGGCGCGCCCTGCGGGACGCGGCCCTCGGCGACGCCCGCCGTCCGCTCGCGGAGGGCCGTGAGGAACACGCCGTCGTGGATGTCGACGACCGCGACGCGCGACCCGGGCCCCACCTCCAGCTTTTCGAAGAGCCCTTTCGGTTCCTTGATGAGTCGCATCCACCGGTCGGCGACCTGGGCGCCCAGCTCGAACCGCGCCTCCTGCTCGGCGGTCTTCACGACGAGGGCGCTACCTTCGGCCGCGACCTCGCGCATCGCTTCGAACGGGAGGTCGAGACGGATTTCTCCGCGGAAGACCAGCCGTTCGCCCTCGAGTATCGCCGTGCCGACGGACGTCTTCCGGCCGACGCGGACCGTGCATTCCGCCTCCAACCCCATCGAGGCCCATCGTAAACCGCGTCGCGCGCCAATGCGTTATTTGTTGCGAAGGTTCAGAGAAGGGAGCGACCTACCTCGAGGCCCGCCGTATGGGCTTCGTCCTCGGTGGGGGGCCAGGGGAGGGTCCTCTCGGCCGTACGAAAGCCGGCTTCGCCCCTCTCGATGAAGGCGCGCAGACGGAGCTGACCGGCCGTGCGCTCGGCGTACGCGCCGAGCGGCGTTTTGCAATCTCCGCCGACGGCCAGCAGCACGGCGCGCTCGGCGACGACGCATTTCGCGGCGTCGGCGTCGTGCAAGCGCTCGAGCATCGTCCGCATCTGCGCGTCGTCCGCGCGGCACTCCACTCCCAGCGCTCCCTGGCCCGGCGCCGGGAGCGATTCCTCGTACGAAAGCACGGAGGTGGCGCGCTCCTCGAGCCCCAGCCGCACGAGGCCTGCGCGGGCGAGTACAATCGCGTCGCACTCGCCGGCGTCCACTTTGCGGAGGCGCGTGTCGACGTTCCCCCGGAGGGGCACGATGCGGAGGTCGGGACGCTTGGCCCGCAGCGCCACGGCGCGGCGCAGACTCGAGGTTCCGACGCGGGCGCCCTCGGGCAGGTCCCTGAGGGTGCGATACCGGGGAGCCACGAGAACGTCCCGCGGGTCCTCCCTCGGAGGGATGCAGGCAAGAACGAGCCCGGGGGGGAGCTCGGCCGGTACGTCCTTCATCGAGTGAACCGCGAAATCGGCCCGGCGATCGAGGAGGGCTTCTTCGATTTCTTTGACGAAGAGGCCCTTTCCTCCGGCTCCCGGGATCTCGGACAGCGGTCGGTCCTGGATTTGGTCGCCGCTCGTCACGACCTGGAGCTCGCGCGTCTCCAGCGCGGGGTTTGCCGCGCACAGCCGCGCCACTAGCGTGCGGCACTGCGCGAGCGCGAGCATCGAACGGCGTGTGGCATAGACGATCGCGTGGCCGGACATGGGAACCGAAGCTCGCCCCTTCTTCATAGCATGCGAGGGCGCGGGCCCGGCCGGACCGTGGGACCGAAGGTCCCACCCTCCAAGTGCTTGCCTGTGGACGAGCCTTGCAATATTTGATTTTCCTTACCGTGAAGCGCCGACTGATCTTCGCTCTCGCGCTCGCCTGCGCCGTGGCTCTCGTGGTTTTCCTGCAAGAGGGTCTCGCCTCCGCCCGCCAGCAGGCGCCCACGCCGGATCCGCTTGCTTTGCAGGTGTCCGGCTATCCGGATGCCTACTATTACAAGCCGCCGACCAAGTCGCAGCGGCCCATCCTTCTCTACGTGCACGGGCGGGGCGGAAACGCGCTCGAGGACTGCCGCAAATGGGCCCGGGTCGCGCGCCAGTTCGGGTGGGTGCTGTGCCCGCAGGGACCCTCTCAGTCCGAGAGCGGCGGCCGAACCTGGAACAACGACGCGGCCACGGCAGCGCGGATCATCGACGCGTCGGTTGCTGCGTTGAAGGAGAAGTACAAGGGCCGTGTGCGTACGCACGGGGATGTCCTGATTGGCTTCAGCGAGGGAGCGTTCATCGCGCAGCAGGTGGGTCTGCGGGACCCCGCGCACTGGAATCGCTGGCTCATTCTCGCCGCGAACGACCGCTACTGGTGGGGTGACGCGCCGCAGCTCCTCGAGGAGAATCGCGCGAAAATCCGCAGAGTTTACCTGCTCACGGGCGAAAACGATCAGGTCGCCGAAAACACGAAGCGCGCCGGTGAGATGCTGAAAGGCGCGCGCATCCGCGTCCGGGTGAAGATCGCGCCCGGGCTCGGACACGAAGTGCCGGCCGACCGTATGATTACGACGTACCGAAGGCCGCTGCGGTGGCTGATTCGCGGCTAGTCGTCTCGCTGGGCCTAAACGACCCTCCCCATGCCACCCGTAACCAGGGCATGCTCTGCGTGGCGGCGTCGGCGGCGGCTGTCCCTCCCCGGGTCGCCGAACAGGCCTTCCGGCCCCCCGAACGCTCGCTCCTCGAGACGGTTCGGTTCCTAGGTAGGCGTTTTCCCGACGCGCGCCTGCGCGAGACACCCGTCCTGCGGGCCGCGGAGCTCGATACCCGGGCCGATTCCACCGGCTCTACGCGCGTGTGGTTGGCGCTGGAGGCCCTCCAGGTTACCGGCAGCTTCAAGGTGCGCGGCGCGCTGGTCGCTCTGGACGCAAACCGCGGCCGCGGCCACGTGGTCGCGGCGAGCGCCGGCAACCACGGGGCAGGGGTAGCCTACGCCGCACTCACGCTGGGGCTCGGCGCGACCATCGTCGTCCCGCGGACGGCACCCCGAGCGAAGCGCGACAAGATCACGGCCTGGGGAGCGGAGCTCGTCGTCGCGGCCAGCGACCATTACGACGACGCAGAGGCGCTCGCCAAAGAGCTAGCCGCCACGCAAGGTTACGCGTTCGTCTCTCCGTACGACGACCGGGACGTGGTCCTCGGCAACGGCGGTTCGCTCGGGTTCGAGCTGGTACGGGCTCTCGGGGGCGTGCCCGAGCGGGTCCTCGCTCCCTTTGGCGGAGGGGGTCTCGCGACCGGTCTGTCCTGGGCCCTCTGGGCCGAGACCGATGGCCCGTTCGAGCCCACCGTGTGGGGGGTGCAGAGCGAGGCGTCCTGCGCGATGGCGACGTCGCTCCAGCGCGGCGTCGCCGTAGAGCGGCTGGCGAGCGGCGGCCGAACGCTGGCGGAGGGACTGGAAGGCGGGATCTCGCCGGAGGCGTTCGCGCGCGCGCGGTTCGCCGTCGGTGGTGTGGTCGTGGCCACCGAGGCCCAGATCGCGGCTGCGATGGCGCACGCCTACCGTGAAATGGGCCTGGTTCTCGAGGGAAGCGCGGCGGTTGCCCTCGCCCCGATCCTGTGTGGCCTGCCGGAGAAGCTGCGCGGCGGCGATCTGGTGGTCGTCCTGACCGGTCGCAACGTCGACCGCGATCGACTCGAGAGCGTCCTCGCGGCGGCGTCGTGACCGCGAGCTCCCTCCGCAGCGCTCGGCCCTGGTAGGATTTGAGCACGCTCGTGCCTCCGGCAGCACACCACGACTCCGTCGTCGCGAAGAGCCAGACGAAGCTCGTCTGCGACGTGCTCGTGCGCGACAAACTGCTCAAGTCCGAACAGGTCGAGGTGATCTTCGGTCAGGTCATGCGCAGCGGGACGCGGGCCGAGGACGCGATCCTCGAGCTGGGGCTGGTGAGCGAGGGCGACCTGCTGAAGTCGCTCGCTTCCCACTACAAGGTTTACTTCATCTCGACGGAGAGGCTTTCGCGGGCCGAGGTTCCGCGCGCTCTCCTCGACATGATCCCGCACCGGTTCGCAGAGAAGCTCGCCGTTTGCCCGGTGGTCTTCGACGCGAACAGCAACGTCCTCAGCGTCGTCACGGGCGATCCCGGCGACCTCGAGGCGTTGCGCGAGGTCCAGCTCGCGTCCGGCGCGCGAGAAGTGAAGGCGATCCTGGCGCGGCCGGCCGCCGTGAAGGCCATGATCGGAAAGGCCTACGGAGGCGACATCCACGCCTTCGCGCTCCTCGATCGGCAAGCGCACGCCCAGTTCCAGGCGATGATGGACGTACACCAGCGCAACCTCGTGACGGACGACTCGATGGCGCTGTCGGTCGTGCGCTCGGAAGCCAAGGCGAGCGGCCGCGAGCGCGTATTCTCGGCGGACGAGCTGACGCGCCCGGGGAAGGGCACGGCCAAGGTCGACGCGCGCGCGTCGAGCGCGTCGTCGCTCGAACTCATGAAGGTGCTCGTGAGCTTGCTCGAGGCGTCGCGCGTGGATCTGCGCGGCCACTCGGCGGAGGTCGCCCGGCTGGCGGCGCGGATGGGGGAGAAGATCGGTCTCGACGCGCCGGGGACGTCGGCGCTCGTCGCGTCGGCGTACGTGCACGACCTCGGGAAGATGGGCCAGTTTCACCTAACGGCGCTCAACTGCAGCGAGTACGACGGGCACCGCGTCGCCGCGCAGAAGGCCTGCGGCGTCCCTGCGCGGCTGCTGGAGGCCGTGCACCTTGCGCCGGGAACGACCGAAGCGGTCGACCGCATGTACGAGCGGTACGACGGCAAGGGCTTTCCTGCCGGCGCGGGCGGCAAGGACATCCCCCTCTTCGCGCGCATCCTGGCCATTTGCGACACGTACGCCGACCTGACGCAAAACCAGCGCAACCCGTACCGCAAGGCGCTCGCGCCCCAGGAGGCGTGCGACGCGATCGCGAAGTACAAGAGCACAGTCTTCGACCCGAACCTCGTCGACCTCTTCCGGCACACGATCCTGGGCGAAGATCTGAAGGCGCGCCTCCTGGCGAATCGCCAGCAGGCGCTGCTCGTCGACGTCGATCCCGAAGAGACGACCGTTCTCGAGCTGCGCATGATCGAGCAGGGGTTCGTGGTCAAGACGGCGCGCAGCACCGAGCAGGCCATGAAGATCCTCGGCGAGGGCGACACCGATCTCGTCGTCGGCGAGATCGATCTGGGCGGCACCGACGGGCTGGCGCTCCTCGCGGAGGTGCGGGGGCAGCCCTGGGGAAAGGACCTTCCTTGGGTGATGTACACGCGACGGCAAGAGCGTGCGATCGCGCAGCGAGCACTGGATCTGGGGGTGCTCGATTACGTGAACAAGCCGGCTCACGCCGACGTGCTCGTCGCAAAGCTGAAGGCATTGCTCGATCAGCGCGCGAGCCCGCGGACGGCCCGGGGCGTCAGCGGGTCACTGCGCGAGATGGGGCTTCCCGATATGGTTCAGGTGCTCTTTCACGGACGAAAGAGCGGCAATCTCCATATTCGCGCGCGCGAGGGGTCGGGGGAGATTCACTTCGCCGACGGCAGCGTGGTCAACGCGTTGTGGGGTGAGCTGCGCGGCGAGGACGCGTTCTACGCGATGCTCAAGCTGCAGGACGGGGAGTTCGGCCTGGACCCGGCGTTCAAGGCGCAGGCGCGCGTCATTCACGCCTCGAGCGAGGCGCTCCTCCTCGAGGGGATGCGCCGTATGGATGAGGGCATCGGCGGGTAGGGAGGCCCTCTCATCTTTCACGCCGCGCGATCGCTCCCAGCGCGTCGTACGCGGCGTATTTGAACATCTCGCCGAGGGTCGGGTAGTTGAAGACCATCTCGATGAAGACGTCGACCGTGCCGCCGAGCAGCATCGCCGTCTGGCCCACGTGAACGAGCTCCGACGCGCGCTCGCCGATGCAGTGGCAGCCGAGCAGCTTCCTCGTCGAGCGCTCGACGACCAGCTTGATCACGCCGTCGTTGTCGCCGACGATCTTGCCGCGCGCGTTGTCGCGGTAAAAGGCGCGACCGACGACGAAGTCGAGACCCTTCTCCGCCGCGACCTCCTCGGAGAAGCCGATGCAGCTCACCTCCGGGATCGTATAGATGCCGAACGGCAAGAGATGCGAGACCTGCCGTTTGTAGGTGAAGCCGAACGCGTGGCACACGGCGACTCTGGCCTGCTCCATCGACGTGGACGCGAGCGCGGGGAAGCCGATGACGTCGCCCGCGGCGTAGATGTTCGGGATCGCGGTCCGGTAGTCGCCGTCCACCAGTACGGTCCCTCGCTTGTCGATTCCGACGCCCAGCGCCTCTAGGCCCAAACCTTCGGTCCACCCCGAGCGCCCGCTCGACGCGAGCACCTTCTCCGCTTCGATCTCCAACCCGGACGCGAGCGTGGTCACGATCCCGCGCCCCGGCTCGCGGCGAATGCGGCTGGTCGCCTGCCCCAGGTGAAATCCGACGCCGAGCGCCTGCATCGCCCCCCGCAGCCGCTCGGCGATCTCGCCGTCGAGAAACGGCAACAGGCGCGGCCGGGCCTCGACGAGCGTCACCGCGACGCGCATCGCCGCGAACATCGCGGCGTATTCGCAACCGATGACGCCCCCGCCCACGATGAGCATCCTCGCGGGGAGGCGGTCGATCTGGAGGATAGTGTCCGAGTCGTCGACGTCCTCGTCGTCGAACGGAATATCGGGCGGATGGTGCGGACGCGAGCCGGTCGCGACGAGGAAGAATTCGCTCGTCACGCGCCGCGCAGCTCCCCCGGTGCTCGCCAGCTCGACCGTGTGCGGGTCCACGAAGCGCGCCGCCCCGGTCAGCAGCGGGACGTGGTGTCGCTCCAGGTTCCACTTGATGCGGCCGACCTCGAGCTCGCGTACGGCGTCCTTGCGAGACAGGAGCCGCGGTACGGCCAGCTCGCGCTTGAGCTCCACGCTGAGGCCGTAGAGCTCCCGCTGGCGGAAGCCGGAGAGAAAGATCGCCGTCTCGCGCAGCGTCTTGCTCGGGAGCGTGCCCGTGTGCACGGCCGCGCCGCCCGGTTCTGCCGCTCGCTCGATGCAGGCGACCCGCTTCCCGAAGTACGCCGCCTGGGCGGCGCCCTTCTCGCCGGCGGGTCCTGCGCCGAGGACGACCAGATCGTAGTCGTAGGCCACGGTCGCGCGTCGTCAGTGGCGCTTGGGGGGCGTGACCTCGACGTCCCAGTCCAGGCTGACGTCGCTCGATCCCGCGTACGGCGGGAATACCACTTTCTGGAACGCGTGCTCGACGCAAACACCCACCGGCTTGCCGTCGTAAGGGGAAGGTACGGTCACCTGCTTGACGTGCCCGTTTCGTCCGAGCACGACACTCGCCTTCATGCTGCCCCAAGGCCCGGTGGCCTTGCCTTCGTCGTCGGTCGCGGAGCCGCAGTTGGCCTTTACCTGGCGCGCCGCGCGCTTGAGCTCTGCCTCCACGGCGTCCTTGTCGTACGGTGTCTTGCCGCCCGACGACGAAGCCGGCGCGGAGTCGGTCCCGCCCTGGGACGACGCAGCCGAGTGGGGGACGTCGTCTTCGTCGTCTTTCTTCGAGCGCTTCGTCGGCGCCGAATCGTCGCTCGCGGCCTCGGGGGGGACGCAATCCGCGCCGCGGAGCACCGTCCCCTCGGGACACGTTCCCGGCGAGTCGGCCTGCTTGGCGCCTCCCCCGCACGCGGCGAGGGCCAACGCGGCGACGGCGGCCAAGACCCCGCCGGATCCCCGGATCGATACGCCGGCCGCCCGCCATGTTCTCGGCTTGCTCATGGCGGCAAGCATAGCGCGCATCGTTTCCGTGGTGCAGTTGTCTAGTGGCCCCACAGGCGTCGAAGCTTGGATGCTTTGCGGCATACGCTCCCCCGGGGCCCGGCCGTCCGCCGGCTTGCCGTACATCCCCGATGTTGGGGTCAACTGCTGCGGAGCGGAATACGCAGGTAAGCCCGCGAGCGTAGTGGCTATTGCGGCGGCGCCGTCGAGGTCGAGCTGACAGGTGGAGTCTACAGGTCGGTGATCTTGTAGTCCTTGATCTTGTAGAGAAGAGCCCGGTGGCTGATCTCGAGCAGGTCGGCCGCGCGCGTCCGGTTTCCCTTCGTCTTCTGGAGCGCCCTGCGAATCAGGATCTGCTCGATGGCCGCCGTCGTTTTCTTGATGGAGAGCTCCCCGCTCGCGAGATGCACCTGCACCGGGTCCAGGGCTTCGCGGATGCGCTCGGGCAGATCGGCGACCTGCAGGACGTCGCTCTCGGCGAGCACCATGGCCCGCTCGACCGTATTCTCCAGCTCGCGCACGTTGCCCGGCCACGCGTACTCGAGGAGGAGCTTGCGAGCCTCCGTGGAGACCGCGCGCACGGCGGTGCCGAGGCGGGCGTTGTTGCGAGCGAGGAAGTGGTCGATGAGAAGGCCGATGTCCTCCCGACGGCTGCGCAGCGCAGGGATGTGAATCGACAGGACGTTGATGCGATAGAAGAGGTCCTCGCGAAAGCGCCCGGCCTTCACGTCGCTCGCGAGGTCACGGTGTGTCGCGGCGATGATCCGTACGTCCACGCGGACGTCCTTGCTCTCCCCCAGGCGGCGGATCGTCTCCTCCTGCAGCGCGCGCAAGAGCTTCACCTGGAGCCCGAGCGGCAGCTCGCCGATCTCGTCGAGAAAAAGGGTACCTCCGCTGGCCTCTTCGAAGAGGCCGCGCCGGTCGGACGTCGCGTCGGTGAATGCCCCCTTCTTGTGGCCAAAGAGCTCCGATTCCAAAAGATTCGCCGGAATGGCCCCGCAATTGATGGCGACGAAGGGCGCGCCCTTTCGGCTGGAGCGCGCGTGGATCGCGCGCGCGACGAGCTCCTTGCCCGTGCCGCTCTCGCCGGTGACGAGAACCGTCGTCTTGAAGTCGGCAATCTTGGCCACGATACGGAAGATCGCGACCATCTCGTGGCTCTTGGCGAGGATCGACTCGAACTGATTGTCCTTCTGAATCTGTTCCTTTAGAGCGCGGTTCTCGCGCCGGAGCGCCTCCCGCTCCTCGGCCTTGCGCAGGACGAGGACGATCTCGTCCGGCTTGAAGGGCTTGCCGACGTAGTCGTAGGCGCCCGCCTTCATCGCCTCGATGGCCAGGTCGACGTTGCCGTAGGCGCTCATCACGATCACGGTCGCGGGATGCTGCTTCGCCTTGAGCGTCGCGAGCAGATCGAGCCCGCCCATGCGCGGCATGCGCACGTCGGTCAGGATCACGTCCGGATCGAACGAGTCGAGAGCGGAGAGCGCCGCCTCGCCGCTCTCGGCCGCCTCGACCTCGTAGCCATGCTTTTTGAGGAGCGTGCGGAGGACGAGCCGGATGTTCTCCTCGTCGTCGACGACCAGAACGCGGCGCATGGCTATGAAATCTCTTCACGGCCAGCGTACGGGAAAAACCGCGCCGTGGCGAGAATCGCACGCCGCTCCGCAACAGTTGCGTGGCCGACGGCCGAGGCGACACGGCGTCGCCTCCAAGGGCCTCAGCCCTCGATGAGGCCCATCGTGTTCCCTTCGGGGTCCTGGTAGAGCGCCATGATGACGGGCCCGACGTCCGTTCGGGGCATGATGGTCTTTCCGCCGGCGCCCTCGATGCGCGCGAGCGCGTCCACGATGCTCTTCACCGCCGCGTAGACGAGCACCCGCGACCCCGGGTGTCCGGACCCGCCGATGCCGCCGTCGATCCCGTCCTTGCCGCTCGACGAGACCATCCCGTAGTTCATCGGGTTGTTGGCATCCACCTTCCAGCCGAACGCCTCGCCGTAGAACTCGTGCAGCCGCTCGGGCATCTGCGACTGGATCTCCCAGTGCACGATCTCGACCCGCGGCGCGGCCCTACGGACTGCGCTCTTCTTCGCTTTCTTGGCAGCCTTCTTCGCGGGTGCAAGGCGTTTGGCCGCCTGCTTCTTGCTCTTCTTCTTCGCTCCCATTCGGCTCCTCCTCGGAATCCTTCGGCTCCTCCGCGGAATCCAATTCCTGCGTGTCCCCGCTCAGCTGGCCTGCCAGCGTAGTGCTTCGGCGCCGGAATGGAAGAGTGGTATCCGTCTCGCGTCGTGCGGACTGGACTCGATCGACTCGCGACGCATCCGAAGCTCGGCGCGGAGCTGCGGGGGGCGCGCGTCGGGCTGCTCGCCCACCCTGCGTCCGTGGACCGGAGGCTCGTCCACGCACGCTGGATCCTCGACGCTCTCGGTGTGCGCGTCGCCATCGTGTTCGGGCCGGAGCACGGTTACGGCGGCGAAGCCCAGGACATGGTGGGCGTGCCCGACGCGCGCGACGCGCTCGGGACGCCGGTGCGGAGCCTCTACGGAGAACGGTTCGACGACCTTTCTCCTCGCCGGGAGGACCTCTCGGGGATCGACGTGCTCGTCGCCGACCTCCAGGACGTCGGGTCGCGGTACTACACCTTCGTCTGGACCGCCGTGCTCGCGATGCGCGCGTGCGCGCGCGCGGGCGTGCGCCTCATCGTCCTCGACAGGCCCAACCCCATCGGAGGCGACCCGCAAGCCATCGAGGGCCGCAGGCAGTCGCGAGGATGCTGCTCCTTCGTCGGGCTGGAGCCCATCCCCGTGCGCCACGGTCTCACCCTGGGCGAGATTGTAGCCTGGCGTGCGGAGGTCGAAGGGCTCCCGCCCGAAGCGGTCCGCGTGCTGGCGTCGAGCGGCATCGACCGGGAGGAGCACGCCACGACGTGGGACCGCCCGTTCGTCATGCCGTCGCCGAACATGCCGTCGTACGAGACGGCGCTCGTGTACCCCGGCGGTTGTCTCCTGGAGGGGACGAACCTCTCCGAAGGCCGTGGCACGACTCGCCCCTTCGAGCTCGTCGGCGCTCCCTGGATCGATGGCCAGCGCCTCGCGGGCGATCTGCACGCCCTCTCGCTCCCGGGCTTCCGCGCCCGCCCAGCCACGTTCCGCCCGATGTTCCAGAAGTACGCGAGGGTCGACTGCGGGGGCGTGCAGATCCACGTGACGGACGCCGTCGCCTTCCGTCCCTTTGCCACCTACCTGGCGCTCGTCGCCCTCGCTCGCGCGCAGGATCCCGAGCGCTTCGCGTTCCGAACCGAGACGTACGAGTTCAGGGACGACGTCCCCGCGTTCGATCTGCTCACCGGGGATGCCGAAGCGCGCGAGCGCATCGCGCGCGGCGATCGCCCGCGAGATGTGGCCGAAGCCGTCGCCGCGGTGGACGGCGAGGACCGCCGCATCGTCGCCGAAGCCGTCGAGGCCGGACGCGTCCGCCGGATCTAGCGATCCCGCGCTTCGGCCGAGGTACACTGTGTCCCGTATGGGCAGGGCCAGCCACGAACAGCTCGTCGGCCGAACGATCGCCGGCAAGTTCGTGGTCGAGAGTCTGATCGGTAGCGGCGCCATGGGCGCCGTGTTCCGGGCCCGCCAGATGGCTCTCGAGAAGACGATCGCCATCAAGGTCCTGCATGGCGAGCACGCCGAAGACCCCGCGTTCGCCGCCCGCTTCCACCGCGAGGCGAAGGCTGCCTCGCGCCTGAATCACCCCAACTCGATGCAGGTGCTCGACTTCGGCGCCGAGCCCGACGGGCTCCTCTACATCGCGATGGAGTACCTCGACGGACGCAGCCTCCACCGCGTGATCCGCGAGGAGGGGAGGCTCGCGCCCGGGCGCATCGCGGACATCCTCATGCAAACGCTCGCGGCGCTCGCGGTAGCCCACGACATGGGCGTCGTCCATCGCGACCTCAAGCCCGAGAACATCATGGTGCTCCGGGGTACCGACGATGACGGCAGGCCGCGCGACATCGTCAAGGTGTGCGACTTCGGCATCGCGAAGATCACCGACTCACGCGCGTACCGCTCCGGCGGCGAGCGCGAGTCGAATGCCCCGGTGACGACGGCTGGCTTTCTCGTCGGCACCCCGGAGTACATGTCCCCCGAGCAGGGGAAGGGAGACAGGCTCGACGCGCGCAGCGACCTCTATTCTCTGGGGGTGGTGCTCTACGAGATGCTCACGGGCTGCGTGCCGTTCCAGGCGGAGAGCGCGATTGGGGTGGTCCTCAAGCACATCACCGAGATGCCCCCTCGACCCTCGTCGATGATCGCCGGGGTGGACGCTCGCCTCGAGGCCATCTGCCTTCGTGCGCTCCGGAAGTCCGCGGATGAGCGGCACCAGAGCGCGCGCGAGATGCGGGGTGAGCTCCGCTTGGTGGCAGACGGCCGCGCGGCGATGGCGAGCGCCTCCGACCTCTCGAGCGCTGCGCTCCTCGCGGCAGCTCCCGGGCTGGGCCACGCCGCGACCGTCCAGCTGCCGACGTCGGTCGCCGCCACTCTCGACGAGCCTTCAGGCAAGCCGACGCTCGAGGGGACGACCTCCGCGATTCCGCGCGTGCCCACGCACCGCCGCGTGGTGCTGGCGACGGCCCTCGCCGCGTGCGTCGCGGGCCTCCTCGCGACCGGCGGGCTGCTCATCGGGATGCGCGCGAAGTCGAAGGTCGCCGCGACGGCCGCCGCTCCGGCTCCGGTGCCGCAGACGTCGATCGAGCCGCTGCCTGTTCCGGGGTCGCCCATTCCCGATATGGAGCCGGCGCAGGAGATGACCCGCGCCTCGTCGGGCACCCATGGGGCACCGCACGCGAGCCACGCCGCGATCGCTTCCCCGCCGCCCACTGGGAAGCC
>CALKVG010000729.1 GCA_937998045.1 uncultured Myxococcales bacterium
GCCTCGATTTCCAGGTCCAGAAGCGCGCGAAGCCGCGGCGGTGCCATGCAACGACCGTTGCTGGTTTCACGATCGCCAGCGTCTCGGCCCATCGCGACCAGACCCGGGAGACGACGACCCAGAAGGCGCGATCGACCGGGCGAACAGCGGCCGTGGCCGGGTGCGCTTGAACACGGCAAGCTGCTGCCGGAGCACAAGGATCTCTACGACGAGGCTGCGCGAGGGCGAAAAGTGGCGATGAGCGCGCACCCCAGGGCCGAGACCATCGCGAGCACCGCCGCCGACCATGGCCCGAATCGCGCAGCTCGTCACGAGCGAATCGCCGCCACCGATCGAGTAGAGTCCGTGGCGCAGCGATGCGTTTTCCGCCACCACAACTTCCGCTCGTGCCGCGACACGGGGATCACTTGGCTGGCCCTGGCTGGCGTCCCGTTGCAGGCCATCAAGAGCCGTGCAGGACACGAAGTGGTCGAGACCACGCTCGGCTACGTCAAGAGACCTGGGCGGCAAGGTCGGCCAGCCGTTCCCGCCGTTGCCCCTCGACCTCGCTCATCGGGCCAAGATTGGGCCAAGTTCAGAGGGACGGGCCAAAAACCCCGAGAAAATGGTGCCGGAGGAGGGAATCGAACCCCCGACCTAGCGCGTATGAAACGCCCGCTCTAACCATCTGAGCTACTCCGGCATGCCCTGCCGCGGTGAGCGACACCGCGCGCCCGGGGCCAAGCGACCCTGTAGAGGAACCTCGTCCGCCGTGCAAGCACGACGATGCGCGGCCGGCTAACCGGCCGGCCCCTTCGGGCGTGGATCGAAGCGCATCGGCGGAGGGGGCGCGGCGCCGGAGAGCGGACGGGAGGACACCAGCTCGCCCGGGGCGCCGCGCGAGCCTTCCTTCTCTCGTCTCGCGCAGGAGCCTCCGGGCGGCCGACGGCGACCCTGGTGCTAGTACTCGCCGAACAGATCCTGGATGCGCGACTCGAGCGCGATCGCGATCTTGTACAGCGAAGAGATGGACGCGCTCGACTCGGCGCGCTCGATCTGCGAAAGCAGCGACACGCTGAGGCCGGTGCGCCGCGACATTTGCTTCAAGGTCAGATCCTTCTCCTTGCGCAGGTTGCGGATGGTGTCACCGATAACCTTGTGCAGCTGCTCTTCCGGTGTGCGGGCCAGGCCCTTCTTGCGCATGACGCGCGAGATGACCTCGCGGAACTCGTCCACGTTGAAGGGCTTCTTGATGTAGTCGACGGCGTCGAGCTTCATCGACGCGACCGCGCTCTCGAGGTTCGGGAAGCCGGTGAAGATGACGACCGCGATGTCGGTGTCAAGCTTGCGGATGCGGCGGAGCACCTCGATGCCGTCGAGCTTCGGCATCATGAGGTCGAGAATGATGAGGTGATAGCCGCCATGGCGGACCTCCTCCTCGACGAGCGTCGGGTCTCCGAGCGCCTTGACCTGAAAGCCATCGCGCTCGAGCAGGGTCTGGATGTACTCGCAGATGGCCTTGTCGTCGTCCACGATGAGAATTCGAACGGCGGGAAGCTCCGGCGGCATTGTGCGCCTCCTTCGGCTGGGGTCGACGAGCGGGCCAGAGCCCTCGGGGACTGGTTGCATGGTGGTGGACTCCCGGTGGGTGGAGATCCGTCCGCTCTGGAATTCGGCCGGGTCTCGTTACAGCAGGGCTTAACACGCGGAATCGACCTCGTGAAGGCCATCACGAGGAAAAAGTCCACTGATTACGGACAAGTAAGACGATTCCGTCGTGGATGGAATCGCCATCAGCACTTACCGATCGCGCAAACGCGACTAACCGGTTGACTGCGCGCTCCCCGCCCGTCATAAGGGCGCCCACCGCCACGTGTGCTCGCCGTAGCGCGACCGCACGTCGGTGGACCCCGGGGCGTAGCGCAGCCTGGTAGCGCACTCGGTTCGGGACCGAGGAGTCGGAGGTTCAAATCCTCTCGCCCCGACTGTTTTTTACGAGGGATCCCGCTGGCTTCCGGAAGCGGCGGTCCTCGTCTCCAACATCTCTCCCAAAACGCGGCTCGGCTCGCACGAGCTTCAACAGGTTGATGCTGTCCTGCCGCGCTCCCCGCGACAGATGCATGACCGCATCGTCGTCGTCAGCGCGGCGTGACCCGCGAGTTCCTGGATGGCCTTGGCCTGCGCTCCACGCGTCGCTAGATGGCGAGCAGAACGCACGGCAGAGGATGAGGAGCCCACCCGTCGAACGCAGGCCGGCGAGCTTCTGCGCGGCTTCGAGCGAGGTTGCGCAGAAGGAAGCTCGTCGACGGCCGAGGGGAAAGCCAGAGCATCCCTCACGAAGTCGCCTTCTTCAGCAGCCTGCTAGGGGCCGTCTACGCTGCAGTCCGTTCGATCACCGGGCGATACAGCTCGAGGGCGCGACCGATTACGGGTGCCCCGTGCGCGGGAAACACGTTGGCGAACGACAGACCAAGAATTGCGCGCAGCTCTTCTTTCGGAGGCCTGCATTGCCGTAGCCACCCGGGCCCGATGTTGTGTGCGCGGATAAAACCCATCATCCGCATCATCGCGCTGCCGAGCCAGTTGAAGTACGAGTCCGTCGAGGCCCAGTTCTGCAAGCAATCGCCCGAGACGATCGTCCCGCCGTGCTGCGGCAGGACGAGGAGGCCTTCGGGCGGCTCGGATTGGATGACATGGAGGCGTGCTCCTGCGATCGGCAGGTTCGTTGTCGTGGTGGCCTCGACGTGGGGGGTGAAGTACGTATCGGCCGCCTTCGTGTTGAACCCGGGCGTGTACCGCTGGCCCTCGAGCGCCCAGACCTTCGCCTTGTAGCGTTCGGCGTAGAACGGATCGTCGGAGCCGTGGTTGGCGGCGAGGCGAATCACGTCGGTCACCTTGCCGAGGCGATCGAGCGCGGACAGCGCGCCTTCGTCGAGCCGCACGGCGTTGACGAGGACGAGGCGCTCGCCCTCGCGCACGATGGTCATGTTGCGACTGAATCGAACCGGAAGGGGTCCAGGCATACCGATCGAACCCGTCACGAAGAAAAGCCCGGGAAGCTCCTCCCGGATTTCACCGTGCGGCTGCGACGGAGGGAAAGGGCGCGCGACGACGGCCATGATCGCCTATGCCTTCTTGGCCATCTCGTGCAGCGCGAAGCCGGCTCCTTGCGGATCATCGAGCTGAGCGATCCGGGCGCCCCCCGGAACCTCCATCGGTCCGTTCAAGAGCTTCGCTCCGTTGGCCTTCGCGCGCGCGATGGCTGCATCGATGTCGGCGACCTGCACGTAGTAGAGCCAGTGGGGCGGCGCTGGCATGTCCTTCGGCTTGGTGAACATGCCCCCGACGTCGCGGTCGCCGATGCCGAAGACGAGGTACTGGCCGATGGGCCCCATGTCGAAGCCACGCCTTTTCTTCCAGCCAAACAGCGCGGCGTAGAAGCGCAGCGCCGCCTCGTGGTCGATCGTGAGGAGCTCGCTCCACGTGAACTCGCCAGGCTTGCTGGTGTCGTGAACGTTCATGGGCCGCGCCGGCGTGAACACGTTGATGACCGCGCCCTGGGGGTCGGCGATCACGGCGAGACGGCCGACGTTGGGGTAGTTCGCGGGCTCATTGATCACGCGCCCACCGAGCTTCTCGACCTCGGAGACGGTGGCGTCCACGTCGGCGACCGTCACGTTCGAGGTCCAGTGCGGCGGGGCTCCGGCCTTCTTCGCTCGATCGGGAAGCTTCGCGGTTCCGCCGAGCGGTCCCTGCTTCGCCGCGAATATCGTGTATTCGGGGCCGAACGCTTGCGACTCCCACCCGATCACGTCGGAGTAGAAGGAGATCGCCGCCGCAGGGTCGGTCGTGAGCAGGTCGTACCAGACAAAGCTGCCGAGGGTTGCATCCGCCATCATGGACCTCGTTGGTTGGGGGGCACGAACATACGGCGCCCGGACAGCTCGAGGGAGGGGCGTTTCGGACAATGAGCAGCGTCGATCCTGCCAGTCCGTAGCATCGCGCTGGGTCGACGCGTACCTTCGCGGCCATGCCTCGCTTCACCGAGGGATCCCGGCGGCCGCTCCGAGTGCACGTGCTCGTGCTCCGCGACTGCACGCCCCTCGTGCCCGTCGGGATCGTCGAGATGCTGCGCAAGGCATCGGAAGTCGCTGCGGGGTTTCCGAGGGCGCGCGACCGGGCGGTCGATGTCCGTCTAGTCTCCGCTGGGCGCACGTCGACGGTGACCTGCGCGGGCGGCATGAGGCTTCGTTGCGACGAGACCATCCGCAGCGTAAGGCGAAGCGATTTGGTCGTCGTCCCCGCGCTCGACCCCGACCTCTTGGAGCATATCGCCGGCAACCGCGAGGTCGTTCCGTGGCTGCGACGGATGTACCTGGCCCGAGCCGACATCGCGAGCGTGTGCACCGGAGCCTTTCTGCTCGGCGAAGCCGGCCTGCTTGATGGCCGCGCGGCGACGACGCACTGGGCGTTCCAGGAGCTTCTCGCGCGGCGCCACCCACGTACGGAGGTGCTGCCTCAGGCGATCCTCGTCGATCAGGGTCGCGTGTTGACGGCGGGTGGCGCGACCTCCTTCCTGAACCTCGCCCTGCACATCGTTGAGCGCGTCTTCGGCAGCGAGGTCGCCCGGGCGAGCTCGAAGATGTTCCTCATCGACGTGAACAAGGCACCGCAGGGCGCGTACGCAATGTTCTCGTCGCAGAAGCTCCACGAGGACCGCGAGATCCTTCGGGCTCAGTCGCTCATCGAGCGGCACCCCGAACGCGCACCAAGGATCGATCGCCTGGCCCGGGAGGTCGGGATGAGTGCCCGCACCTTCGCCCGGCGCTTCCGTCAGTCCACGGGCAACTCACCGGGCGAGTACATCCAGCGCGTCAAGGTCGAGGCGGCGAAGAGGGCGCTCGAGTCCGGCGAGCGAGTATCCTCCGTGGCCGGAGTCGCTGGGTATTCCGATGCCGCCGCGTTCCGGCGCCTGTTCGCGCGCCTGACCGGGCTCACGCCAGCCGACTACCGTGCCCGATACGGGCCAAGCTCCGCGCCGGCCACAATCGTGCGGCGAGCCGCGGCGCAGCGCCCCTAGGGGACCGTGATCACGACCAGCGCGGGCCGCACCGAGCCCACCCGACCGTCGGACGCCGAGTACTGGAAGACGTCCCACCCGTGAAAGCCGGCCTGCGGCACGTAGTGGAACGACCCGTCGGCGTTGAGCGTGATCGTGCCGTGGCTCGGATCGGCGACCTTCGTCGCCGTGAGACCGGAAGCCGGCAGGCTGGGGTTCATGTCCTTATCGTTGCCGAGCACGCCGGGAGCCGCGACGTCGAGGGGCATGCCCGCCGTTGCGTTGTACGTGTCGCCGACGACGACGGGCATGGCGAGCGCCGGCACGAGGGTGGAGTTCAGGGTGAACGCGCCGAGCGACCACTGCGACCAGTCCGTGGTGATCGTGCTCGACGAATCGTTCGAAACGTCCGGGGTCGGAGGGGCGGGGTCGGTCGGATTGTAGACGCCCCACGCGTCGGTGACGCCGCCCCCCACGCCATTCGTGCGCCACGACCACATCGCCCAGCTGATGCCGTTGTTGCTCCATTGCCGGGTCGTGTACTCCCAGGCGTCGGCGTACTGGAATACGTTGAATTCGCCGAGAAACGCAGGAACGTTGAAGGTCTGATGGGACTGGAAGTCCGTCACCTGCGAATCGGCCGTGGACTTCTGGCTGGCGTCGTCCAGCGGCGTGAGGTTCGAGTCCCAGTCGTACGAATGGAACTCGTAGACGACGTTGGTCCACCCGTACATGGACGGCGGCGGCATGTCGGGCCAATGCCAGATCGCCTCGATGAAGATCATGTGATCCGGGTCGACGCCTCGAACCGCCTGGTACAGCGTGTTCTGAAAGTCCAGGCGCGTCTGGTTGTCCGGGGAGCCGCTCGGCTCGTTCAGGAGGTCGTAGCCGGCCACGGCGGAATTGCCGACGTAGTGCTGGGCGACTTCTTTCCACACCGCGGCCGTGTGAGCCTGATCGCTCATGTCCGACCATAGCTGGTTTGAGCCGCCGATCCCGGTGTCGCTGCTGCTGCTCTGACCGCCGGGCGCTCCGTGCAGGTCGATGACCGTATAAATGCAGCGCTTCCAAGCTTCGGATACGGCCCAGTCCAGTTTGGTGAAGGCGTCGCTGCGAAGAGTGCCGTCGGGATTCTCGACGTTTAGATACCAGAACGGCAGGCGAACGACGTTCATGCCGAGCGCGGCCATGTTGTCGAAGTCGCCCGTCTGCGTCCAGGCGTCTTCGTAGGCGCCGATGAGCGCGTCCTTCGTCGTGTCCCCGAACCGCGACGAGAGGGTATTTCGCATCGAGTTGTCGTCACTCACGCCGCCGACGGGCGACATCCAAGTCTCGACGAGGAGCCACGATCCCAGGTTCGTTCCGCGCAGCGCGATGGTGTTGCCCTGCCCGCGCCCGTCGCGAATGACAATGCCGCTCGCAGCGAGCATGGGGTCGCCCGCCGAGCACGCGGTGGCGCTCGGCGGAGGGGCCGCATCCGATCCGATGCCCGATTCGACGCCCGCCTCGGCGGGCGGCTGGCTGGCGTCGGCGTCCATCGGGCTGCCGCTATCCGGCTTGGGCGCAGGGTTGCTGCTGTCGACCGACGCTTCCCCCATCGGCCCCCGGGCGTCGGGCTGCGTCATCGACGTGGAGTCGGCCGCTGCACCGGCGTCGTCGCTGCCGCTGGGAGGGGGCGTGGTGCCGTCGGAGGGCGTCATCTGGGAGTCGCTGCATCCCAATGGCGAGCCGCTGGTCGCCAGAACGGCACCGAACGCGGCGAGACATCGCACGGATGACAGGTGCACGAAAGAGAGGCGGCCTGAGCGCGAAAGTCCATTCGCCATAGGGGTGCGGGCGGCGCGCACATACAAAAAGCGAGCCCGTCGTCCCGACGACGGGCGGCGCAGGAACGCTGGCAAAGCGCCTACGAGGGCGGGGCGCCGTCTCCGGTAGGTACGCAAGACATGTAGCCATTGTCGCTCGGCGCATTGCGGCAAGCCGGGAATCCGGGCTGGCTTCCGCGCCGATGCGACTGCCGCGCAACCGGCGCGGAGGCGAGTCGAGAGGGGTGCAAACGCGCCGGACTGTGGCGCAGACGAAGGAGCTACCCCCATGGCCCACCCGATTCAGCTCGATCCCGCCCGCCGC
>CALKVG010000730.1 GCA_937998045.1 uncultured Myxococcales bacterium
ACGGAGGCCAGGTCCCTCGTCGACCAGGCGGAGGCCGCGCTCGCAAAGGATCCCCCGGACCGCGGTGGAGCGCGGTCGGCGCTGCAGCATGTTGTCGTCGACGCGGGCGGGGAGCCCGAGGTCGCCGCGGAGGCGCACTTCCTTCTCGGGAAGGTCGACGAGGACGACTCGGCGTTCGAGCAGGCCCTCGGCGAGTATCGCTCGTCGATCGCAGCGGCGCCCAATACGCGGTGGGCGCTCCGCGCGTCCGACCGGATCGACTGGCTGCGTGCGCGGTCGGAGGGGAATTTCGCGCCGCTCGCCGCGCTCGAGCGAGTGCGGCGCGACCCGGACCTCGCCGGCGACGCCGGGTCGGTCGAGGCCCTCGCGCGGGAGGCGGAGTCCTTCCCCCCCGGCACCGTCCAGATCGAGGCGCGAATGCTCGTGGCCGAGGCGTGGCTCGGACGACTGCACCGGCCGAGCGCGGCGCTGGACGAGCTGCGCGCGGTCGCGAGCGATCCGAAGGCGGACGCGCTGACGGCGAGGCTCGCCGAGCGCGAGCTCGTCGACGTCCTCGTCTCGGACGGCGATATCGACGAAGCCGCGGCCGAGGCGCACGCCCATGCGAACCGGCTGGACCCTCGCTTCGTTCGCCAGGTCAGCCGTCTGCTCGTGCGGCGGGCCGTGCGGTACGGTGCCATCGCCGTCGTCGGGGCGTTCCTCGCGCTGGCGTGCATCGCCGTCGCGCGCGCCGCACGCCGGCAGGCGCTCGGCAGCGGGACGCGCGAGGCCCGAAGGCTGGCGCCGGTCGCGGCGCTCTTCGTTGCGTTCGTCGCGGTCGGGGGCGGCTTGCTGGCGTCCAACTACGAGTCGGGCAACGCGTCCCCTTTCCTGCTCCTCGGCGGCGCGGTGCTCCCGCTCGTTCTCATCGCGCGCGTGTGGAGCGCGGTGGGCTCCGAACGCCAAGGGGCGAGGGTGGCGCGGTCGCTGCTCTGCGGCGCCACGGTGCTGGCGGCGGCGTTCCTGCTGCTCGACCGGATTCACCCGGAGTACCTGGCGGGGTTCGGGCTATGAGCGAGGGCGATCGCCCGCGCGCGATCGAGCGCGAACAGGTGCACAAGGTCCGGATCGGGCACGGCGCGAACTGCTCGAGCATCGGCAGCGTCGTCGACACCTTGTTTGCCACGGCGACCGTCGGCGCCGCCGTGTTCGCGGCCGTGGTCGCCGCCCTCAAGAGCGAGGAGATCCGCGTCGCCGGCCGCGACGAAGCCGATACCCGACGAACCGCCGACGCCGAGGACGGCACGTCTCCGGCTTCGCCGGAGCGTGGTCATCACCCGAGGGACCCGGCGTGATCGTCCGTTTCGAACCCTGGGGGGCGTGGATCCGGCTCGAGTCCATGGCGGCCGTCGTGGCCGTCGACCGCGACGGCGTGCGCGCGCTCGGGCTGGACGGCGGCGACGTATGGCGGGAGGACCGTCCAAGCGCGCCCATCGAGGTTCATCTCGCGGTGACCGCTCGCTGCGGCGCGGGCTGCGAGGGGTGCTACCTCGACGCGCGACCCGACGGGGCGGAGCCCGCGCGGGCAGCGCTCGAGCGCGAGCTGGACGCCATGCGCGACGCCGGAGTCCTGACCGTGGCGTTCGGCGGCGGCGAGCCGACGACGCGCGACGACATCGACGGGCTGGCGCGCGCCGCGCGTGCGCGCGGGATCACTCCGGTGCTGACGACGAGCGGTCTCGGACTCTCGGCGGCCCGCGCGCTCAAGCTTCGCGACTTCGCGCAGGTCAACGTGAGCTACGACGGACCCGGGGACACGTACGCCAGCGTGCGCGGCTTCGACGGCGCGGCCGCCGCCGAGAGCGCGATCGAGCGCCTCTCGGCCGCCGGGATCCGCGTCGGGGTGAACGTGGTGCTCACGCGAGACAGCTATCCTCGGTTGAACGAGACGCTCCGCCGCGCGCGATCGCTCGGCGCCGTCGAGGCCCAGCTCCTGCGGTACAAGCCCGCGGGCCGCGCGGCCTCGCTCGATTACCTGGCGCGGCGGCTCACCGCCCGGCAGGCGCGCGGTCTCGGGCCGCTCTTGCGCGAGCTCGCGAACGACCTCTGCGTCCCCGGCGAGACCGAGTTCCACGTTCGCATCGACTGCGCGCTCGTGCCGTTTCTGTCGGCGGACAGCCAGCTCGCGGCCGACCCGGGCGCCCTATCGCGGTTCGGCGTCTTCGGCTGCGAAGCCGCGGGAGCGCTCGCCGCGGTGACCGTCGACGGCAAAGTGGCGCCATGCAGCTTTGCGCCGGCCACAACGCTCGCGGGCCGAGATCTCGCGCGCCACGCGGCGGACGAGGAGCTCGCTCGATGGCGGCGCTGGGTGCAGTCGCCGCCAGCGCCGTGCGACTCCTGCTCCCTGCGCGCCGTGTGCAAGGGCGGCTGCAAGGTGGTCGCGGCGTTCGTGGGAGGGACGCACGGCCCGGACCCGGAGTGCCCGCGGGTGGCCGCCTGGCGTGAGAGCCACGCCGCATGAGCGGAGCTCCTCGTTTTGACCACGCTCCGGCAGAGCCGGAGACGTGCCGTCATCAGCCGCTCCTCGCCGTGATCGTGTCGATCGCGTGGGGGCTGGTCGTCGCGGTGGCGGCGTATGCAATCGTCCGCGGCATCCAGTTCTTCGTTTACCCCGACCCGAACCCCGCGACCCTCGTGTGGAGCGCCCACGCCGGCTACTTCTGGCGCATGTGGACCGTCGCCTACGGCGGCGGCATCGCGGCCTTCGTCGCGCTCCTCCTGTCCCGGCGGCACCTCGAGCTCTCGGTGCGCGCACTCGCCCCGTCAGCCGCGGTGGCCGCCGCGCTCCTCGCGTTGCAGACCGCGTTCCTACCATGAGCAGCCCACGAGTACGGGCTCGGGCTCGAGCAGCACGCCGAAGCGAGCCTCCACGCCGCCGCGGATCGCACGCGCCACCTCCAGCAGCTCTCGCGCCGTCGCGCCGCCGCGGTTCACGAGCGCGAGCGCGTGCTGGCGCGAGACCCCTGCCCGCCCCGTGCC
>CALKVG010000731.1 GCA_937998045.1 uncultured Myxococcales bacterium
AGATTTCTGCCTGTCTCGTGGGCTCGGAGATGTGTATAAGAGACAGCCTCGCGCGAGATGACGTTGCGTCGGGCCAGGTACTCCCCGAGGAGCTCGCTCGCGTTGTTCGACGCGACGTGGTGCAGCTTGCCGCCGACGAAGTAGAGTTCCTTGCGCCCTCCCTCGCCCTGGGACGCCAGATCCGCCCGCGACGCGCGGCGCGACTCGGTCGGGCCCTCGGCGAAAAGGACGCCGCTGGCCTCGGCCTCGATGACGCGCAGGAGCACGGTCACGAGCGCCTGGGTCGAGACGTCGTCGACGAAGTCCGGAGATCCGACGCCCGCCATGCGGTTGGTCGTGACCGAGCGCGCGGGAAGGAACCGCGCGAGCTCCTCGATGGCCTCGATGGGCTGCAGCCCGCGCCCCATGTAGTCCACGCGGTCTCCGCGACCGATCTCGCCGGTCGCGATGGCCTCGACGAGGCGGGCGAACGGCCAGGGGCCGAGCACCCTTCCGCTCTGGGTGACCGCTCGCGACGGGATGGGTACGTACTCGCCGGTCGTCCGGTCGGTCTCTTCCGCCGCCTTGCTGGCCACGGCTGCGGAGGCGGCGCGCATCTTCGCGGCGCTCTCCCGCACGGCCTTCATCTGCCCCGTCGAAGGAGCCGACTGGACCCAGCGGACGAGCGCGCCCAGCTCGCCCAGCGACGCTTGCGGGTTCGTGTCGAACGGCTGGATCGCCGCGAGGAGTGCCCCGGCGGTCGGGAAGCGGTTGGCCGGGTCGCGCGAGAGGGCGCGCTCGAGAACCTCGTAGAGCCCCTTCGGGAGCGTTCCGCGAGCTTCGCGCAGGGAGTCGATGCGGCAGTCGCGGATCGCGAGCAGCACCGCGAGCTGCCCGCTCCCGGCGAAGAGCGGCTTGCCGAGGAGCATCTCGGCGAAGACGGCCGCGAGCGAGAAGAGGTCGACGCGAGAGTCGAAAGGCTCTCCGGCGACTTGCTCCGGGGCGAGGTAGGTGAACTTGCCCTTGAGCATCGCGCTGGCATCGGAGCGGAGCGTCGCGCGGCTGTTGGAGCGCGCGATGCCGAAGTCGCCGAGCTTGGCGCGCCCGTCGACGGAGAGGTACAGGTTCGACGGCGTCACGTCCCGGTGAATGATTCCGAGCGGCTGGCCGTTCGCGTCGCGCGCGCTGTGCACGCTCTCGAGCGCGCGCAGGACGTCTGCGGCGATGTGCGCCGCCACGCTCGGCGAGAGGCGCCGCACGTCGCTGGAAATGCGCCGGAGCAGTCGATAGAGGTCGCACCCATCGACGTACTCCATCGCCAGCCAGGGCTCGCCGCCGTGCATCCCCGAGCCGTACACCTCGACCACGTTGTCGTGGTGGACGGCTGCGTGCAGCGCCGCCTCGCGCTCGAACATCGTGCGCCCCTCGGGGTCGGCGACGAAGTAGGGCAAGAGGCGCTTGACGATGAGCTTGCGCGGTTGCGCCTTCGGATCGATGGGGCGCGCGATGTAGACCTCAGCGGTGCCGCCCACCGCGAGGCGCGAGTCCAGCCAATAGGGGCCGAACTTGACGGGCCCGCCCGACAGCGGTCGCGGTAGGCCGCGCCGCGGAGGGTTTTCGCCAGACATTCAGGAAGAGTGTATCTATGCGCGGGCCGGCGATCACAATAATGACAGCTGCCCTCCGAATGCCCCGGTCGTTGCCGCCCTGCCTGGCGCTCGCCGCGCCGCTCCTGGCTCTAGGGCTGGCGGCCTGCGAAGGATGCCGTTCCACGGGATTGCCAGGGCCGGCGGGCGCGCGCGAGAGCCCCGGAAGCGACGCTGGCCCCCCGACGGCGCGGTTGTACCTCTTGACGGACCTCGCCGGCGCCCTCGAGCCGTGTGGCTGCACGAAGGATCAGCTCGGCGGGCTCGATCACTTCGCGGCCTGGGTGCGCGCGAGCCGTGCCCAGGCCCCCTCTGCCGTCATCGCGTCGGCGGGTCCGCTTTTTTTCATGGATGACAAGCTGTCCGACGACCGAGGCGGCCAGGATCGCATCAAGGCCGATACGATCGCGCGTGCGCTGCACGAGCTGGGGCTCGTCGCGTTCGCGCCGGGCGCGAACGATTGGGACGACGGCCCCGGTGGTTTCGCCGGGCTCGCCGCAGCGTCGGGGGCCACGGCCGTGACGGGAGGGGCCGCGGTGTCCGTCCGCGACGTCGGCGGCCTGCGCATCGGGTTCGTCGGTTTCGGGCAAACCCGGGAGCCGGCGGCCGCCAACGAGGCCATCGAGGACGGGGTCCGGCGCGGCGTCGAAGAGGCGAAGAAGCAGGGAGCCAACGCGCTCGTCGCGCTCGCGGCGGTGGGCCGGGGGGAGGCGAAGCGCATCGCGGACGCCGTCCCCGAGCTGACTGCGGTGGTCGTCGGCTCGCCCAAGGCGAGCGGAGAGGGGAACACGACGGCGCCGCCCGGTGAGCAAGTGGGGGGCGTCATCGTGGCGCAGGCCGCCAATCACCTGCAGAGCGTCGCCGTGCTGGACCTCTACGTTCGCGAGCCGTTGACCCCCGGCCACATCGTGAAGTTCGCCGACGCGACCGGGCTCGAATCGTCGCGCAAGCGGGAGGATCTCACCCGGCGCATCGACGACCTGCACACGAGACTCGCCTCGTGGGAACGAGATCCGACGATCGCGCCCGGCGACGTCGCCGCGCGCCGGGCCGAGCTCGCGTCCCTCGAGAACGAGCGGGACGCGCTCGATCGGAAGCCGGCGCCCGCCCGGGGGAGCTTCTTCCGCTATACGATCAAGGAGATCCGCGAATCGCTCGGAAAAGAACCTGCCATCGAGACGACGCTGCGCGCCTACTACAAGGCCGTGAACGAGCACAATCGCGAGGCGTTCGCCGATCGAGTCCCCGTCCCTGCCGGTCCGGACCAGGCGAGCTACGTGGGCGTCGACGCGTGCACCCGGTGTCACGCGGCGGCGCGCACCGTCTGGGACGGCACCGCGCACGCGCACGCGTACGCGACCCTCTCGACGCAGTTCAAGGAGTTCAACCTGGAGTGCGTCTCGTGCCACGTGACCGGCTACGACCTACCCGGCGGGAGCACCGTCACGCACGTCGCAAAGCTAAAGGACGTGCAATGCGAGGTGTGCCACGGGCCGGGGTCGAAGCACGTCGACAACCCCTCGGACCCTGCGCGCATCGTGGCCCGGCCTGCACCGGATCGCTGCACCTTTTGCCACCACCCGCCCCACGTCGAGGGGTTCGACCCCGGCCTGAAGTTGAAGGAGATCCTCGGCCCCGGGCACGGAATGCCCATCGCGCTGAAGCCGCAGTGATTAGAACCTGCCGCGCAGCGTCGCGACGTGACCGCCGGCCACGGGGACGATGTCGAGGGAGACGGGCGCGGGAGGCTCGGGCTCGTCGTGATGGCCGCCGAAGAGCAGCAAGGCCGCGGCGACCCCCAGCGAGACGACGCCGACGCCGAGCGATATGTCGGCGATGAGCAGCTTGCGCCTGACGTCGGAGACCGCGGAGTCCGAACAACGCGGCGCGCACGTGCTGCGGAGATTCCCGGCGTCGCTCGATCCGGAGATGCCGAAGTAGAGGAAGCTGCCCGTGGCGATTGCGCCCACGCCGCCGAAGACATAAGGCAGGATCGAACGGCCCCTCTCCGGGGCGGGCGCCGGCGTCTTGTCTTCTCCTTTGTCCGCGCCGAATTCGACGACGACCGAGCGCCCCTTCTCGCGCTCGCGCACGACGGCGGTTTGCTCGATCGGCGCGTCCCCTTCGTGCGTGAAGCGCAGGTGGTGCTCCCCGGGATCGACGGGGATCGCGCGCCCGTCGAGCTTCGTGGCGACCGGGTTCCCGTCCATCTCGACCGCGACGTCGGCCAGGTCCGCGCCGCGCGCGTCGTGCGCGCCGAGGATGATCGTCGGGAGTCTGTCTTCTACGTCGCTCGCCCATTTGCCGCAATCGCTGCGGACGACCCTCGGGCAAACGTCGCGCGAGCAGAGGAGCAGATCTGTCTCTTATACACATCTCCGAGCCCACGAGACAGGCAGAAATC
>CALKVG010000732.1 GCA_937998045.1 uncultured Myxococcales bacterium
CGGCAGCGTCAGATGTGTATAAGAGACAGCGGCGTCGACGTCCCGTTTTTCTTCGGTCAGGACGGGTCGTCGGGACTGCCCACGACGGTCTCGAGCCGAGGAAGCGTTTCCGCGGCGGGAATCGGAGACATCTTCGTCCACGCGAAAGCGGCGATCGTCGACAACGACCACGCGGGCGTCGCAGCCGGAATCGGCCTCGCGGCCGTCGCCTCCGTTTCGCTGCCGACAGGCGACCGCACGAGCTTCCAGGGCGAGGGTGCCCCCACGGCGTCGCTGCGGGTGCTCGCCGAGTACGCGTTCGCCGTCGGAGCGCTGCGGGCGAGCGTCGGCTACGCGGCTCGTGTCGAGGACCGTACGTGGCCCGACGCGAGCGTCGGCGGCGTGACGTTCGGAGACGCCGTGCCGTGGTCGGTGGGGCTCGTCGCTCGACCCGCCGTGCTTCTTCCCTCGGTCGACCGCGACGACCGGCAACTCTGGGAGCTCGCGCTCCACGGCGCGGTCCCCGCCGGACCGGTCGCGCCCTTCGGCCTCGGCGACACGGGAGCGTCCACACTCTCTCCGCTGCTCCTCGCCGGCGACGACCGCATCGCCCTCGGTCACTATCGCGACGCGTTCGTGCTGATCGGCGCAGAGGCGGGGCTCGACCAGGCCGTCGGCGTCCCCGCCGTCCGCGGCGTCGTGGCCCTCGGGTGGGCGCCTCGCTCCCACGACCGCGACCACGACGGAGTCGACGACGACCGCGACGAATGTCCGGATCTCGCCGAAGACCGCGACGGGATCCAGGACGAGGACGGTTGCCCCGAGGACGACGCCGACGGCGACGGCGTGCTCGACACGGAGGACGCGTGCCCGCTCGTACCGGGCGTGTGGTGGAACGATCGTCGCCGCAACGGATGCCCTGCCCCCGATAACGACGCCGACGGGGTTCCCGATCCGGTCGACGCGTGCCCGGCCGTCAAGGGCACCCGCAGCGACGATCCGAAGAAGAACGGCTGCCCGCCGTCGGCGCAGGATCGCGACGGCGACGGGATTCCCGACGACGCCGACAAGTGCCCGGAGCAGCCCGAGGACCGGGACGGCACCGACGACTTCGACGGCTGCCCCGATCCCGACGACGACGGCGATGGAATCGCCGACGTGGAAGACGCCTGCCCGCGAGAGAAGGGGGAACGGTCGGCGGATCCGTCGCTCAACGGCTGCCACAACCCCGACCGGGACGGGGACAGCTTCGACGACGACGTCGATGCCTGCCCGGATGAGCCGGAGACTTTCAACGGAGTCCGCGACGACGACGGCTGCCCCGACCGCGGAGGTCGTCCCCTCGTCACCGCGAGCGCAAAAGAAGGGCGCGCGGTGCTCGAGGTCAACGGCCCGCTCGCGTTCGCAGCCCCGGCCGAAGGCGCGACGGTCGACCCGAAGAGCCTGACGACGCTGCGCGCGATCGCCCTCGAGCTGAATCTTCATCCAGACTGGACGCTCGCGATCGCGGTGCGCCCCGGACGGGGGAAGCCGGTCGACGCGCAGCGCGTATCCTTGGAGCGCGCAATGGCACTCGCCAACCAGATCGTGACGCTTACCCATCGAACGCCCTCGGCATTGGCGGTCTCGTGGGACGCCGTGAAGTCGCAGCCGCTGGCTGCGTCGAGCTCGGCCCAGGTCGTCGTCGTCGTGCTCGACACTCATCTCGAGAGGGGCAGCGCAACCTCGCGGGAGAAGACGGAGAAGAATTGAGATGCGGCGCGCTGTCGGGCCCATCCTGGCCTTGCTGTACCTTGCCGCCGCGCCGGCGGGCGTGCTCGCCCAGACCAAGCCCGCGCGCTCGCCCTCGCGCGCGCCCCCGACAACCTCCGCCAGCGCCGTGACCACGCTGCGTGGCCGCTTCGGGGTCGAGGCGGCCGCCCGCCTCCTGCGGTCTCCCGATCCGGACGAACGCCTTCGCGGGGTGGAGCGCGCCGCCGCCACGCACACGTCCGAGGCGCTCGCCTTGCTCCAGAGGGCGGCCGGCGCCGCCGTCCCGGGCGCCTTCGACCCGCGCGCGCCGATCGACGGCGTCGCGCGCACGGACCCCCGCGCGTTGCTTGCTGCTGTGCGCGGCCTCGCCGCATGGGCCGACCGCGAGAGCGCGCGCGGCGCGCTTGCCGCCGTCGTGTCCGGACCGACGCAGTCGTTCGCGACGCGGGTCGCCTCGCTGCCGAGCGACGACCCCGCTGCGGACGAGAGCACGGGCGCAGCGCGCGTCCTGCTTGCGAGGCAAGAAGCCGCCATCGCCCTGGCCGACTCCGGCGGTCCCCTCGCCGTCGAGGCGCTCATGGCGCTCGCACGGTCGGGCGGGCCCGGGCAGAACGCAGCGCTCGACGCTCTGGCGCTTCACCCGCCGGTGTGGCCCGTGCTCGGCGGCGTGACGCTGACGACGCCCGCGGCGATCGCGCTCGCGATCGGCCTCGGCGACCTGCGCTCGATTGACGCGATCGAGGGTGCGCTGCGAGCAAGCGACCCCGCGCTGAGGGCCGGGGCGCTCGCGGCGCTCGGAGCTGCGCGGGACACCGCCGTCCTGCAGACGGCGCGCGCGTCGGTGCGCGACCCGGACGCGCGGGTGCGCCTCGCCGCGGCGGAAGCGCTGGTGCGCCTCGGTGCGCCCGACGGACCGACGGCCCTCGAAGCGCTCGTGGCCGACGACGCGACGGCGCGGGGCGCCCTGCGCATCGCGCAGGAAGCGCAGGGCGAAGGGATCGCGAAGGCCGCCGCGGCGCGCGCCGCCGCGTCGTCCGACCGAGAGCTTCGCGCGCTGGCCGTGGTCGCCCTCGGCCGGCAAGCCAGCCCGCTTGCCGTGAGCGCGCTCCTTCAGCTCGCGACCGATCCCACCCTGGGCGGCGATGCCGCCTATGCCTTGGGCCGCTCGCCCAGTCCCGCGGCAGCCAGCGCGCTCGAGACGCTCGCCGCGGCAGCTCCCACCCGGCGGCTCGCGGCGCGCGCGTACTTCGTCCGCCGGTTCGCGCGCGGAGAGCGGACGCATCGTCTGGACTCGCTGCTCGAGGCGCTCGCTTCGTCGCCGGATGCCCGCGACCGCGCAGTCGCCGTCGAGGCGCTCGTTGCGCTGGGCGAGAAGCCGCTCGCTAGCGCGCTGCGGGACCCCGACCCCCGCGTGCGCCGCGGCGCCGCGATGGGCGCAGGCGCCCTTCCACGGGCCCACGCGGCGCTCGTCGCCGCGTTCGCGGTCGAGGCGGACGAAGCGACCCGGCGGGTGCTGGCGCTCGGTTTCGCGGACGACGGCGCCGCCTCGGGGGTCCCCACGTCGACGCTCGTCGACCGCGTAGAGGCCGCCGGCGCCGACGCTCCCCTCGCAGCGCTCGCTCTGGCCCGGCGCGGCGACGGTCGCCAGGCGGACTTCGTCAACGGCCTCCTCGCGTCGCGGGATCCGCTGATCCGCGTCCACGTCAGCCTCGGCCTCGGGGGGAGCGCGTCGCAAGACGCGACCGGGCGGCTGGCGCAGGCCTACGAGTTCGAGCCCGACGCCGAAGTCCGGCGCGCGATCGTTCGTGCCCTCGCGTGCCGCGAGGCGAGCGATGGGTCCACCCCTCCGTCGGGTCGCGACGCGCTCGAGTGGGCAGCGGGGCTCGACCCCGACCGGATTGTCCGCCGCGTTGCGGCGCGCGCTCTCTCCGGCGGCAGCGCGCGCGCGACCGAGGGCTCCGTGTCCGCCGAGGTGGCCTGGATTCGCCTCGTCCCTGCCGCAGGTGCGTCGCTTCCGGGCGGAGAGACGGCCGCGATCGTCGGCGCCGATGGGCTCGCGAGACCCATAGCGTTCGACGACGACGGATACGCGCTCGTTCCCGGCATCTCGGCCGGAGAAGCGAGCCTTCGCCTTGCGCCGCGCCTTCCGGCATACGAGGCTGCCCAGCCATGAACCGACGCTCGCCGCCTCCCGAGGTCCCCACGCCCGCCGCCGCTTCCGCCGGGGATACTCCGTCGTTCGAGGCGGCCATCAAACGCCTGACCGAAATCGTGCAGACGCTGGAGCGCGGGGACCTCCCTCTCGAAGAGTCGCTGCGGCTGTTCGAGGAGGGAGTCAAATTGTCGGGCGTATCGCAGGCCCGGCTCGACTCCGCGGAGAAGCGCGTCGAGCAGCTCCTGGCTGTGGACGAGCAAGGCCGCGCCCGCACGACTCCTTTCGCGACCGACGCGCGCGACGAAGCCGAGGACGACCGCGACGACCGCTGACGCGGCTGGTGCCGCTATTTCCCGAGCGCGCTGCGGAAGACCCAACCCCCGGCGGAAAAGCCGTCCCCGTACTTGACCGGGTACCATCCGTCCTTGACGGACCCGAGCCGCACCGCCGTCCCCCTGGGCAGGCGCGCGACCACCCTTCCGGTCTTCGGCGCGTCTCGCACGAGGGCGACCTCCCAGACGACCTGCGCCGAAACATCGCCGGACGCGTCGTCGGTCGGCCGAGGAGTGTGCGCGACCGGAGTCGCAGGCGGGGTCTCGGCGCGATCGCCGGCCGCCTCGGGAGCGGCCGTCCCGCCGGCTCCGAAGGTGATCCGGTAGGAGACGCTGTAGCGCGGGTTGTCGTGCGGGATTCCGGCGAGGCTGGCGCCGGCGCCGGCCAGGTCGGTCTTCGCGCAAGCGAGCAACGCGTCCGGCGAGCCGACGCCCTGTCCGCGGCCGAGCTCGACGGCGACTGTGCCGCGCGAAAAGTCGGGATGGACGATGAGGTGTAGGCCACCGCTGGCCGTCGCCGCATCGGGGCAGTCGGCGAGCTTGCGAAGCCGCGGAACGACCAGATTGTCCAGACCAGGCAGGGTCCCGCACGCGGCGCCGCCCTTGAGGGAATCGCCGTCCGCAGATTTGCACGCGAACACAGCGCCGTGCCCGACCGACAGGTTGACGGCGCCAGCGGTCGGCGCCGCGGCCGCTGCGGGGACCGCGTTCGTCGGCGCGGACGGTGCGACTCCGGCCGGAGCAGGCGTCGCGACAACGACGGGCGCAGTGGCCGGCGGCGGGTTCTGCGGGACTCCCGGCGCCGCTGCGGCGTGCGACCCGCGTTCGGGCAGATTCTGGGTGGGCGCCTCCGAGGACGCCACGGCGGACGCGGACGCGCTGTCCGGGACCGCTGGGCCCAACCGGAACCCGGCGACGCGCGGCCAGGCGACCCCCGCGATGAACCCGATGGCCGTGATGACCCCGACCTTCATCCACGAAGGTCTGTCCTCGGCCGGGGTCGGAACGCGGACAACCAGAGGAGCGTCCGCCTTGGGAGAAAACATCTCCGCTTTCGTTACCACAGGGGTCGCAAGTGGGTCGAAATCACGGCTAGTGACGGCGAGTGTCTCGGGGGGCTGACGCGGCTCTAGCGGATCACCAGCTCCAAGAACAGCGTGCCGCCGTCGTAGCTCTGACCGGCGACAAAGAACGGCTGGTTGGCGCTCGCAGTCACCTCGAGGCTCCGGAGGAACGCCTTCTTCCCGGGCTCGCCGATCTGCGCCTGAACGCGATAGCGCTTCTCGCCCGCATCGGCGGCGACTCCTTCGAGGACGACCTGGAGCGACCGGCCGTTCGCGAGGTTCTCGCCGACCGGCTTCCCCTCGTCGAGACGGAACTGCCGGCGATCGAGCAGGCGGTACACGTTGTAACGGACGAACGGTTGGTCTCGCGTGAGCTGGGGCAGGTCCCGGAGCTGGGGGTCGATTGAGGCGCCGCCGTCGGAGCGCGTCGCCTGGATGACGCTGATTTCGAGCGAGGGGCCCGCAGCCGCCGGCGCCGCGCGCGCCGGCGAAAAGTCGAGACCGGGAAGGAAGGCGCACGCCAGCGCCGCGATAGCGACGCGGCCCTTCATTTGCCCCCCGGCTCGTCGTCGATCCAGATGACCACGCTCGACGGCCCTGCAGAAGCCGCCGCGGCCGCTGCGCTCCGCAGGGGAATTTCGAAGACCGAGACGCCGCGAGACGGCGAATCGATTTCATCGACCTCCACGCCTTGCGCGGGTCCGGCGCTCTGTTGCGCGACGACGGACGGGGCCACGGTCGGGCCCTCGATCGGGCCGGGAGCGGGGACGCTCGCGACGGGGGCCGGCGCCGTCGCGTCGTCGTGCCCCACGCGGACGACGAGCGCGACCCCGGCGGCAAGCGCCACTACCGCGGCGCCGCTCGCCACCAGGGCCGGCTTGCGCGACGCACCGCGTCCTCGGCGCGATGCCGCCAGACGAACGACGCCGCCATCCTCTCGCGCAGCGGCCGCACCGAGCTTCGCCATGACCGCGTCGGCGATGCCGTCAGCCGCCGCCGAGCGCGCCGCAATCGCCTCGTCCAGCCACGGTCCGAGACGCGACCCGCGAATCGCCTCGACGACCTGCCGAGCCTCCTCGTTCTGCGCGACGAGCCTCTCGGCCCGGTCGCGCGCAGACCCATCGAGCTCGCCGTCGGCGAGCGCCATGAGCTCGATCATCGTCTGCCGCGACAGGCTCATGGCTCCCCGCCCTGCGGCGCGGGGTCGGACTCGCGCGCCTCCGCGGAAGGCGCGCCGTCCGGCACGGGCGCCGCGCCGACTTGCTCGGCGTAACAATCGGCGAGCGTCCGCTGCAATTTCTGGCGCGCGTGAAAGAGCCGGCTCATGATCGTGCCTTTGGAGACGCCGATGGCTTGCGCCATCTCTTCGTAGCTCAGGCCGTCTATCTCGCGCATGATGACGACGGCGCGGTGGTAGACCGGGAGCGCGTCGAGAGCGACTTGCAGACGCGCGGCGATCTCGCGCCTGCGCACGACGTCGACCGGATCGGCTCCCGCGATCCTCCCGAGAAGGGGCGTGTCGACCTCCGCGCCGTCGTCGTGTTCGAGACGAGCCTCTTCGAGGTCGGTGGTCTGCCTGCCCGGCTTGCGCATGAGATCGATGCTGAGATTCGTGATGATTCGATAAAGCCAGGTGAAGAAGCTCGACCCGCCCTGAAAGCTCGGCAAGCTCTTGTGAACGCGTAAGAAGGCATCCTGGACGAGCTCGCGAGCGTCGTTCTCGTCGCGGACGAGAGCGAGCGCAATCGAGAACGCGCGCCGCTGGTGGCGCTCGACCAGGGCGCGAAACGCGCCCGTGTCACCGGCCTGCGCCCTCGCGATAAGCGCACGATCTTCCTCCGCTTCTCTCGCTCGCTCTTCCTTGGTGTTGGACGGCGCGGGGCGCTGCGTATTCACCGGGAGCGGCGGCCGCGTTGCGGTCGGCTCGCTGGCCGGCTCACGGGAGCCGGGTGCGCCTCGAGCGGAGGGTTGGCTGCGCACGACGCTACGGTAGTACGTCTCCCGCCCACGGGCGAGACGGGTTCAGTCCCGGAGCGGGCCGAGGACTACGGTGAGGTCGAACACCTTGCCGCGGCGCTGCACCCGCAGCGCAGCCGACCTGCCCACACCGGCAGTGCTCGCAAGCCACTGGAGCTGCGTGGATCGATCGATGGGCGTCCCGTCGAACGCGACGATATTGTCCCCGGGCTGCAGGCCCGCCCGGTCGGCGGGACCCCCAGGGATGACGTCCATGATGACCCCGCCGCCGCTCTTCTCACCCTCGGGCAGGCCGAGCGCCTGCCGGTCCTCCTTCGGGAGCTGGCGCGGATCGACGATGTGAACCCCCAGCGCGCTCCGCGTCAGGTGGCCGTCGCGCAGCAGCACGGGGAGCAGCTGCTTTATCATGTTGATGGGGATCGCGAAGCCGATGCCCTGCGCGCCGCCGGCCCTCACCGCCGAGTTCATCCCGACGACTTCGCCGCGCAGATTCAGGAGTGGACCGCCGGAGTTCCCAGGATTGATGGAAGCGTCGGTCTGCAAGAAGTCGTAGTAGCCGGCCGGATCGAGGGGCACATCCTCCTTCGTGCGCCCTTTCGCGCTCAGGATGCCCGCGCTGACCGTGTGCGATAGCCCGAAGGGATTTCCGATGGCGACCACCCAGTCCCCGACTTCAATCCCGTCCGAGTCCCCGAGCGGCAGGGCATGCAGATGCAGGTCCCGGGCGTCGATGCGCACGACCGCGATGTCCGTCGGCGGGTCCGTCCCGACGACCTTCGCCGGAAGCTCGCGCTCGTCGGATGTCTTGACCTGGATCTCCTGGGCGTTCTCGACGACGTGGTTGTTCGTCAGGATGATCCCGTTCCGGTCGACGACGAAACCCGTGCCGAGACCGCCCGTCTGGCGGCGACGCTGCCGGTGCGTGAACGGCGAGACCTCCACCTCTTCGGCGGTCGTCTTGATCGTAACTACGCTCGGGTCGGCCCCGTGCACGATCGGCGCGAAGCTGGCTGGCTGCGCGACGCCCGCGGGCCCGAACCCTGGCTGGGCAGGCGTGGGCGCCGCAGGAGGGAGGGCCGGGCCGGGCACGAGCGTGGCCCCGGGCGGAATGGCCGCCGATGCGTCGCGGCCGCCCGCGCTTTCGTTCGAGCGAGGGACGCGGTCGCAAGCAACGACGCCGGCAAGAAGCATCGCTGCGCCAACGAAACGGGGCCGCACCGGAGACTGCTCCTACTTTCCTTTCGAGAGCTCGACGAAGCGCATCCGGAGGTCGAACAGGATCTGCCCGATGAGCCGCTCCTCGTCGCCCGTCAGGTTGCCCTTTGTCTTTTCCTCGAGCATCGCGATGAGGTCGATCGTCTGTCGCGCGAGCGGCAGACTCTTCTCGACCCCGCCCGTCTCCGGGTTGGGTGCCTCGCCCAGATGCATCAGGGCCGAGTGACTCAGCGACAGAACGAACGTCGCGAAATCGGTGCGGGGCAGCGCGTCTTCGCCCTGCCCGTATCCCGCCGCCTTGCTCTTGTCATCGCTCAAAGCCGCGCTCTCCTCGCTTGGCTCCCGGTGGGAGGAGATTACTCTTCGCGGCCGCCCAGCGCCGGCTGGGGGAGCCCCAGAGGCTCGGCCTGATCGCCCGCGTCCGGCAGCTGTCCCAGGTACTTCTCGACGTCTTTCTCGTCGAGAATGCCCTTGCGGAAGTTGCGCTCGCGCACACGCACGTCCCAGTCCCAGGGGTTGATCGTCTTGTTGTTCGCGCTCGCCATGGTCTCCTCTACTCCGATGTTCAATTGACCGTGCGCTTGCCGCGGCCAACGCCGACCGGCATGTCGTCGTGCTCGTGGTCGCAGTCGGGCCCGTGCACGTGAGCATGGGCCTCGTCGAGGTCGGCGGCCGCCCGCTCGATCTCGGCCTCCGTCGCCTGGCGAACGTCGCGGACCTTCACGCGGTACCGGAGCGTCATCCCGGCCAGCGGGTGGTTGGCGTCGACGACGACGACGTCCTCGCGGACCTCGACGACGTTCATGGCGATCTCGTCCCCGTCGGGGGACTCGGCCACGAACTCGTCACCGACCTCGACCTCCTTGGGGTCGGGGAACTCGGCGCGGTCGATCTGCAGCACGAGCGTATCGTCGTACTCGCCGTAGCCTGCCTCGGCGGGAACGATGACGTCCCGCTCGTCTCCGGCCTTGAGACCCACGAGGGCAGACTCCAGCCCCGGGACGAGCATTCCGTAGCCGTGGACGTACCGAATCGGGTGGCCCCCCTCGGCCTCGCTCGCGTCGAGCAAGTCTCCCTCGTCGTCGCGCAGCTCGTAGTCGACGACGACGTGAGTGTTGGGCTGGATGGTTAGGCTGCTCACGGGCAGCGCAACAAGTAGCGCGGGAAACTGCGGGCGTCGAGGCCCCTCAAACCTCGTCAATCTCGTCAGGCAGCGCGATCCTGCCGGCGATCGCGCTCGCGGCGACCACGAGTGGACTGGCGAGGTAGACCTTGCCCGGACCGCTGCGGCCCGGGAAGTTGCGGTTCTGGGCGCTGATGGTCACCTGGTCGGGTGAATCGCTGGCACCGGGACCCGCCTTGATGCACGCGCCGCACGACGGGTCGACGAGCTCGGCGCCGGCCTGCCGAAACACGTCGATGTAACCCTTCTCTTCCGCGTAACGGCGGATGTCCTGCGAGCCGAACTGCAGGTAAAGGTGCACGCCCCCGGCGACCCGCTTGCCGCTGGCCACCGCCCGGGACAGGACACTCGCGTACATGTCCATGTCGGCTTTCTTGCCGCCCGTGCAGGAGCCCCCGTAGGCGATGTCGATGCGGATCGGACCGCCGAGCGACCCGAGCGGCACGCCGTTCCGTGGATCGCCGGGGGTCGCGACCATGGGCGGGATGGCCGCGAGATCGATGTCGAACGTCGCGCAGTAGCGGGCCCCGGGGTCCGCCTTCACGATGCGCCGCCGCACGTCGTCGGCTTCATCTGGGCCGAGCCCGCGTTGGGCGACCAGGTACTCGACCACGAGCTCGTCCGCCTCGATGATGCCCGTGAAGCCGCCCGCCTCGACCGCCATGTTGGTGAGCGTTGCGCGCTCGTCCATCGAGAGCCGGGCGATCCCATCGCCGGCGAACTCGAGCACTTTGCCGATGCCCTCGCCGGACTTGAAGAACGGCTGACTCAGCACGTGGAGCATCACGTCCTTCGCGCACACCCCCGGTCGCAGGCTCCCGCGCAGAACGAAGCGCGCCGTCTCCGGGACGGTGACGCGAACGTCGCGCGTGAGCCAGGCGTTTGCCATGTCGGTCGAGCCGACGCCGAACGCGAAGCAGCCGAGCGCACCCGCCATGCACGTGTGGCTGTCGGTCCCGATGACCAGCTGCCCGGGAAGCGCGAGCTCCTCGATCACCTTGTTGTGGCAGATCGCCTCCGAGCCGACGAGCTTCCCGTCGCGGTGCACCTCTCCGTAAACCTTCACTCCCGCGCGCCTGGCGAAGTCGTCCTGGACCGTCGCGAGCTTTCTGGCCACGACGTCCAGCCCCATGTCTTTGTGCGCCTTGGGCATGATGAGGTCGAGGAACGTCAAGTGATCGCGGAAGGCGAACACGCTCTCGGGCTCGCTCACGTGCGCGTCGGCGCCGAAGCCCGCGCGGAAGAGCGCGTCGGCCATCGGTGTCACGTACTCGTGCGAAAAGCGAACGTCGGCGCGGGCGAAGAAGGCGTCGCCCGGCTTGACCGCCGGCACGCCCACGCGACCGGAACGCGCGTCGACGATCGCGTGCTGCGCGAGGATCTTCTCGCATAGCGTCATCGGGCGCGCTTCGGTGGTCACCGCCGGTGGCGAGACGCGGCCGGCGAGGCGCTCCTTGTTGTACGCGAAGAGCCCTCCGTGCTCGACGATGGACGCGCTGATCGGATCCAGCCCGCGGGTGAACTCCTCGATTGGGATCGCCTCGCCGGCGACGATGCGAGAAACGAGGGAGAAGTCCGTGCTCGTGAGGAGGCCGATGTTCTGCGCGTTCTGGCGATAGATCTTCTCGATGCTCTTGGCGATGACGAGCCGCACGCCGGCGGCCACCTCGCTGTAGGGCGCCTGCTCGCGCGACGAGCCGCATCCTTTCGAGATGCCGCTCACGACCACGGAGAACCCGCCCGCCTTGAGGGCGTCCGGCTTCACCTTTCCGCCCCGAAGGCCCACGAGGCAGTAGCGGCCGAGGGTCTCGTCGAAGTAGTAGCAAACCCAGCCAGGCGTGATCTCGTCGGTGGATATCGCGCCGATGAGCGGGCGGTCGGGGTCGAACTCGAGATCGCGCCCCGAGAGCTGCGCCTCGAGGAGGTTGGAGTCCTCCGTGAGATAGAGGATGCGGCCGGAGAGAGAGACCGTTCGCGCGCTCGTTGTCATCGCTTTGCCGGCGAGGAGCCGTAAGGTCCATTACCATCGCGCTGGCGGATTTGCCCGCGTCTCATGCGCATCGCCGTCATCGCCACCAGCTGGCCGTCGACTCCCGGCGACCCCTCGGGACATTTCGTGCGCGCCGAGGCGAGGGAGCTCGAGCGTGAGGGCCACGACGTCGTCGTCGTGACGCCGCAGCCGGACGGAGCGTTCGGCTGGCCGGGTGTCGCCGCGCGCGTGCGAGAGCGACCTCTCCGCGCGCTCGGGGCTGCGGCGTGGGTCGCGCAGGCTCGCCAGCGGATCCGGGGGCTCGCCGCCGAGCGCGTCGTCGCGCACTGGGCGGTGCCCAGCGCGTGGCCCATCGCGTGCGCCGCCAAGGACGCGCGCGTCGAGGTCGTGTCCCACGGGGGAGACGTGCGGCTGCTCGCGCGCATGCCACGCGCCGCCCGCGACCTGACGGCGAGCGTCATCGCGCGGCGCGCCGCCTCTTGGCGGTTCGTCTCCGACGCGCTGCACCGCCAGCTCGTCGAGAAGCTGGGCGCCCAGGCTCGAGCGCACGTCGAGCGCATCTCCGTGGTCCGCGCTGCGTCGATCGAGATGCCCGACATCGGGGCCCTGCGGGCCGCAGCCACCGCCCTCCGCGACGAGCTCGGCGGACGCCGCGCAGCCGTGAGCGTAGGTCGCCTCGTCCCGGGCAAGCGCGTCGACCTCGCCATCGAGTACCTGGCCCGATCGCGCGCGGCCGACGCGCTCATCGTTGTCGGCGACGGCCCCGAGCGACCGCGGCTCGAGCGCCTCGCTCGGTCGCTGCGCGTCGATGCGCGCTTCGTCGGCGTCGTCCCGCGCGAGGGCGCCCTCGCCTGGATCGCCGCCGCGGACGTCCTCGTGCACGCGTCCGCAGCCGAGGGGCTGAGCACCGTGCTCCGCGAGGCCAGCGCCCTGGGAACGCCGGTGCTCCGGCTCGACGGGGCCTGACGGCACCGCTTGGCACTACATCCCCAGGCAGCCCTTCTCGTCGGTCGAGTCCATGCAGTCGTACGCGATCGCGTTGAAGCCGTCGTACCAGAGGCCTTGCTCGCGGCCCGATCGCGACTCGTTCGGCGCCAGCGTCGCGGAGCGGCAGCCGCTCTTGTCGACCACGTCGCCGCGCGAGGGACACCAGGTGCACGCGACGGTCCGATCGCAGCGATTTACGATGGTGCCGACGACCTCGCTCGAGTTCCGCTGGTTCACGTCGAGCGCAACGCACGGGCGCATCTCGTGGCACTGGGACAGCGAGCGAGACGAGTCGGCCGTGGTCGTCGCGATCGGTCGCGGCAAGGCCGGCGCCATCCCCGTGGACGCCGCCGGGACCGAGCGCGTCGACGCCTTCGGCGCGATCGCCCCTTCGTCGCCGGCGGACTTCGCGTGGGCGCAGCTTCGCGAATCCCCGAGACTGCACGCGCGCGCGAACAGGCGGCCTGCGTCGTCGGGACCGCGGGGCTCGACGTCCTGGTAAAGCTCTGCCGTTCGCGCGCAGATCGAGGGTCGCGCGTCGGTCCCCTCCACGCCGACGACCATACCTGCGCACGCCCGCTCCCCGATGGAGCGCGCGCGCGAAAGCTCATCGGGCGGTAGCGAAGGCTGGCCTCGTGCGAGCGCGAGGTACTGTTCGCAGCCGCGCCCGTCTTCGAGCTCGCAGGCCTTGCGCGCGTACGCCATTGCGTCGGCGGGCTTCTCGTCGCCCGCCAGGCGCTGCGCCACCATCCGACACGCCGCCCCCTGTCGCAGCGGGAGCGACTCGTTGCCGTCCGCCACTCCCAGGCGACAGCGATTGAGCTCGGCCTGCGGGATGCCGACGGCGCAGCCGCCGGCTCCAGCGACCACCCAAGCGAGGAAGGCTCCGTGAAGAGGACACGCAAGGGCGCGACGCAAGTGCGGCCTGGAGCGTGCACTGTGCCGAGCCAGAGGCTGAGTCGTGCACGTCGCGGTACACACAACGCGGGCGAACAAATCCGGCAACACTCGCCGGGCGTCCAAGGTCCGTGACGAATCCATTTGCGAGATGGTACCTCTCCTCGTCGCCACGATCGCCCCCACGCGAGAGGCCACGAGGCCAGATGCGCGGCGGCACGGCAAAATTCGGCTAGCGGCGGCGGCGCCGGTGCCGCTGCCGCACCTCGAATCTGGTGATTCCCTTTCCCCACTTCATGCCCCATCTGAGCGCGACTGCCCATTACGGGACCCGTCACGTGGTGCACGCCGACTGTTACGCTCGAGAGGCGCGACAGGGCGGCCGCGTCCACTCGGGCGCCGAAGCGGCGCTGCAAAATTGGAATTACGCAAGAGTCCCTCTGGCGTCGCATCGCTTTTTCTTGCGACGGGGGCCCTAATTGTGGCCATAGGTAGCGATGCGCGGGCGGGTCTGAGGAGAGCGAATGGATGCGCCTGCGCGCCAGTAGAAGACGAAGCGAAGTGCTTTTCGTGTGTCCGTTCGTCCGTCGTCTGTAACCGCGGCAGTTACATCCGAAGCCGCACCAGTGACAGATAAGAGGGTCCCATGCGTCGGTACTCGTACATACTCACGGCCGTCCTCGGAAGCGCACTCGTGGCCACCGTCTCCACATCGGGGTGTGGTGGGACAAGTGGCGGGAGCGGCTTTGGCGGGAGCGGTGGCGGCAGCGGGACCGGTGGAAGCAACGGCGGCAATAGCAGTGGAGGGAGCAACGGCGGCTCCAGCGGCGGAGCCAGCAGCAGCGGCAGCTCGGGGAGCGCCTTCGGAACGTCCACAAGCTCGAGCTCGGGCGGCACCGTCGGCGCTGACGGCGGCATCATCTGCCCCGCAGGGCTGATGTGCAACGTGACGTGCTCCGGCGGAGGGTCGACCACGGTCAGCGGCAAGGTCTACGACCCTGCGGGCAAGAACCCGCTCTACAACATCGCCGTCTACGTCCCTGCCACGCCCCTCCAGGCTCTCCCGCCGGGCGTGCCCACGGGACCGGATGCCTGCAATTGCGCCGCGCTCTTCAAGAGCGGCGCCCTTACCAGCACCGTCACGGGAGTCGACGGAAGCTTCACGCTGACGAACGTCCCCGTCGGCAGCAGCGTCCCGCTCGTCCTCCAGATCGGCAAGTGGCGTCGCTCACTGACGATCAACGTCGCCCAGTGCAAGGACAATCCCCAGCCGGACAAGTCCCTGACGTTGCCGGGCACCGTCGCGGCTGGAAGCAACGACAGCATGCCCCAGATCGCGGTCTCCACCGGCTCGGCCGACTCGCTCGAGTGCCTCATGGTCCGCATCGGCGTGCCCGCGTCCGAGTACGTCGCGGGGCCGGGCGGCAACGGCCACATTCACGTCTTCTCCGGCGGCGACCCCGGCGGCGGCCGCGGGGGGCGCGGGGGGGGAAGTGGAGCCGGTTCGCCCGAGCAACCCCCCATGCCCGGCGCGCCCGAGAGCGACACGAACTTGTGGGACTCGCAGGCGCACCTGATGCCGTACGACATCACGCTGCTCTCGTGCGAGGGAGGCGAGACCTACAACGCGAACCCGCCGGTGCTCGAGCAGTACCTCAACGCGGGCGGGCGCGCATTCGCGTCGCACTACCACTACGCCTGGTTCAGTGGGCCGTCGGAGTCCACCCAGACCTACATGGCTCCGCAGGACTGGGGGAACAACCTCGCGACATGGACCCCCGGCTCCAACAGCACCGGCGGCGGCGGCGGCGGCGGCGGCGGCGGCTTCGGCGGCGGAATGTGCAGTGGCAGCGCCCTGGACGGTGTCATCGACCAGACGCTGAACGGCTCGACGATGCCATTCCCGAAGGGCGTCGCGCTCGAGCAGTGGCTAAAGAACGTCGGCGCCTTGGGCCAGTCCAACGTCACTGACCTGGCGATTTTCCAGCCTCGCTTCAACGCCGTCGTCGGCCCCACGAACACGCCGTCCCAGCCCTGGATCACCTCCACGTACCAGAGTCAGGCGGAGACGATGTACTTCTCGTTCGACACTCCGGTGAGCCTGAATCCGGCGCCGGGCAGCATGCCGATGTACTGCGGGCGCGCCGTCTTCAGCGACCTGCACGTCGCGGGCGCTCCCGCCGCGGGAACCACGGGCCAGTGCGTAGATACGGCCCCCCCTCCGGCCGGGTGCGGCACCGGCGATCTTTCTCCGCAGGAGAAGGCGCTCGAGTTCATGCTCTTCGACCTCTCGTCCTGCGTCATTCCGGACACGGTTGCGCCGCCAGTCGTGGTGCCGAACCCGCCGCAATAGCGGTCTCGCTTCCGTCGCTCTCTCTCGGTGCCCATGGGGCCGCTCGCAGTGGGCGGCCACCTGGTGCTATTCGTGAGCTCCGCAAAGCTCGTGGAGGCACCCCCCATGGCGAACAAGACCATCCCCGACAAGTTCCTCCCGGTTCTCACGCAGAAGAAAGCTCTTGCCCACCTGGGCACGGTCATGGGCGACGGCTCGCCCCAGGTGACCCCCGTCTGGTTTTTCTACAACGACGGGAAGTTCGTCGTGAATACCGCGCGCGGCCGCGTGAAGGACCGCAACATGTCGACGAACGCCAAGGTCGCGCTCTCGATCGTCGACCCCGACAACCCGTACTCGCACATCTCGGTGCGCGGCAAGGTCGTGCGCGAGACCGAAGAGGGCGCCGACGCCAACATCGACGCGCTCGCGAAGAAGTACCTCGGGCAGGACAAGTACCCGTTCCGCCAGCCCGGCGAAGTCCGCGTCATGTACGAGATCGAGCCCCTCTCGGTCCATGCCATGGGCTGACCCGGTGCTCGATCGACTCGAAGGGAGCGAGTGCCGGCGTGTTACCTGACACGCCGGCCGATCGCGCGCTCGAACGGGCCGCTCGCGGGGAACCCCTCCCGGACGAGACGGCGCTCGCTCTCGCGGACGCGCCGGCCACCTCCCTGGCGGCGATCCGCGCCGCGGCTCGCGCCGCGCGCGACGCGACCTTCGGCCCCGTCGTCACGTACTCGCCGAAGGTATTTCTCCCGCTCACCAACGTGTGCCGCAACCGCTGCGACTACTGCTCGTTCCGCCGGTCGCCGGGCGACCCGGGCGAGTGGACGATGACGCCGGACGAGGTCGCACGCGCGCTGGCGCAAGCGCGCGCGCTCGGCTGCGGCGAGGCGCTCTTCTGTCTCGGCGACAAGCCCGAGAGAGCCTTTTCGGCGTACCGGCGCACGCTCGCGGAGCTCGGGCAGTCGAGCACGGTCGAGTACCTCCACGCGTCGGCGCGCATCGCGCTCTCCCACGGGCTCCTCCCGCACACGAACGCGGGCCTGCTGACCGAAGTCGAGATGGCGCGGCTCAAGGAGGTCAACGTGAGCCTGGGCCTCATGCTCGAGTGCGCCAGCCCTCGGCTCTGCGAGCCCGGCATGCCCCATCATCGCGCGCCCGACAAGCGGCCCGAGAAGCGCCTCGCGATGATAGAGGCGGCCGGCCGCCT
>CALKVG010000733.1 GCA_937998045.1 uncultured Myxococcales bacterium
TCGCTCAGTGCGGCGGTATCGCCATGCTCTTGGTCGGATTGACCAGTCCGAGGAACGTCCTCGTACGCAACGACCTCGGAGCCACGATTCTTCCGGCGCCTTACCTCAGCGCGAGCGGTGGAGGAATCGGCCTCGTGGGCCGGTTCTGAACGGCAGCGTTCGGATTCCTGGCGTCGCTGGCACCGTGACGGCGAGCGAATTAGGAAATTTGCAGGACGGCGGCCATGGGCCTGCACATCGACCGCGAGGCGTTCGACGAGGAGGACTATTCGCAGTTCTGCGAGAGGCTCAGCGATAGCCTGGCCGCGCTGCGCCTGCTCCTGGCGCGGCCGGGCTTCGGGGCGGGCCCGGCGTCGCTCGGCGCGGAGCTCGAGCTGAACCTCGTCGATGACCGGGGTCGGCCGCGGCCGATCAACGGCCTCGTGCTCGAGACGTCTGGCGACCCGCGCCTCACGCTCGAGATGGACCGGTTCAACCTCGAGATCAACAGTCGCCCGGTACCCGCGCATGGGCGGCCGTTCGAAGCGATCGGCCGCGACCTCGAGGACGCCCTCGCGGAAGCGGGCCGCAGCGCTGCGAAGCACGGCGCGCGCGTCGTGACGATCGGAATCCTGCCCACGCTGCGCGCCGAGGACCTCGTCCTCACCGACGCTGCTCGATACCGGGCGCTCTCGGCGGGGATCCGCCGCATGCGGCGCGCGCCGTTCCGGGTTCATATCGAAGGAATGGACCAGCTCGACATCGAGGCCGACGAGCCGACGCTGGAGGGAGCCAACACGTCGCTCCAGCTGCACCTTCGCGTCGCGCCGCAGGAGTTCGCCCGCACCTACAACGCCGCGCAGATCGCCACGGCTGTTGCGCTCGCGGTGTCGACGAACTCCCCGACCTTCCTCGGTCGGCGCCTGTGGGACGAGACACGCATCGCGCTTTTCCGTCAGGCGGTCGACGATCGTTCGGAAGCGACCAGCGAGGACTGGCGGGCAGCTCGCGTAACGTTCGGGCACGGCTGGGTGCGGCAGGGCGCTCTCGAGCTCTTCGAAGAGACGGTCGCGATGCACGTGCCCCTCTTGCCAGTCGTCGGTGCGGAGGCCCCGCTCGAGTGCGTTGGCGCCGGCGGTACCCCGAAGCTCGAAGAGCTGGCGCTCCACAACGGGACGGTGTGGCGCTGGAACCGCGCTGTCTACGACGGCGCCGGAGGCGGGCACCTGCGCATCGAGCTGCGCGCGCTCCCTGCGGGTCCCACCGTCCTCGACATGATGGCGAATGCCGCCTTCCTTTGCGGGCTGACCGCGGGGCTTGCGCCGGAGGCCGACACGCTCGTCCACAGGATCGCGTTCGGGCAGGCTCGTCGCAATTTCTACGAAGCGGCGCGTTACGGGATGGAGGCCGAGCTCTTGTGGCCGTGCGCGGAAGCGCCGTCGCCGCGCCCGACGTCCGTCTACGCACTGGTCCCGCAGCTGTTGCCCATCGCCAGGCGCGGCTTGTCGCGCCTCGGCGTCGCCGAGACCGAGATCGCTCGCCTGCTCGACGTCGTCGCTGCGCGGGTGGATCGGCGCATCACCGGCGCGGCCTGGCAGCGTTCGATCTTGCGAAAGCTGGGAGGCATCTCCGATGAGTGTTGCGAGCGCATGCTGCGGAGATACGTCGCGCTCTCCGCTCAAGGGAGCCCCTTGCACGAATGGCCGGACGAAGCTTGACGCTCGTTCCGGTGACCTAGGCCCGGCCACGCCGAGCACCTCATCGTTCGTTGACGGCTCCGGCGAACGGCGCGTCGGAACACCGAACCGGCGCCGGATGTACACTGGGTCGCCGATGCGCTCAGGAAGGTCGAAATCGGCGCCCGCACCGAGGGGCACGACGAAGAAAGGCGCGAGTGCGCCTGCTCTCCGTCCCTTGTCGCCCCCACGAATCTTCGCGTGCGTCGACGCCGTGGCCCGCTACGGATCGATCCGGAAGGCCGCGGCGGCGCTCCACATCGTGTCCTCGGCGCTCAATCGCCGGATCCTCGATCTCGAGGAGGAAGTCGGCTCTGCGCTCTTCGAGCGACTCCCCCGCGGTGTTCGCCCGACGGCAGCTGGCGAGATCTATCTGGCCTACGTTCGACGTTCGATCCGCGAGCTAGAGCACGTGGGCGCACAGATCGAGGGGCTGCGCCGGCTGTTGCACGGGCGCGTTCGGCTGGCGGTGGCGGAGTCGGTGACCGGGCACATGCTGCCGACGGCGGTCGCGCGCTTCCAGAAGGTGCACCCCAGCGTGACGTTCCACGTGTGGATCGACGGGCCGAACGGTCTCACCGATGCGCTGACGAACGACGCGGCGGATCTCATCCTCACTCACGATCTGCTCGAACGTCCGGAGGTCAGCGTCCTCGCGTCCGTGCACCAGCCGCTCTGCGCGCTGGTCGCTCCCAATCATCCCCTTGCCGGGCGTGCCAGCCTTCGGCTTCGCGAGTGCGTCGCTTATCCCATCGCTCTGCCGGACCAGTCCCTCGCCGCGAGGGGCCTGATCGACCGCGCCCTTGCGAAGGCATCCTTCACGTTCGAGCCGGTGCTCGTCTCGAACTCGGTGGAGCTCACCAAGACCTTCGCGCGGCAGAACATGGCCGTGTGCTTTCAGTTTCTCATCGCGGGCAATCCCGATCCGAGCGGCATGCGAGCCATTCCGCTGGCGGATCGCAGCCTGGCCGACGCGACGCTCGCCCTGGCCAGCCGACGCGGCCGCGTTCTGCCCGTCGCAGCCGCCGCGTTCGCCGAGCAGATGAGGGAACTCTTCGAAACGCTCGCGTAGCGGTCTGCGAGCGCTCTGATTTGGGCATCGGGGCGTACGTTTCTTGGTGCTGGTCCGCGGCACGTTTCGCGTGCATACGCTCTGTTCCGGGGCGTAACACCGCCGTAGGCCTGTCCTTCCAATGGAAACGAATCGGAAACACGACGCCGTCGTAGGGCTCACGGTTCCGGATCCGCCGCCCATCGGAAGGCCGTTCGAGCGCGACGTCGCCGCTGCCGGATGGGCCCTTCCGGCGACGCCAGCCAAAGTTGCTTGTGGCGCTTTGGTCGTCGATCGGCTGGAGCGCCACGCCGTGCTTGCCGGCAAAGATCTGTACCTGACCGATCGCGAGTTTGCGCTCCTCCTCTTCCTCGTGGATCGGACCAACCGCGCGGTTCGACGCTCCGACCTCCTCTCCAGCATCTGGACGTTGCCTGTCGACTACGGGTCCAACGTGCTGGATGTCTACATCGGCCGCCTGAGGAGCAGGTTCGGATCGCACGCCGGGATGATCCAAACCGTCCGTGGTTTCGGCTACCGCCTGCGTCCGCCGCAGGACGCACCGCTCACCGTCGCTCGCTGACGGCAGAGCTGCTCGCTTCCGCGGGAACGAAGATGGTGAACGTGCTTCCTTTCCCCGGCTCGCTCTGCACGTCGATCCATCCGCCGTGATCGCGGGCGATCCCGTAGGCGACCGACAATCCCAGGCCGGTACCCTCGCCGACGTCCTTGGTGGTGAAGAACGGCTCGAACACGCGCCCCAGATTCTCGGGAGCGATTCCGGGACCCGAATCCTGGACGCGAAGCGCGATCCAGTCCTCGGTCTCGCCGCCGTGGTCTGCCGGTGGGTCGCGGCGCTCGCGCCGAACCTGCACGGACACCTCTGCTGGGCCCGGGCTCGCCTGGATGGCGTTGACGATAAGGTTGGTGAGCGCCTGCTCGATCTGAGCGGAGTCGACGCTCGTGTCGTAGGGCCCACCCCGGTCGTCGAGGACGAGCGAGACGCTCTGCTTCTGGGCGAGCGGTCGCAAGAGGTCCAGCCCGTGACGGGCGACGGCGGCGATGTCGCTCGTCTCCTTCCGCGGGTCGCGTCTCCGCGCAAACTCGAGCAGCTGACGTATGATGCGAGTCATCTTCTGGGCCGAGTCCACGATCACGCGCGCATAGTCGCGCGACGCCGGTTGCCCGACCTCGCCGGACGCGATCATCTGCGCTCGAGCGATGACCACGTTCAGCGGCGTCCCGAGCTCGTGAGCGACGCCGGACGCCAGCTTGCCGACGGTGGTCAACCGGTCGGCATGGCGGAGTTGTTCCAGGGCCACGATGCGGGCCGACGTCTCCCGCCCCACGGTTTCATTCGCCACGACGAGCGCCTCTGCGGTCGCGTTGAGCTCGGCGGCGAGCTCCGCAAAGTCGTCTCGGGACGCGAGCTGAAGGGGACCGGTGAAGTCACCGCGCCCGATGCGGCGCGCCTTCCCCACTAGCGCGCGCACCGGGCGTCCGACCAGCCACGAGCCCAGCAGGTACGACAGCAGAGCCGTCGTCAGCGCGAGGACCGCCGTGGTTCGGGCGGTCTCGATCACGGTACGGCGGACGAACGCTCGCTCGGCGTCGAGCGGCTCCGACAGCTCCAGCGCGCCGATTCGGTCGCGCAGAGCCACGATGGCATACGTAAATCGCTGCGGCGCGCCGCGGTCATCGGGCGCGATGCGCGTGAAGGTCGTCTCCGGCGCCAGGCCGGCGAGCGTCGTCGGGTCGATGTGAAGATCGGTCGCCGCGTCGGGTCCCGTCGGCCACACCCAGCGGAAGTGAATTCTACTCTCGCCTGCGTTGGCCGCCTGCACCAGGCGGAGCGCTCGGTCCTCTCCTTCGGAGCGCCACACGGCCGCCACGGACGCCCCGAGCGTACGACCGATGAGGTCGTGGTCGCGAACGCGATCCGCTTCGAAGACAGCCGTCTCGCGCCGGACCCGAAGGTATCCGTTGGCGATGAGGATCGCGCTGGAACCGAGGACGAACGCAAAGGAGAGCTTCTGGACCAGCCGCATCGTGGGGGAGTGGTAGGTGCCTGTGTTGGATAATACAGGCACACAGCCTCGCTCACGCTCGGCTAGGCGCTCAGTCGTCGCCGCGTCGAAGGAGGCACGCCACCGCGGTCCCGAGGTCGTCGACGTCGAAGGGTTTGTCGAAAATCACGGCGCCGAGCGCGAGGGCTCGGTCGCGCGTCACGGCGTCCCCGAAGGCGGTCATCATGATGACCGGGGTCAGGCACCCTGGAGTTCGCAGTTGCTCGACGATGTGCAGGCCATTGCATACGGGCATCCGCAGATCGGTGACGAGGAGATCGACCAGGTCCGGCCGCGCGCCGCCGCGAGTTCCCTCGCCAGTTCGACGAGCAGCCGGCCGCCGTCTCGCGCTTCGAGGACGTCGTAGCCGTCCTCGCGCAGGGCCTCGACCACGAGCCGGCGCATCTCGGGGTCGTCCTCGGCTACCAAGATGCGCGGCGGCGAGTGAGCGGGCAGCGCCATCAGGGCGGCGCGCCAGGGGAGGACGGGGGCGTTGGATTCGTCTTGGGGCATCGCATTGCAGAGGTAGGCACCCGGCGTGCCTTTCAGCGGGCTCGGCCCGGACCAAAACATCCCGGCCCACGCCCGCTATGCCGCCGGCAAATCGAGGTGTTTCGACCCATTGGGTCCCAATGACCCGGTGGGGTCGCGCACGGCGCGCTGGGCGCCGGCCCTACGATCCGAATGCGGGAGCGCTGGACAGGCGCCGCGTTTCGCGGCTTTCTTCGCTCGTGGGCAGCGGGCGTGTTCTGGTGGTCGACGACGACGAGGCGCTGTGCGAGACCCTGGAGGCCGGGCTCCGCCGGCGTGGCTACGACGCAGCATGGCGGCCCTCGGCCGCGGCTGCCGTTTCTCTCCTGGAGCTCGAGCCCTTCGATGTGGTCGTGACGGACCTAAACATGAAGGGGTCGAGCGGCATCGAGCTATGTGCGCGTGTCGTCGAGAGGTGGCCCGATGTACTGGTCCTCGTGCTCACCGCGTTCGGCTCGCTCGAATCCGCGGTGCAGGCCATTCGTGTGGGCGCCTACGACTTCATCAGCAAACCGGTCGAGCTGGACGCCCTCGTCATCGCGCTCGACCGCGCACTGGGCCACAAGCGGCTGCGCGACGAGGTTCGCCGACTCCGGGACGAGGCGGCGCGAGCTCCGAAGCGAGCGATCGAGCTCATTGGAGAGAGCGACGCCATGCGGCGTGTTTACGATCTCATCGATCGGGTGGCCGACGCGGAGGTCTCGGTGCTGCTGACGGGCGAGAGCGGTACCGGCAAGGAGGTCGTCGCCCGTGCCCTTCACAACAGGAGCCGTCGCGCCCAGAAGCCGTTCGTTCCGGTCAACTGCGCGGCAGTACCCGAGGCCCTGCTCGAATCGGAGCTATTCGGTCACGTCCGCGGTGCGTTCACCGACGCCCGGGAGTCACGCCCCGGGTTGTTCCAGCAAGCCAACGGCGGCACTCTCTTCCTCGACGAGATCGGCGACATGCCGCTCCCGCTTCAGCCGAAGCTCCTTCGCGTCCTTCAGGAGCGGACCGTTCGCCCCGTCGGCGGCACGCAGGAAACGCCCGTCGACGCGCGCATCATCGCCGCCACGAACCGTGACCTGGAAGACGCTATCGAAGAACGTCGCTTTCGCGAGGATCTCTACTTTCGCATCAACGTCGTGCAGATCGCCATGCCGCCCCTGCGCGCTCGCGGCGCCGACGCTCTGGAGCTCGCGCAGCACTTCCTGTCGCGCTTCGCGGCTCGTTCGCGGAAGGACGTGGCCGGCATTTCTCCTGCCGCGGCTCAACGCCTGCTCGCGTATCCGTGGACGGGCAATGTTCGCGAGCTGCAGAACTGCATCGAGCGCGCAGTGGCCCTCACGCGCTACGACCATATCGCGGTCGACGACTTGCCCGAGAAGATTCGTGAGTACCAGCGATCCCACGTGCTCATCGCCTCCGACGACCCGTCGGAGCTCGTACCCATGGAAGCGGTCGAGCGTCGTTACATCGAGCGCGTACTCGAGGCGGTGCAGGGGAACATGACGGCGGCCGCCCGCGTGCTCGGATACGACCGGAAGAGGCTTTACCGGAAGGTGGAGAAGTTCCGGATCGATCGCTCGTGAGCGCGCCGGCGGTCCACGAGTTCTCGGGATTCGTCAGAAATTGGTTCCTACGTTGCCAATCGAGATACTCGGTCCGAATACGAATCCGAGCGGCGAGCCGGGTTGCCCCCCGATGGTGCGCGAAACTTCGTACTCGACCCACGCGTGCAGGTTGATGCTCGTCTCCGTCGCGAGCGACCGGTTGGCTATGGGTACGCTGAGACCGATTCCGCTGACGGTGGCCACTGCGGTTAGCGGCGCGTTGTCGCCTGTCGGCGACTTGTCCGCGGGGAGCCCCTCGGTCATCACGCCTCCCTCGAGCCCGAGGAAGCCCTCGTGCCCCTCGGAGTCGAGCCAGGTCACGCGCGTCAGGACGCCGAGGCTCAGGCTGAGGATGCCGCTATATCGAGGATCGCTGAATCGATACAGGCCCGTAGGTATCGCCGTGGTGCCGTAAAGTCGGAAGTGGCCAGTGCCGAAGATGATGGACCATTGCGCGCTCGGCTCCTCGTGCCCCCCCTCCGACGTGCCTTGCTCGTCGGCATGGGAGAGGCGAACGGTCACCCGGTCGAACTGCCTGAGCACCCCGTGGATCCAGACGAGCCTGGGTGTGTCCCCGGCGCGGATGACGATGGTCTGCGTGACGTGCGCCTCGGGAGGGCGACGAAGCCTCCCGCGCCTCGCTGGCCTTGAACCGTCGTGACGCCGTCGCGCACGCTGACGTCGTATACGCCGTCGAGGGGTATTAGATAGAGCTGGCCGGTATTCGCCGCTTTGGCCCATTGGACCGTCGCAGGGCGGTTGTTCGGGATGAAATCCACCGCCCCGCGGTCCGGCAAAGCGACGGTCGCGTGCGGGAGTGGCACGGCGCGCGCCTTGACGCGAGCCTGACCGACGACCGACCCGTCCGCCGCACCGCGACTCGCCGTGATCACGAGTTCGTCCCCCTCGACGCGCCCGACGCCGAGCAGCACGTAAGCGGCGCCGCCGGCGGCGATCTCCTCCAGTACGTCGACGGTCCTTCCCGCGCTGAACCAGCGCAGGCTCCTTGCGTCCGCCGCGCAGCGGGCGTCGACCCGAACGACGGCTCGACTGGCGTCGACGTCTCGGAGGGCCTCGCCGGATGCGATGGTCATCGGACACGGAAGGACCGGGACCTGGACGACGGGCGCGGCGTCAAACGATCTCCCCGCTGGAGCACCACTCGCGGCGCTAGCCGCAAGCGAACGGCGAACGTCCCCGAAACGGTCGAGAGCCCGCTGACGAAGACGACGTTGTTCGACACGGCGCAGCTTGCCGAGCCGCAATCGGCCCCCGCGACCGCTTCCGGGTGCAGCAGCGGAATGCGCGAAGCCGTTCCTCCCGCGAGATCCACGCTCACGCCGGGCGGCAACAGGGCCGAGACCACCACGCGAGCGGGGCGAAGGACCAGCTCCTCCCGCGGCACGCGGCGCCCCGACGCATCGAAGCTGACGGCGTCGGCCGCGTCGCTGGCCCCCGCCGGGAGCCAGGAGAGATCACCAGCAGAAGGGTCCGCGGGAAGGCCACGTCCGACGGCCATGCTGCAGCGCTCGCCCGACGGGTCGGATTGCGGTTGCGGGCACCGGTCCATTCCCGAACGATGTCCGAGCTGCCAGCGCACCTGCGCGCCCCGAAGTCCGCGCCCCCGTACCTCGACCCTGCCGTCGTCGACGAACAGGGTCGTTCCGGCCGCGTCCATCGCGGGCCAGCGCCCGGTCGCAACCAGCCGGACGACGGTCGTCGTCGCCGCACACTGCGCTGCGGTCGGTGCGACTCGCAAGTCGAACGCCTTGCCCGGCGAGTCGCTGGACGCCGGAGGTCGAACGGCGTGCCCGTCCTGCTCGATCGTCCAATCTCCGGAAGTACCGGCGCAGGCTACCCGTCCTTCCCCTAGCGGCAGAGCGGCGCCGCCAATCGGAGCTTGCCAACTCTCGGCGTGGCTCACGCGCGACGCGAGCAGGAAGGTTGCGACGGCGCATAGCGCGACGAAGAGCTTCAAGATGCGCACTCAATCCTCGGCGCCGGGAGACTATTCCGCGTGGCGGCGCCGGTACATTTCGTTCCCTGGCATATCCGTGTCGTTTCGACCCGGACGAGTCGAAATGACTCTGCACTCGGATGCGCAGTTTGTCGGCGAAGGCCCCGCTCCGGAGTGGCACATCGGTTGCTGCTCGCCGGCGCACAACAGCCTTTTGGAGGTTTACGATGAAGTGCCCCTTTCGTTGCGCGCGCCGTGAGGTCCTTGCCGTCGCCGCCTCGTTGTGTGTCGCGTGTGGCGGAGCGAAGCCGCCCGATGCGAACGCGGCGCCTCCCGTTGCCAGCGCACGGAGCACCGCGGCTACGGACTCCGCGCGTCCGCCGGTTGCATCCAGCGTCAGCATCTCGGACGAGATTCGCTCGAAGTGCGGCATCCCCGACGCCGACGCCTACTTCACCTTCGATTCCTCGCGCGTCACACAGAAAAACCGAAGCCCCCTGGACGCAGTCGCCAAGTGCTTCACCTCCGGTCCGCTGCGAGGACGGTCCGTGAAGCTCGTGGGCCGGGCCGACCCGCGCGGTCAATCGGACTACAACTTCACCCTCGGGCAGAGCCGCGCCGACGCGGTGGGCAAGTACCTGAGCGCGCGCGGCCTCGACCAGGGCAAGACCCAGGCAACTTCGCGCGGCGCCATGGATGCGTCCGGAACCGACGAAGGTACCTGGCAGCGCGATCGCCGGGTGGATGTCCTCCTCGGCAACTGACGACTCCAGCGGTGGGGCCCTGCTCGACGGCGGCTCCGTCAGGGGACTG
>CALKVG010000734.1 GCA_937998045.1 uncultured Myxococcales bacterium
TACACGCGTAAGATCGTCGGCAGCGTCAGATGTGTATAAGAGACAGCCCCCATTGCCGCCACCGTGGCCGCCGCCATTGCTGCCGCCGCTCGTGCTGCCACCGGAGCTCCCGCTGGTGCTGCCGCCGCTCGTGCTCCCGCTCGTACCGCCTCCGGTGCTGCTGCCTCCGGGCGGCACACCGTCCCCCGTACCCCCTCCCGAGTCAGGTCCGGTGGCCGTGGACGAGTCGGGATTGAAATCCATCGTGCCGCCGTCGGCGCCCGCGCCGGGCGGCGGACAATTCGGGTTGAAGTCGCCGAACGAATTGCACGTGTACGGCACGTCGTCCACCGACATATTCGATGTCGAGCATTCCAGACGCTGGCCGTTCGGCACGGCGCTTTCGTTGCACGACCAATCGGGACGCACGTCGGCGTGCGAACAGGCGATCGCTCCGGCGATGCCTGTCAGCGCGACGACGGAGGGCGCGCGCATTCGCATGGGGACCTCCGAGTTTGACTTTGCAGACTTGCGAGGCCCCATTGCACGGGTGGTGCCCGCGGCGAGGTTCGTCTCGGGGCGGTCTCTCTCCGCTCGTCTGACCAGCCGTCGCGGGGCGTTCTTCGAACCAGCCGCCGGCGGTCCACTGCGACCGGTCAGCGCGCTTGTCTGGTTAAGCTCGAACCACTGGTGAGACGATTCGTCCTCAGACCGAACGGAGAGGACTTCCGCGCGGATCGGCGAGGGCGCTCGTCGCGCCACTCGTCGCGCCCACGTCGCGGGCGCCCAAGCTGGCATCCGGAGCGACATCGTTCCCCCGGGTCAGCGCGGAAGGTACGCGCCTCTCCCCGGGTGCGAGGATCCAATCCCGATCGGATGTCCTGGCCCCGCCGTTGCTTCATCATTGGAACGATGAATGACCGCGTGCCGCGAGCTTCTTCGGTCCCCCCCCGTCGCTGCGAAGCGTCTTCCGACGAGGATCAAGCACCGAAGGGTGCTTTCGATCAACGAGCCGCCTCTCGTGTTCGCGTCGACGCGGAGGTGTCCATGGTCAGCGAGTCGAACTTCTTCGTAGGCCTGACGCGCAACCTGTCCCACGGCGGCCTTTTCATCGCGACGTGGCGGCGACTCCCCATCGGGACCCCCGTCGAAGTGGTCCTGACGCTCCCCGACGGCCCCGTCGTCACGCGGGGCCGCATTCGCTGGGTGCGCGACGTGCCGGACGTCACGACTCCGGGGATCGGGGTCATGTTCGAAGCCCTGAGCGAAGAAGACCGCCGGCGCATCGAGGCCTTCTGCGCTCGACGTGCGCCGGACTACTACGAGGTCGAAGGCGACTGACGGCGGACAGCGCCCCCCTCGCGCACACCGGTCGACGCACTGACCAGCACTTTTCGGGACGCCGGCGATATCCAAAATCAGCACACCGCGGGTGGCGCCCGATCTCGCGTGAATTACGATGAATGATTCCTCGGAGTCGATGCGAGCCCGCGCTCGCCCGGGTCGGAGCTCGCTCGTGAATCCAGGGGCCCGCAGTGCGAAGGAGTACGAAGCATGTTCAGCTCCCGCGAGAGTTCGACGGTGCGCTCGCTCAGCGCCCTCCCCCAATTGCACGACGAGCTCGACGACGAGAAGACCACCGCGGTGAGCGTTGCGACCCTGCGCGACCTGGTGTCGCGCAGCGTGGAAGGGACCGGGACCGCTCCGCGCAGTCAATCGGGTATCGGGCCGCGGGCGGAATCGACGTTCGGGCGGCCGCTTTCGCCGTCGAAGCCGGCATTCCTCGAAAAGAAGGGCGCCACCCTGGTGCTCGCGGGGACGACGCCAAGGCGAGAGAAACAAGACGGCGAAGAGAGGACGGAGATCGATGCGCGCCGCCCGGATGACGCTCCGGCGGCACACGACCCGCCGGAGGTCTCGGGCGTCGTTTCCGATGTTGTCCCCGTGCCCGAGTCCAATGATGCCGCCGTACCTGCGCCCGCTGCTGCTGTCCCCGCATCCGCGGTTCGACCCGAAGACGTAGCGCCGGTGCTTCGCACGCCCGAGGCGCGGTCCGTCGCTCGGTCCCCTCGCGCGCATGGGCGTGTGGCGCTCTGGCAGGTCCTGCGCTGCCGTCTCGTGGCGCTGGTTCTTCTCGTGCTCGCGGTCTACGCGCGACCCTGGTGGTGGGGTGTCGGCGATCTCCATATGCGCGCGCAAAAGCAGGAGCAGGAGGAGGAGAAACCTCCGGCGGCGCCCGCGGCCCGAGCGCCTGCGGCCGGAAAAGCTGCGGGAGGTCCCGCTTCGCGTAGCGCGGGAGCACGCTAAAGGATTGCTATCTGGAAGGCGATGCGCGATCCTGCGATTGCTGCAGTAGTGCGGCCATATGCAGCAATTCGGTGGGAACGGGGAGGGATGATGGACAGGTTGCGTTCGTGCATAGCCGTCGTAGCGATCCTCGCGGCGGCATGCGTAGCCCTGCCGGGCTGCGGGGGCAGCAGCGAATCGGAGACCGGCGCCGGCGGTGATTCGGGGGCAGACGCCACGAATCCCGATGGCGGCGCGGCCGGTCCCGACGGCGCCACCGGCGATGGGACGACGCCGCAGGACGGCGGCACGAGCGCGGACGGAGCGCGGATGGACGGGACCGTCGGCGCCGACGCGAGCGGCGGGACGGACGCCACCGCGGCGGGAGACGGCGGTCCGGCGAGCGACGCGACCCTGGGCGACGCAAGCAGCGGATCCGAGGCAGGCGACGACGCCACCACCGGCGGGGACGCCGCATCGGCCGACGCCGGCGACGACTCCGCGAGCGCGGGGGAGGGCGGCCCGACGGCAGACGCCGCGCCTGGCGATGACGGCGGCACCGACTCGGGCGCGAGCGGCGATGGCGCCGCGAACGGGGACGCGGGCTCGACGGGCGACGGCGGTCCGGCGACCGACAGCGGATCCGCCAACGACAGCGGGCTCGCGTGCGTGAAGACGGGAAGCGCGTGCATGGGCGCCGCCGACTGCTGCAGCGGGAACTGCGTGAGCGGCGTCTGCACGATCCCGGCCTGCACTTCGGACGGACAGGCGTGTACGAGCGGCTCCCAGTGCTGCAGCGGAATCTGCAACGGCACCTGCACTACGCTGAACGGCAGCTGCAAGACCCTCGGAAACGCGTGCGCGAGCGACGCGGCTTGCTGCTCGGGGCTCTGCTCCGGGAGCGTCTGCGCGCCGTCTTCCTTCTGCGGGCAGCAGGGGGACGTGTGCTCCTCCGGAGCCGACTGCTGCAGCGCGATCTGCAACGTCGCCGCCGGGACAACGCTCGGGACCTGCGGGCCGCCCCCGAGTGGCGCGGCGAACTGCGGACTCACGGACGGTACGGTTTGCGGGGGCGTCGCTGCGCCGGATTCCGGCGCCGTCGCGTGCGGCGGCCCGTGCTGCAGCCGGCTGTGCGCGCCGTACGGCCCGACCGGCGTCTTCGTTTGCCAGCCGGCGAGCGGCTGCCACGTCGTCGGGGACGTGTGCCGCGAGGACAGCGACTGCTGCTACAGCCAACCGGGCGCGTGCACCGTCACGCCGCCGAATGTGCTGGGCATCTGCCGCAATCCGCTCTCCTGCAAGCCGAACGGCGACGTCTGCCGCCTGGGGAGCATGGGGTGCACCGCTTCGTGCGACTGCTGCAGCGGCAACTGCCACCAGAACACGTGCAAGCCGGACAACGTCGGCGTCCCTCGTTGCACGAACTCGCAGTGCGCAAACGCAGGCGCCGCGTGCGTTTCGAGCGCCGATTGCTGCAGCGGCTTGCCCTGCGTCCCGAATGCCGCCGCCGCCGACGCCGGTGCGGACTCCGGCGTTCCCAAGTTCGTCTGTTACACGTCGTCGTGCGTGCCGGCGTGCGGCGGCTGCACGGTGAACGCCGACTGCTGCGCGGGCGAGAGCTGCATCACCGCCGCCGGATCGACGCAGGGCGTCTGCGGGCCTTGCGGTGGCACGGGCGACGCCGGCACGTGCGCCCTGTACGGCCAGTCGTGTGCGGTGGATTCCGACTGCTGCGACAGCGTCCCGTGCACCGGCGGCCGCTGCGAGTACTCCGGGACCTGAGGAGGGAGGGCAAGCGCCGCGCGCTGCGCGCTACGCGAACGTGTACGTGCACGCGGACGCGGACGCGGGACGCGAATGTGGGGTAACTCTGACCCACTACGTTTTCTCCATCTTGCGTCGATTTTGCGTTTGCAGTCGGGCTCGCCGTCGGTCAGAAGACCGACCATGCGGTGGTACCGGGTCTGTGCTGTCCTCGTGGTCGGGGCCGCGGCGGGATGCGGTGGTGCTCCCGAGGGGCGAGTCGACGGCGCCAACACGGGGGAGTCCGCGCCTGCGGCGACGTCTCCGCCGGCGGATCCGTCCGTCTCAGGAAGTGGCTCGACTGACCCTGTGGCGACGTCCGGTGCCACATGCGCACAAGGAACGCTTCGCTCCTGCGTCGTCTCACTGGCCGCGCAAGGGGGCGTTCGCAACTGCTTCTCCGGCAAGCAGCTGTGCACGAGCGGCAGATGGACCGATTGCCAGGAGCCGGCTGCGCTCGTGGGCACCCACTCGCAGCAGTTCGTGGCCGCATGCCCGGCGACCCACGTTCCTCGCTGGACGACGCTCGACTATTCCGTCGACGCGCCGGCCGACGCAAGCGGGGACGCCGCGGTGACGATCGCTCTCGCCGACCATCCGGACATCGTCCTGCTCGATACGCGCGCGAACGACGGCGCGCCGCCGAAGGGCGGCGCCGGATCTCGGGACGTCGTGGCGCTCCTGGGGTCCTTCGCCGCGCAATCCACGCTTACCCTTCAGGTGTCCACCTCGACGACTCCCGACGGCAACCTGGCGTCGACCGCGACGCTCTCCGCACATTACGCATGCATCGCTGACTCGGCCCATTGACCGCGCGCGGCGCGGCCCAACGGCTGGAATGCTTCTGGCAAACATCGCGGCCGTAGCGGGGTCCTCCGCGTTGCCCGGGAGAAGCGACATGTCCGTTGACACCTGGCTCGCATGGGTCGCGATCGGCGGGGGCGCCAGCCTCGCCGGGATGATCTGGGCGTTCCGCCGAGGGGTGGCGGGCATCCTCGCCAACATCGCGGCCGGAGTCGCCGGCGCCATCGTGGGCGGTGCGATTGGGGCCGCCGTCGCGCACCGCGCCCCTGTTTTGCGGGGACCGGCGATTCCCGGGATCCCGGCCCCCGCAGGACCGCCCCAGCTCTTCTTCGCGGCGGTGGGGTCGGTCCTCGCGCTCGTCGTGCTTCACCTCGGATGGTTGGGCATGGTCAAGACGCGTCGCGCTCGCCACGCCCAATCGCCCTGAGACGCCCTGCGACCATGGGCGTCCGGACGAGGCATTTCGCTACGCGTTGAATTCGCCCTGCCACCCTCGCGCGCCGCCCAGGCGGCGCTCGCGCTACCGCTTCGTCTTGGCCTCTTCGTGCAGTGCGAAGAAAGCTCCCTGCGGATCGGTGAACTGGGCGATGCGCGCGCCGCCAGGCACCTCCATGGGACCGTTCAGGAGCTTCGCGCCCCTTGCCTTGGCGCGCGCGACGGCGGCGTCCAGGTCGGCGACTTGCGTGTAGTAGAGCCAAGCCGCCGGCATCGGCATCTCTTTGCCCTTCGTGAACATGCCGCCGAGGCGCACCTCGCCGACGCCGTAGATGAGGTACTTGCCTCGGGGGCCCATGTCGAAGTCGCCCAGCTTCTTCCAGCCGAACAGCTCCGAATAGAACCGGAACGCGGCCTCGTGATCGGTCGTCGCGAGCTCCCCCCAGCAGAACTCGCCGGGCTTGGTCGCATCGTGGAGGTCCATCGCTTGCGCCGGCTTGAACACGCTGATCGACGCACCCTGCGGGTCCGCGATGACGGCGAAGCGCCCCACGTTCGGGATGTCGTTCGGCTCGACGTAGACGCGACCACCGCGCTCGCGAGCCTGCGCGACGGTGGCGTCGACGTCCTTGACCGCGACGTTCGACGTCCAGTGCGGTGGAGCGCCCATTTTGCGAGCGGGCTCCGGCAGGTCCATCGTCCCACCGAGGGGGCCCTGGCTGCCGACCCACATCGTGTATTGCCCGTTTTCCCAGGCCTGCGTCTTCCATCCGACGACTTCGCCGTAGAACGCCACTGCCGCTTTCGGATCGGTGGTCAAAAGCTCGTGCCAAACGAAACGGCTCAGGATCGCGTCACTCATGGGAGCTCCTTTTGCGGCGGGCGAGCGCGCGACGTTAGCGTCGCGGCAGGTGCCATGGCGTACCAAACGCCTTCCCGCCGGGGAAGCGCGCCCTTGCCCCGAGGGCAGTTCACGCAGCCGTCACGAAAGTCGCCGACCGCGATCTCTCGGATCTCTCGCGAGCGAGGAAGTTCCAGGTCGACGACTCAGAAGCGCTGCAGCACGCCGACGACGGCTCCGCCCGCAACGGGGCGAACGCCCACCGCCGCGCCGCCGGAGGACGCGGTGTCCGGACGTCCGAAGACGAGGACCCCCGCACCGACCGCTGCTGCGACGAGCCCGAGCCCGCCGGTGATGTCGCCCGCGATTAGCTTGCCGCGGGCGGAGTCCACCGCCGACTGCGAGCAGGAGTGAGTCGGCGCGCAGCCCGACGCGAGCGTCGAGCGGTCGGCCAGGCCGGAGAGCCAGAGGGCCGTCGCTCCGCCGAGCGCCAACGCGCCGCCCCCCACGAGGACGAGCGGCACGACGAGCGACCGCCCGCGAGACGGATGGTCGGGCGAAGGGGGCGCAGGGACCGCGGGTCGCGCCGCTTCGTCCGGGAACGCGACGGACACGACCCTCCTGCGCTGCGCTTCGCGCACGACGACCCGTTGTTCGACCGGCGCGCTCCCCGGGTGCTCGAAGCGGACCGTGTGCAAGCCCGGGTCGATGTCGATCTCCTTGCCGTCGAGCTGTTGTGCGATCTCCACGCCATCGACCGATACGCGCACGTCCGAGAGGTCGCCGCCCGATGCGTTGACGGCGCCCAGCACGATCGACGGCATGGCGGCTTCGACGTCGGCGAGCCACTTGGTGCAATCCGTCCGGACGAACGAGGGGCATTCGGTGCGGGAACAGACGAGGAGCCTTTCGCGCGCCTCGGTGAGCTTCCCGTCGCGCCGCAGGGGCTGCGACTGCTCGGCGGCGGAAATGCACTGGTCCGCCGGCGTCGGCTCCGCTCGTGCGTCCGGGCTGGGGAAGGTGGCGCCGAGGAGCGAGCAGGCGATGCATACGACTCGGCATCGCGTGAGGACGTCCGTCACTGAACGCATTCTCGCTTGTAGTGCCGGAAGCCGCTGGCGTCGACGGTATACGGAGGATCGCACGACGCCGCCGGTCGGCGCGATGCCGGTCGCGGAGCGGATGCAGCGGCCCTGCCGCGCGGGCCGGGCGCGGAGGCGACCGCGGCGCCGGGATCGACGGAGGGCTCGACGGCGCCGGGGGGCGGCGCGGCCGGGAGGGGCTCCGCAAGCGCCCCGCTGGGCAAGGCGGTCGCCGGTTCGACGGCCGGCCCGGCGGCGACCGGCGGGACGGCGACCGGCGGGGCGGCGACCGGCGCGGCGGCGACCGGCGGGGCGGCGACCGGCGCGGCGGCGACGACCGCGGCGTGCGCGGGGGCCTCCGGGCGTCCGTGCAACGAAGCGCCGAGCGCGACCAGGAGCACCGCGCAGGCGGCGACCACCGCCCCGGCGACCACGCGACGAAGGGCGCCCTGTCGCCGCAGGCGGTGAAGAGCCACGTGCTCGAGCGGGCGCGAGACCTTGGGCGACGTGACCACGGCGCCGAGCGAAGTCGACAGCTCTGACGGCGCGGGTTCGCCTGCCGATGGCGGCGTCAAGACCGCGGTGCGCATCGACCCGGAGAAGCGCGCCGCACCGTCGGAATCGACAGAGCCCCCCGGGACCGACCCTGCCCTCGGCGGTGCGCCCGTCAACGGATCGAGACGCGCATGCGAGGTCGAGCTGGACTCGATCTTCGCCACGCGCTCCGCGCGCTGCGCGAGCGTGGACGCCGCCATCTTCTCGACGAACTCGCCCACCTCAGACGTCGGCGCGAGGTTGACGCACTTCTCGAGGGCCCGCGCCATCTCACGCGCGGTCGCGAAGCGATCTTCGGGACGGCGTGCGAGCCCGCGAAGGACGATATCGTCGAGCTGGGGCGGCAGCTCGGGGACGAGCTTGCTCGGGGGATCCACCCGAGCGTCGAGGACCTTCATGATGACTTCGCCCTCGCTGTCGCCCTTGAAAAGGCGCTTGCCGACGAGCGCCTCCCAGAGGACGGCGGACGCTGCGAAAATGTCCGCGGCGCGCGTGAGGTCGCGGCCCATCAGCTGTTCGGGCGCCATGTAGGCCAGCTTGCCTTTGAGCTGTCCCTCGCGCGTCGTCTGCGCGCGCCCCGCTGCCTTCGCGACGCCGAAGTCGAAGACGCGCGGGACGCCGTCGATGCCCACCATCACGTTCTGCGGCGAGACGTCGCGGTGCACGATGCCCAGCGGTTCGCCGCGTTCGTTCGCAGCTTCGTGCGCGGCGTGGAGGCCGTGCAGCATGCCGACGACGATCGTCGCGGCGACGGGCGGAGGAATTCGCCCGCCCTGCGCGGCGGCTGCGCGCTCCAGGTGGCGGAGCGACTCCCCCTGCACGTATTCCATGACGAGGAAGAGCTCCTTGTCGAGGGCAACTACGTCCAGCGTGGAGACGACGTTTGGATGCCGGATGCGTGCCGCGAGGCGCGCCTCGTCGAGAAACATCGACACGAACTCGGGGTCGCGCGCGAGCTGCGGGTGCAGACGTTTGATGGCGACTGTCTTGGCGAAGCCGACCACGCCCAGAAGGCGGCCGAAGTGCACCGTCGCCATCCCTCCGGAGGCGATCTCCTCGTAGAGCGCGTAGCGCCCAACGATTCTCGGCGGCAGTGACGACGGATTCCCCACCAGTAGAATATGCTACCGCACACCTTGCTTTCGCAGGGGAAAATGCTCTCCGAGCCGCGCATTTCTCTCGCTCCTTCTCCTCCATCGCCTTCGCCTTTGCCGCCTTTGCGCAGCATCCTCGGGCTGCGCTCGGGCGCGCCCGAGCGCGCGCTCCAACGCCTTCTCGCGGACTTGCGAGCGGACTTGCGAGTCGCGAGTGGCAAGCGGAGTGACCATCGGAAGTCAACGCACATGTCCATGCAGCTCCATGCAGCGATGTGCCGCGATGTGGCCGCGTCAAGCGCGCAAGGGTGAGCGCGAGGTGAGCGCGAGTAGAAGAGTTCCGGCGCGGCGTGCGCGGCGCGCGTGGTATTCTTCCTCGCGATGGCGGCGGATTCGCGTCGACGACGCCCGCTCGCGGCAGCGTCGCTCGCCATGTTCGCGGCGACCGCCGCGAGCGCCGCGTCGTGTTCGCTCGTAACTTCGTTCGACGGGTACGTCGGTCCCAGCGACGCGTCCACGCCGAGTGACTCGTCGCTCGGTAACGGTAACGAGGCCGCCGACTCGCCGCTCGTTCCCGAAGCGGACGCGCAGAGCCGAGATACCGCCACGGGCGACGAGCCCGACTCGATCGCCATGGCGCCCGATGGAAGGGCGAGCGACGCCTCGACGGGCGACGCAGCAAAAGGCGACGGCGCGCTCGACGATGCATTCGCGCAGGAAGGCGGCGCCGATTCCCCGACGACGAGCATTGCCTTCGTCCAGGCAAGCGCGGCGACTCCAGCGGGGGCCGTGGCGACCGCCGCCGTCACGTTCGATCAGGCGCAGAACTCCGGAGATCTCGTCGTCGTCGCCGTGGGCTGGACGGGCAGCGCGGGCGTGACGAAAGTGAGCGACTCCTCCGGAAACACGTATGCGTCGGGGGTCGGTCCGACGCAAATCTCCGCAGGTCTTGCGCAGGCCATCTATTACTCGCGCGCGGTCGCGGCCGCGGCGGCAGGCGCGAACACGGTGACGGCTTCCTTCACGGCGTCGGTGGGTCCGGTGGAGATTGTGGCTGCGGAATATTCGGGGCTCGATGCCGCCGCGCCCTTCGACACGGGCAACGGGTTCGGCGGCAGGGGCCCGACGGCGAGCAGCGGCAACGCGACGACAGCCGCTGCGCCGGAGCTCGTCTTCGGGGCGGGGTTCACGAAGGGCATGTTCACCGGCGCGAGCTCGGGCTTCACGCTGCGCCAACTCGCAACCGGTGGGATCGGCATTCTCGAGGATCGTGTGGCGCCCTCGGCGGGCGCCTACTCCGCGGACGCGCCCCTCGCGGCGAGCGCCTACTACATCATGCAAGTGGCCGCATTCCGGTAAGCGTCGCCCGCGCCGTTCACCGCGCGCTGCACGATCCGTCGCCGTTCCGCGCCGCCCTTACTTTTGGCGCCCCGGTGCGGCTCGTGTCCGGCGCGGTCGACCGTTTTCATTGCAGCTTGTATTCGCTTCCGCTCGGTCGATTTTCGTTTGCGCATCCCGCTCGGGATAGGTACCCATTGTGGCTCGGACGACGCTTGGGGGCCCAACGGTAGAGCTGGCATGAAAGCTGGCGTCGAGTTGGCGTCCAATCCTCGCCATGCCCGCTGGCGCTCCACCGGCACCGGCTTCAGGGCGGCGTCGGACGACGACCCCCCTTTCCACCACGAGGGAACCGATGCGCACCCGACTCCTCTCGATCGCCACCTTCGTCGCCGTCCCCGTCGCGATGCTCGCGAGCTGCACGTCCACGCCGCGCAGCGAGGAAGTTGCGGCCCAAGATGGCGTCGCCGACCAGGCGGCCTTGGCTGGAATTCGCCAGCGTCCCTTCATCGAGTTGTGCGGTCGCGTGCGCCCGGGCGGCGGCTTGTCGCGCTGCCACGCAAAGATACGGGTGGATGACGAGGGTGACGTGGTGAAGGAGGCGACGCCTTCGGGACTCGGTCCGGCCGATCTCCGCAGCGCGTACAAGCTCCCTGCGAGCGGCGGCAACGGAAAGATCGTCGCCATTGTCGACGCGTTCGACAATCCGAACGCCGAGAGCGAACTCGCGACGTACCGATCGCAGTTCGGGCTCTCCGCGTGCACAACCGCGAACGGCTGCTTCCAGAAGGTCGCGCAGGACGGATCGTCGAATTTGCCGCAGTCCGACTCCGGCTGGGCCGGCGAGATCGCCCTCGACATCGAGATGGCCAGCGCGGTCTGCTCCGATTGCAAGATTCTCCTCGTGGAAGCCAACTCGGCGACCGACGCGGATCTCGGGACCGCGGTGAATATGGCCGCCAAGATGGGGGCGTCCGCGATCAGCAACAGCTACGGCGGCAACGAAGGGTCGGGCGACGAGCAGGCCTACAATCACCCCGGCATCGTCGTGACGGCCAGCTCGGGCGACTCCGGGTTCGGCGCCCAGTTCCCGGCGACCTCGCAGTTCGTCCTCGCGGTCGGAGGGACGTCGCTCACCAAGTCCGGATCGTCGCGCGGATGGGCCGAGTCCGCGTGGTCGAGCGTCGGGAGCGCCGCGCTGGCCTGCGCGTGCGCACGGCAGGCGCCGAGCATGAG
>CALKVG010000735.1 GCA_937998045.1 uncultured Myxococcales bacterium
CGCCGTCGCAGAGAAGGAATCGACGCTGAGCGAGGCGGCTTGGGCGTCCGGGTTCGCCCTCCTCCTCATCTTGGCGGGGGTCGTCGTCTTCTTCCGGTCCGCGTGGTCGCTCGTCGTGATCGCGCTCCCGGCGTTCCTGGGCGTCGGGTGCGCGTACGCCTTCGCGACGGCGGCGTTCGGGTACGTGAACCTGCCGGGCGCGTTTCTGGGCGCGATCATCGTCGGCAACGGCATCAACTACCCCATCGTCCTTCTGGCCCGATACAAAGAGTTCCGCGCCCGAGGCATGGACGCGGACGTCGCCCGCCGGGAGGCGGTGATCAACGCGTTCCGCGCGGAGCTCGTCGGCGCCGCGGTGGCCGCGATCGCGTACGGCTCGCTGGGCGTCACGCATTTCCCCGGATTCTCGCAGTTCGGAGCGATCGGCTTCGTCGGGATGCTCCTCGTGTGGGCGTCGATCGTCCCTCTGGTACCGGCGCTCATCGTCCTCATCGAGAAGCTGCAGGAACGCCTCCCGGCGATTCTCCGGGATCCTCCGCCGGCGATCGCCGCCGACGGATCGAGCGGCCCGATCGTTCGCCTCGTCGCCCGGCTCACGCGGCGCTGGGCGTGGGCGTTCGTGATCGTCCCGCTGGCAGCCTTCCTCTTCGCCGCCACGCGCTGCCCGCGCTACCTCGCCGATCCCTGGGAGTACGATTTCGACAAGCTGGGATCGCGCTCGTCGAAGGTCGGCGGGGCCGGAGAGTGGAGCAACCGCGCCGACAACGAGGTGTTCCGCGGCAAGCAGAACATCGCGGGCACGCTCATCGTCGCGGACGCGCCCGCGCAGGTGCCCGAGGTCAAGGCGCGCATCCTGGCCAACGACCGCGCCGATCCGCAAGGGCCGCTCATCGACGGCATCATCACCGTGCAGGATTACTTGCCGGGCACGCTCGGCGAGCAGCGAGAGAAGCTCGCGGTCCTCGCGAGCATCCGCGACCGCCTCACGCCGCGCGTCCTTGCCGACGTGAGCGAGAGCGAGCGCGCCCGCCTGCTCGAGCTCCGCCCCCCCGACGACCTGACGGTCGTCGAGGCGCGCGACCTCCCGGCGATCATCCGCCGCCATTTCGAGGAGCGAGACGGCAGGGTCGGTACCGTCATGTACGTCCGGTACAAGTACGGGGTCTCCTTCTCCGACGGACACAACCTGCTTCGCATGGCGAAGACGACGGACAACGTGCGCCTGGCCGACGGAACGGTCGTACAGACGGCGAGCCGCTCGACGGTGTTCGCCGAGCTCATTCGCTCGATGGGACGCGACGGCCCCCTCGCCACGACGACGTCCTTCCTCGCGGTGATGGTCGTCGTCGTCCTGGCGACGCGCTCGCGGCTCGGGGCGCTCTCGGTGCTGCTCGCGCTCTTCATGGGTGTGACCTTCGTCGTCGCCGGGGCGGCGCTCACCGACACGAAGCTCAACTTCTTCAATTTCATCGCGCTGCCGATCACGTTCGGGATCGGATGCGAGTACCCGTTCAACGTCTACGATCGCGCGCGGATCCTCGGGGGCGACGTCTCATCCGCGCTGGCGCGTACCGGCGGCGCGGTCGCGCTCTGCAGCTTCACGACGACCGTCGGCTATAGCTCGATGCTCTTCTCGGACAACCAGGCGCTCCAGTCGTTCGGCCGCCTGGCCATGTCCGGCGAGATCGCATGCGCCGCGATGGCGCTGGTCTTCGTTCCCGCGCTGCTCCACGTCCTTTCGCGAAAATGAGAGCTCTCCGCGATCCGGCGGCCCGGACACCGCTGCTGGTTCTCCTCGCGGTCACGTGCCTTACCGCCTATTCGAGCTACGCCTATTTCCATCTCGACGAGTACATGCAGATCGTCGAACCGGCGCTCCGCAAGCTCGGGCTGGCGCCCGACACGCCGCAGCCCTGGGAGTACGGCGCGCGCATGCGAGCCTGGCTCCAGCCCGCGCTCTACGTCGCATCCTCGCGCGTCCTCGCCGCCGTGGGGGTCCGCGACGTCTTCTCCCTCACGTTCTGCTGGCGCCTGCTGTCGGGCGTCGCCGGGTGGGCAGCGCTCTGCGCGCTGTTGGGTGTGAGCCTGCGGTGGTTCGAACGTGAGGAGGACCGCCGAGCGCACGCGCGCGTCGCCGCGCTGCTGGGCTTCTTGCCGTACCTGCTCGTGCGCACGTCGCAGGAGGCGCTGTCCGCCGCGGCCTTCACGTTTGCCTTCGCGGTCGTGCTGGAGGGCGTCGACCCGAGCGGGACGAGGATCGGGCAGGGAGAGCGCGCGAGCGCGGGCCCGTCCTGGAGGTTCCTGCTCGCCGGCGTGCTCTGCGGGCTAGCCTTCGAGCTCCGGTTCCAGACGGCGTTTCTCACGATCGGCCTTTTCGCCTGGCTCCGGGTGATGGGACGGGCGCCGTGGCGCCGGATGGCCACCTTCGCGGCCGGGGCTCTCGCCGCCGGGGTCGCCGCGCTGCCCATCGATCGGTGGGGATACGGCGAATGGGTGCTGCCTCCGGTCGAGTACGTCCGGGCGAATCTTATCGACTCGGTCGCGGTGCTGTTCGGCGACGAGCCCCCGTTTGCGTATTTCTATCTGACCCCGGCGAACATCTTCTTCCCGGTGGTGGCGCTCCTCCTCATGGCGTTGCTGGTCGCGTGGTGGCGGCATCCGAGACACGCCGTCACCTGGACCACCGCTCCGTTCTTTGTCATCCACTCCCTCGTCGCGCACAAGGAAGAGCGCTTCCTCTTTCCGATGGTCCTCTTGGCAACGACCTTCCCGGCCATGGCGCTTGCGCCCGGCTATGGCCGGCCGCTCGCGCTCGTCCGCTGGGCGAGGACGCGAGGCGCGAAAATCGCGGCAAGAGCGCTCGCCGCGCTGAACTTCGGCGGCATGGCGCTGCTCGCAGCATATCCGCTGGGCTGGAACCACCACGTGCCGTTTGCCCGCTTCGTCCACGAGCGCATCGGCGACGAGCTTCACGCGTATGCGCTGGAGGACATCGAGGTGCGAAAGCAGCCTTACGGACCGCGCGTGTACGACCTCGAGAAGGGGCCGCCAGAGCGGATCGCGGCGGCGCTCCAGACCGGCGCGACGCGCGAATGGCTCATCGCGGATACGCCGCGGCTCCACACGGGGGAGGCCGCGATCGACGAGCGCTGCACCCTCGTCTACTCGGAGTTCCCGTTCTGGCGTAGCCATTGGCTCACGGACGTCGCGGCGCGAGGCGCGGAGTCGTTCAACGAGCGCACACGGCCGCCGCTGCACCCGATTCGCTGGCGCAGTCTGTACCGCGTGCAGCGGTGATTCCTCACCGATCCCGCCACGCGCCGCCGGACGTCTCGCACGTGCGCCTGGCCCCTGCGGCGGAGAAGTTGTTCGGCGGACCGCCGTAGCGATGCTCGACGATCTCGTCTCCCTGGAGCGCGCATGTCCCGAGCAGCCCGTCGGCACGGCAGGTCCCCGCGCCGGGGCGCCAGATCCCGCCTCCGCACACGCGCTGACCCGCCTTCCCCGCGGCCGCGTCGTACTCCGTACATACGTTGAGCACGTCTACCGTGCACGTCCCGGGCTCGCCGCCTCCGCGCTTGCAGGCGGTGGCGGCGACTCCCGCTGCGATCCCGGCCAGCGCGAGGAAACGCGCGAGCGCCATGGGTCAGTTCCCCGTCGGTGCGGCGCTGTCCCAGCCGCTGGCGAGCGATAGGCTGCTCATGGCGACGTTGTAGTCCATCAGGGCGACGATGTGCTGGGCGCGAGCGTTGGCATAGCTCCGCAGCGGCTCGACGAGCGCGCCCTCGTCCGAGGTCCCGAGGTCGATGTGATCCTGGACGTTCGACAACCACTGCTTGGCGAGGTGCTCGGCGCGGTCCCACGACTCTTCGCGGCTCTTGGCCTCGAGGACGTCGGCGTAGGCTCTCTCGACCTCGAACGTCGCGTTGCCGAGGGCCAGATCTTCGAGCGAGCGGGTCTCGGCGAGCTGCGATTCGGCCTGCGCCAGCCTCGCGCTCTGCGTGGGCAAGTCGAGCGACCACCGCAGCCCGAAGCCGAAGTAGTAACCGAAGTGGTTGTACGGGTCGAAGGACCAGACGCTCTGCTGGGGCATGGCGCTGGGCGTGGACGGGAAGTCCGCGCCGAGGCCGAGGCCCAGGTCGGGCAGAAGCTTCGCGCGGGTGAAGTCGGCCTGCGCGCGGCGGGCGACGACGCCGGCGCGGGCCATGTTCACGTCGGGGCGATGGAGGCGAGCCGTCTCGAGGTACTGCGCGATCGGCGCCAGCGGCCGATCGGGGCGCTTGAGCGGCTCGTCGACGACGTCGAAACCTGCCTTCACGCCCGTGAAGAAGCGCAGCCCCGCCATCGCGTACGCCTCGCTCTTGTCTGCGCGTAGCGACTGCAGGACGACGTCTTGCCGGAAGTACTCGAGCCGCAGTCGGTCGGCATCGCCGACGTTGGGGTCGCCCCCGGCGATGCGGTCCTTCATCCCGGCGACGGCCTTCGTCACGCGGTCCATCGCGTCGTCGATCAGGTACTTCGAGTCGCGCGCGAGCTGCAGCGAGAAGTACTCGCGGCGGACGTCCATCCGCGTCTGCTCCCGCGCCTTCTCCAGGTCCCATTCGGACACGCGCATCAGGGCCTCGGCGCCTCTTTGCGCCGTCACGATCTTGCCGAACGTGTAGATGGGCACGACGCCGCTCAAACCGAACCCTGCGAACGGCTGCAGTCCCTGGAGCGACGTGATGTTGCGCGAAGCGAGAGTGCTGAGGGGGTAGACCACCGAGCCGAGCAGCGGCGGCGTGACCCCGAGCGAGCCCTGGGCGCTCCACTGGAACCAGGGAGTCCACGTGGCCTCTTCGAGCACCGCGTGCGCGTTGGCCAGGCGGGCGCGGGCGGCCCACAGGTTGGGGAAATTGCGATCGGCCAGGGCCAGGCACTCCTCCAGGGAGTAGCGGTGCGCCACGATCGTCGCCGGCGCCACGGCGGCCCCGAGCGCGTCCTCCGCGCGCGCGCGAGCGGCGAGGGCCACGAAACCCAGGACGGTACATGAGGACAGGCCCCGTCTGCGAAGCATGCCGCGGGCGACTCTACTATAGCGGGGAGATCATGCCTCCCGGCCGATCCACGCCCCGAAGCAAGAGAGCACCCACGCCACGGGCGACACGGCGAGGCCGAAGACCACCGTGAAGGGGGCGGCGAGCCCGAGGCAGACGAGCGTGACGACGAGCGCGAGGACCGAGGCCAGCGCGGGCTCGAGGAGCGTGCGCACGCCCGCGGCGCGAGCGATGAGCCAGCCGCTCGTCGGGAACGATGCCAGGACGCCGACGACGAGAAACAGCGCGGGCGCCGCGGCGCGGACATCGTGCTCGTCCACGGTCGAGAGGTCGACGTGCATCGCGCGCGCGGCGACGACCCCCGCGCCGAGACCGACGATCATCGCGCCGATCGTGACGAGCGCGCCGAAGGCGACCCAACCGAACTTCACCGGTTCGCCCTCCCCGTGCGTGAGAGCGGCGCGCACGGCGGACAGGCTCGGCGGCTGCGACGCGCGCGAGAGCCGCGACAGACGACCCCCGTAGGGCGACGGCACGCGGGATGACCGATCGCCGCGCGCGCGCAGGTCGCGCGCGAGCAGCCAGCCCACGACGCCCATCGCGCAGAGGAGCGGAGTGACCGCGAGAAGCGCGCCGGGCCCGCGGCCGTACACGAAATGCTCGTAGAGGCCGTGGGCGACGATGGCCAGGACGAACGCCGGGGGAAAAATGGGGATCGTGGCCTTCGACTGCTTCGCGCGCCCGAGGGCATACCCCCAGAGGCAGGCGAAGAAGACGTGCGCTGGGAGCGCGAGGAGAGCGCGCGCGATCCAGATGGCGCCGGTCGGGTGCGCGTGAAGGACGAAGCCGTTCTCGACCGCCGCAAAGCCGAGCGCCGCAGCCGCCGAGTAGACGACGCCGTCGTACGGCTCGTCGAAGTGCTTCGACAGGAACGCCGGCCACGCCGCCGCGACCTTGCCGGCTTCCTGCGTCGGGGCCACGAGGAGGAAGAGGAAGACGAGCGCGCCGCTCTCGCCGGCCGCCGACACGCGCATGTCGAGCCCGGTCAGCGCTGCCGCTCGGCTGGTGATGAGCAGGGCGGCGAGGGCGGCCACGGCGCCCAGGACGAACGTGAGCACGACCAGCCATGGAGGCTCGCGACGCGCGTCGGTGCGGTACACGAGCGCCGCGAAGAGAGCGGCCGGCACCGTCGACCCGAAGACCCAGCGGAGCGTCGACAGCACGTGAAGGGCGCTCGCGCGGCGAGATCAGAAGTGGATGCCGACGTGCGCCGCGGCGGTGAAGCCGAAACCCACGCTCGATCCCGAGTTATTGTAGAGCGTCTTCTGCTGCGGCGTCGCCACCATGTTGAACTGCGCCTGGCACATGGCCTGGGTGGCCGGCGCCGGACACGGAAGGGGAGGCGCCGGGCGCTGCAGGAAGAGAAACTGCGTGTCGACGTCGGCGCCCAGCGAGATGATCTTCGCCAGGTAGAAGTCGATGCCGAACATCGGCCCGACGTTGAACCCGTGGACGTTCACGTCCGAGGGCGTGCCGCCGGTGGCGACTTGCACCGAGCTCCCGCTGAGGGAGCCCACGAAGTTGTACCCGCCGCGGACGCCGAAGTACGGGTCGATGCGCCAGATGCGCGTGTGGAAGGCCGCCTCGAGGTTCAGGAGCCAGAGGTTGCCGATGTCCGTGAGCGAGAGATCGCGCGCGCGCACACCGAGCGTGAAAAAGAGGAGGCGGACGCCCGCCGCGAGCCCCAGAGTCGGTCCGCTGGAGGCCGTCTTCACCAGACCGAAGCTACTCGTGCTGAACGACTGCATGTCGACGTAGGACGCCCCGGCCTCCGCGTTCAGCCACACCCACTCGAGACCGAGACCGCTGTCTTGGCTGTCGTCCGAGCTGGGGTTGCTCGGCGGCGGCGCGGGCGGGGGATACTGGCCATACTGGCCGGGATACCCCGGTGGCTCGAGCCCTTGTGCGTGGGCGATGGACGGAGACGCAACGAACGCGAACGCGAGCGCGAACAAGAGCCAAGCCAGGGGGCGCCTCATGCCTTCTCCTCGGTGTGTTCCTCGTCGCCGGATGAGTCGCTCACCGGCACGCGGTATTCCTCGTCGAGCCATTTGCCCAAGTCGATCATTTTGCAACGAGCAGAGCAGAAAGGGAAAGCCGGGTTCTCCCCGCGAACTGCCGCGGGGGCACGGCAAATGGGACAGCGGCTCACTTAATCATCATAGCGTAGTGTCCCGACTCGCGTTCGTGTTGAGCTCGATGCTCGGGACACTACGTCCCGAGCGTTCGCCCGTTGGGTCCGCGACAGGTCCGCGACTCGGGACACCAGCCCGCGCGCGTCGAAGGGGGCGCGCACCTTCGCGTCGTTGTCGAAGTACACGTACACGTCGCGACCTCGCGCGCGGGGGGTGACCGGCGCGTCGGGCGCCGCCCTTCGCGCTTTCGCAATCTCTGCGCCGCGCGCCCAGGCGTCGAGGCGCGCGGCCCACCCGGCGAGCGCGTCGCGCTCGTAGCCGCTCGTATAGAGCTCGGTCGCGCCGTGCAGGCGCACGTAGACGAAGCCCGCGGTCACGTCTTCGAAGTCGGGATAGCGCCCCGCCGAATCGGAGACGCAGAGCGCGACCCGCTGGCGCCGCAGGAGCGCAACGAAGGCCGGGTCCCTGAAGCTCGGGTGCCGGACCTCGAGCGCGTAGCGCATCGGCCGATGCGCCGGAGGCTCTAGGTACGCCCTTCCGGCGACGCGCGCGTCGTGGGACCGCGCGAGCACCGCGGCCTCGGTGGTCGTCCGCGGCAGGCGCTGCAAGAAGTCGGTCAACCGCGCGGCGTCGAACCGCATCTGCGGCGGGAGCTGCCACAGGACGGGCCCGAGCTTTTCGCCCAGCGCGAGCACACCGGACGCGAAGAAGTTCGCCAGAGCCACGTCGACCCCGACCAGACGCTTCATGTGGGTGATGAACCGGCTGCCCTTGACGGCGAAGACGAAGCCCTGCGGGGTCTCGCGCCGCCAGCGCAGGACGGACTCGGGCCGCAGCAACGAATAGAACGACGCGTTGACCTCGATCGTATCGACCTCACGGCTCGCGAACGCGAGCTCGTCCCTATGCCGGAGCCCGGCCGGGTAGAACACGCCGCGCCATCGCGGATAGTTCCACCCGGAGATGCCGATTCGAACGGTCCCTCCGGGAGCCCGCTGTCCCGTCCGTTCCATCGAAGCGGCGGCCGGTGCGAACGCCGCGCCGGAGCGCGCCTAGCTCTGCATTGGCTTCGGATCGCCGGCGACTTGGCCGCCGTGTTCGACGAGGAACCGGCCCAGGCGCTCCGCGACGTACGCGAGCGCCGCCTGCGAGAGGTCATCGAATGGTTTGCCGTCGACCGGATCGATCATCTCGAACACGGCGAGCAGCTTCCCCGCGGCGACGACCGGCACGACCGCCACGCTCCACGGGTCGAAGAAGGCGTGGCGCGCGCACGCGTTCCCGGTGGCGCGCGACTCCTCCTCGTACGTGACCACCAGAGGTTTCGCGGCGCGCATGGCCTTGAAGACCATCGGGTCGGCGAGGGGTGTGCGCGTGCCGAGGAGCGCGTCCGCTCGCGGTCCTTCGGCATGCACGACGACGAGCTCGCGGGCTGCGGGATCGACCAGGTGCACCAGGCCCGCCACGCACGGGAGCGCGTTCAGCGCGACCTCGAGGCAGAACCGAGCGCCGGCGTGCGCGCTCTCGAACAGAGAAAGCGCGTGCATCGCCTGAAAGAGCTCCTCGGCATGGTCGATCGCGGGACTTTCCTGGCGAGGAGCCGCCGGCGAGGGCACGACGGAGGCTTGCGCGGCGACCGGCGCCAGCGGCGGTGGCGGCGCCGACGAACCCGGTTCGGGCCGAAGCGTGTGGACGACGCCGCGGGGCGGCGGAGCGGGGACCGTCGACGGCGGGGGGACCCGCGCGTCGTGCTTCGTCTCGATTGGCGGTTGGAGCGCTTCCGCGGCCTCCGGCTCGACCGCCGGTCGGCTATCGGGGGGCTCCGGGACCGCGGCGGGTGCGACCGTCGGGGCGGGTTCGTCGCGCGTCGCCAGCGCCACCCGCGAGATGATCCTCCAGCGTTGCTCCGGGGCCGCCTTCACCAGGTAGTCGACTGTCTCTTATACACATCTCCGAGCCCACGAGACAGGCAGAAATCTCG
>CALKVG010000736.1 GCA_937998045.1 uncultured Myxococcales bacterium
TCCCGGAGCTGCCACCGTCGCTGCCGCTCGATGCTCCCGAAGAGCTACTGCCACCGTCGCTGCCGCTCGATGCTCCCGAAGAGCCGCTGCTCCCGCCGCTTGCCCCGCTCGAGCCGCCGCTCGTGCTGCCGGAACCGCCGCTCGACGTTCCCGAAGAACCTCCGGACGAGCCGCTGGAACCGCCGCTCGACGTTCCCGAAGAACCTCCGGACGAACCGCCGGATCCGCCGCTGCTGCCAGAGCTGCCGCCCGAGCTGCCGGTAGAACTCCCCCCGGAGCTTGCGTCTCCGTCCGTCGAACTCGACGACGTCCCGCAATGAAGCAGGCCCGCGCCCATTCCGAGGGCCGTGACCGAAACGAACGAAACCGCACCCATGATACGCGCCAAGTTCATGACCTTTGCTCCGTCCTTGGAAACACCCGCGGCGCCATGGTTGTCGAACAACGGGCAGCCCACTGGCAAGGGAACTCTACGATTTGGGTCGCGAGGAGACCCGGTGTCGGGGCGGTAGTAGCCGAGGGTCTCGCATAAAGCTCATGGCTCGGGCGGCCTGTTTGCCGCCGCGGCCCCCGGCAGTGCACGCAAACCCAGGGGTAGAGGCGCGCGCGGCGCGCGGACCGCACAAGCCGGAACGTCGCGCACCTCCTACGCAGAAGCTTGCGCTACACTGCGCACGATGCGTCCGACACCCGGTCGACGCGTCGCGCCGTTCATCCCGGCGTCCACTCTTGGACGCGCACGAGACGCGTCGGCGAACGGCCGCCGACACGCGTGCTCGCCTCACGCGGCGACGGCGCCTATTGCATCGACGATTCCGATCGGCGCGCCGTTCCAGATAAGCCAGGGGCGCATCGCGTACAGAGCGGCCCCCGGACGCCTTCGCGCGGCCATCGGGACGTGTTCCGACGCAAGCAGCGAAACTGCGAGTGCGGACGCGGGGGCTTCCGGCGTCGATGGGGGCAAGCGTGCAACCTGGCTTGCGAGCCGCGCCCCCGGCACGCTTGGGCCACTCATCGCGAACTACCGCGATTCGCCGGGCCGACCATGAGCCGACGAAAGTTGGAGGCGCTACTCTGCTGCGGATGTTGACCAAGCGCCCACTTCGCGCCCTCGCGTTGATTGGGGCCCCCCTCTTGGGCCTGGCGCTGTCGTATGGCCCCCGTGCGCGCGCCAACGGACGTATGGCGAGCGCCAATCAGCTCGCCGGGTCGCCGGTGGATCCGAATCTCCTGGTCTTGGAGTCCACGGTCGGCATCCTCGTGAGCCACGATCTCGGCGCAAACTTCGGCTGGATCTGCGAGGCGCCGGTCGGCTACGGCGACGGAGGTCCGCAAGACCCGTCGATCGCAATGACGACCGCCCACGTCCTGGCTGGCTTGCGGCAAGGAATGTCGCTGTCTCCAGATGACGGCTGCACCTGGAGCTTCGCGCTGAACGATCCCGTCGTAGACGTCGTCGTTCGTCGCGACGACCCTCATACCGCGCTTGCAGTTACGAGCGCCTATGCGGGAGTCGGAGACGCCGGCGAGAACCTCTACATGACACACGTTCTCGTTAGCCACGACGACGGGAACACGTGGTCGCAGCTTGGTGTTGCCATCGATCCGACGGTCACGGTCGAAACGATCGACGTCGCATTGAGCGACTCGAATCGGCTCTACATCGGCGGCGCAGCACGGCGTCCGACGGATGACGGGGGAATCGAACGAGTCGGCGTTGTCCTCACGTCGGTGAATAGCGGCGCGACGTACGCGAGGACCGACATCCCCTTGAATTCGGGGAACGAAAGCAAGTACGCGTCGGCGTTCGTCTCGGCGGTGGATCCAGCAGATCCCGATCTTCTTTACGTGCGGGTGAGCGACACGCTCGCAGACCGCCTCATCGTAAGCACCGACGGCGCAAAGACGTTCACGACCGCGTACCAGGCTACCGGGCCGCTCCTGGGATTCGCGCTCTCCGCCGATGGATCGAAGCTGTTCCTGGGTGGACCATTCGATGGCGTGCTCCTGGCGCGGACCGGGCTCGATGCCGGCACCTCACCTTCCTTCACCAAGCAATCCACGACCTCCGTCTCTTGCCTCGCGTGGCTCGGGGGCTCCCTCTACGCGTGCGTCCGCCAGCCTGGGAGCACGTTCCTTCAGTACGTCGGTGCTTCGGCAAACGACGGAGTGACCTTCCAGCCAAAATTCTACCTGGGGTGCCTATCGCCCCTTTCGTGCCCCGGCCCTGACATCGCCGTGCAATGCGATCCTGGGCTACCCCTGCTCCATGCGACGGTAGGGCCGTGCCCGGAGGGCGGCGCCACTACCAGCGACTCGGGACTCGATTCGGGCGAGCTCGACGGAGCCGCCATCGGTGCCGATGGCGCGCCGCTCCCGCGTGGCGAAGCAGGCGAGAGCGATGGAGGACGACAAACCGGAGAGCCTGCGCTTGGCGGTTGCGGCTGCGGCGCGGGAGAATCCGCCAGTGCGCTCGGCGGTTTTTCGGCTTTCGTATCGACCCTCGCCCTGGCCTTGAGGCGGCGAAGGCAACGCGGACGCGCTTAGAGCGCAATCTCCGCCGATTGATTGCTCAGTTCTGCCCGTACATACCGCCGTTGAGCTGCTGGACCAGGTCCCAAGAGTGCTTGCCGTACTTCCAGCAGATGACGTCCTCGACGGTCGCCATCTGGGTCTTCTGCTGGGTGAAGTATCCGTTCGGCCCGAAGAGCATCGGCAGGGCCTGTGCCGTCCAGCCGAAGACTCCGTGCATGAGCAGGATGCCGTACTGGCCGCCGCTCACCGCGGTGACGACGTTGTTGTAGATCGTCATCGCGTCCGGCGGCGGGACTCCCTGCGAGGGATCCCACAAGGAGTCGCCGTCGTCGATGTCCCACCCGACGACCACCGCGTACTTCGCCATCACCGTCTGCGCGTCCGACTGGTTGCCGGTGTAGCCCGATGCCGGCCACGGTGCCCCGTACGGCGGGCGCATCCGCGTCAGGTGCGGTCGGCCCCCGTTGGTCATCTTGCTGACGACCGCTTCCACGCCCTGCATCTCCGAGTCGCACGTCACGTTGCTGTTGTACATGCAATCGCAGCACACCGGCGCCGTTGGCGGGGGATTCAGAAATCCTGCCGGAGGCTCCGTCGACAGGAGCACGTGGTGAATCGTGTGGTTTCCCACGTTGTGGTTCGTCAGGATGTCGAGGATGTCGTTGTGCGGCTCTGGATCGGTCTCCGTCGCGCAATCGCCAGTGATGGGATCCGTCCAGTTGTTGGTGTTCATGAAGAAGTCGAAGTGCAGGTTGTTCGCGTCCAGGAACGCCAGGTCCGTCTTCGTAAAGCTTCCCGGGCTGTAGCCGTCGCTTCCACCGTCCACGCCGACGGGATCGGCGGAATCGGGCACGTCGTCCATCGTGGGGATGATGACGCCCATCGGAACATAGGGCGGGTGCCCCGTCTGGAAACCAATGATGGGATATGGATCGTTGGTGGGTGCCGTCCAACCAGGAGCCAACTGGCAGTTCGGATTCATCTTGTGAAGAATCTTCGGGTCGCCGCTCAGCATCCCGGTGGCCGTATTGCACCCCGCCACGGGGGCGCCGGAGCTACTCCCGCTGGTGCTGCCGGAGCTGCCGGAGGCGCCGGAGCTGGTGCCGCCCGACGATCCCCCGCTGGTCCCGCTCGACGTTCCGCTGCTGGTCCCACCGCTCGTGGTCCCGCCGTTGCTGCCGCCGCTCGTCGTTCCGCCCGAGCTTCCGCCGCTGGTGGTGCCCCCGCTCGTGCCCCCCGAGCCGCCGTTGCTTCCTCCACCGTTGCTTCCCGATCCATTGCCGCCGCCGTTGCCGCCGCCTCCGCTGCTCGTGCCTCCATCGCCGCCCCCGCTGACGATCGTCTCGTTCGCCCCGCAGTTCAGCGAGGCCCCAGCGACGACGAGGCAC
>CALKVG010000737.1 GCA_937998045.1 uncultured Myxococcales bacterium
GAAGGTGCCCGTGGGCTTCTCGGTGACCTCGATGTAGACGACGAGCTTGTCCGGGGCCGACCCCTGCTCGGTCGAAACGTCCACGCGGTCGAAGTACCCGAGCGCCGTCACGCGCCGCTTGCTGTTGTCGAGACGCGTCTCGCTGAAGAGCTGGCCCTCCTCGATCTCCATTTCGCGCCGGATGACCTTGTCGCGCGTCTTGGTGTTCCCCTTCACCTCGATGCGTTCGATCCGCACCGGGCCGTTGCGCTTGATGGGGACGACGATGTCCACCATCGCGTGGACGGGGTCGAGCTCCGTCTGCGGCTCGACCTCGACGTTGGCGAACCCGGCGTCGCGGTACAGCGTCTTGACGGCGCCGAGGTCCTTGATGAGCTGCGCGCGGTTGAAGTAATCGCCCGACTGCTCGCTCACCAGCTGGCGCAGCGCTTTCCGCCCGCCGAGGGGCTCGATCTCGCGCCCTTCGTTGTCGCGCTCGTAGATGCGCAGCTGCCGGATCCGGAAGCGAGGGCCTTCGTGGATGACGATCGAGATGTCGATGCCGGATCGATCGGTCGTGAGCATCACGCGCGGCGTCGCGATCTGCACGTTGAGGTAGCCCTTGTCGTAGTAAAGGGCGCTCAGCATCAGGACGTCGCGCTCGAAGACATCCTGCCGGTACGGCCCGCCCGACCCGAACGAGAAGAAGCCGCCGTTGCCGGTCTGCATCGCGTCGCGGAGCTCGGCGTCCGAGACGTGGTCGTTGCCGATGAAATTGATGCGGCGCACCGTGACCGGCTGGTGCTCGGTGATGCGGAAGAGGATCGTGACCTCGTTCTCGCGCGCGGGCTTGACCTCGAAGTCGACCTCGGCAAGGAAGAAGCCCTTCTCGGCGTAGGCGTCCTTGATCTTCTGTACGCTGCGGCGCACCGCCGGCACGCTCAGGATCGTGTTCGGCTTGATCTCGATGGCCTCGTTGAGTTTCTCGGCGTCGAGCTCCTCGTTGCCCTCGTAGGTGATCGACTTGATGTTGGGGCGCTCGCGCACCAGAAAGCGCAAGGCGACCGTTCCCTGGTTGGTCGTCGCCAGGTCGACCTGAACGTCCTCGAAGAAGCCGGAGTCCCAGAGGGCGTGGACGTCGGCGGTCAGGTTCTCGACCTTGAAGAGGTGTCCCGGCTTCTCGCGGAGGTAGGAGAGGACGTCCTCGCGCCCGACGCGCCGGTTGCCGACGATCTCGATGCTCGCGATGGGGAGGCCCTCCGCCTGCTCGGCGACGGTGGGCGGCAGGGCCACGGCGGGAGTGCCCGCAGCGGGCGCCGGCGCAGCGGGGGCCGCGGCACCGCCGTCCGCGGCGTCCGTTTCGGCGGAAGGGGAGCCGGCGTCCGGCGCAGCCGGAGACGTGCCGTCCGCGGGGGAACCGGCGTCGCCAGGGACGACGGCGCCCGCCCGAGCGCGGCTGCCCGGGCCGAGGGCGGCGTTCCCCGCGTCCGGCGAGCGCGCCGGCGAGGCACCGGCGTCAAAGTCCGCTGCGTATGTCGTCTTGACGGAGAGCAGCGCGAGGAGCACTGCGGCCAGGACGGCGAGCAAAGTTCGCATTGGTGACGTACACGTTGCGCCGCGCGCAAAAGCCGTTCGCTGTTAGCGCACCGCTACGCCTCCGGTCAACCGAACCGGAGCACGCCACCAAACAAACGCGCCGACCGCGAACGCCATCGGAACCAAAAGCATGGCGTAGGCCATCGGCGCCTGTTCTGCTGCGAGCCCGATGAGCGGGGGAGACCACAGGTCCCCCAGGAGGTGGCTTGCGAAGATGCTCGCGGCCATGGCGCTCGCGCGCAAGCCGGGCGGCACGCTGCGCAAGATCGCGACGTTGAAGGGACCGTTGTTGAGGAAGATGGCGATCTCGCACGGGAAGACGAGCGCGTAGAAGCCGTTCGCCGTCCGGGACGCGATCGCGGCCGCCGCCAGCGGGGCGCCGAGTCCCGCCGAAAGGACGCACACGCGCACCGCGGCGCGGGCGACGCCCTCGTCGTCGGTCCGTCCCCGCGCGGCCCGATCGCCCAGCCAGCCGCCGAGGAGCGTGCCCACGAGGCCGCCGAGCACGGTCACGGCGCCGAAGACGGTGGCGGCCGTTCCTTTCTCGACCCCGAACTGCGCGTGCAGGTACAGGGGGGCCCACGGCGCGAAGCCACCCACTGCGAACGTATAGGCACAGTACCCAGCACACGCGTTCACATAGAGAGGCTGCCGCCAGAGCTTCCGGGCGGGTTCGCCGAGGAGCTGCCGGAGCTGGCCGGACGGCGAGGGCGAGCTACCCGCGGTACGAGGCGGCTCGACGATGAGCAGACAGACCGCCGCGAGGAGCAGGCCGGGGACCCCCGCGACGAAGAACGCCGAACGCCAGCTGCCCGTGGCGTGCTCGACCAGGCCGCCGAGCAGGTAGCCGAGCGCCGAGCCCACCGGGATCGCCGTGAAGAAGACGGCGAGCCAGCTTCCGCGGCGGTTCTCGGGGGCGATCTCGTCGATGAGGGTCGGGGCGATCGTCACGTAGCTCGCCTCTCCGATGCCCACGAGAGCCCGGGCCGCCATCAGATCGACCCGACCGTGCGCGAGCCCCGTCCAGAGGGTGGCGACGCTCCAGAGCGCGATCCCCACGGCCATGAGCGCCTTGCGCCCCCCTGGCCCCGCTCGGTCGGACAGGACGCCGAAAATTGGGCTCGTCACGAAGTAGCCGATAAGGAACACGGTGAAGAGCGATCCCGCGAAGGCGTGCGAGACGTGGAGGTCCTCCTCCACTCCCGCCAGGGCCGCCGCCAGGACGTAACGGTCGAGGTAGTTTAGGAGGTTGAGCGTCGTGAGCAGCGCCAGGATCGCCCGCGGGCCTCGGATTCGCACGGTGCGGGACCATATCAGGCTTCAGCATCGAGTTTTCCGCGCTCGGCGCTCGGCCAGGGAGGCCGCCGACCTTCTACCTGAAGGGGAAAGCGGGGAACCGACGACGAGGAAAGGAGGTTGCGCGTGCTTGACACCCGTTCACCCGACCGGCTAGCCCGGGAAACAGTGACCAAGACCGACGCAGCCCCGAAGCGCCGCGCGACCGCCGAGACGATGGCGACCCGCCAGCGCGAAATCTCGGTGAGCGAGTTCTTCACGAAGAACCGGCACCTCCTCGGCTTCGACAACCCCGCGAAGTCGCTCCTGACCACGGTCAAGGAGGCCGTCGACAACTCGCTCGACGCCTGCGAGGAGGCCGGCATCCTGCCCGACATTCTCGTCGAGATCGTCGAGGTGCAGCCGGCGCCGTCGCCCGCGTCGGCAAGCGCGAACGAAGCGAAGGAACGGACTCAAGGTGGGCCCTCGCGCTTCCGGGTGCTCATCCAGGACAACGGTCCGGGCATCGTCAAGCCGCAGATCCCGAAGATCTTCGCGAAGCTGCTCTACGGGTCGAAGTTCCACCGCCTCAAGCAGTCCCGCGGGCAGCAGGGCATCGGCATCAGCGCGGCGGGCCTCTACGGGCAGATGACGACGGGCAAGCCGGTCGTCATCACGAGCAAGACGGGAAAGGGGAGGCCGGCCTTCAAGATCGATCTGCGCATCGACACGAAGCGCAACCAGCCGGACGTCGTCGACGAGGGGACGGTCGACTGGGAGCCCGAACACGGTACGCGCGTGGAGATCGAGCTCGTGGCGGCTTACCGCGGCGGCCGCACCGGGGTGCAGGAGTACCTGGAGCAGACCGTCGTCGCCAACCCCCACATGTCGCTCACGTACATCTCGCCCAAGGGGGAGCGCTTCGAGTTTCCGCGGGTGACGAGCGAGCTTCCGCGCGAGGCGCAGGAGATCAAGCCGCACCCGCACGGGGTCGAGCTCGGGATGCTGCACATGATGCTGCAGGACTCGGGCGGCAAGACGGTCAAGCAAGTGCTCGTCGACGACTTCTCGCGCGTGTCGCCGGCGGTCGCCCAGCAGGTGTGCGAGCTCGCGAAGGTGAACCCGCGGACGCCGGCCGAGCGCGTGCACGGCGAGGAGCTCGAGCGGCTGCATAAGGCGCTCGGTGAGGTGAGGGTGCTGGCGCCGCCGGCGACGGCGGTGGTTCCCATCGGGGAGGAGCTGCTCGTCGAGGGGCTCAAGCGCCGGTTCTCGAAGGCGGACTTCTACGTGTCGACGACGCGCCCGCCCAAGGTGTACCGCGGCAATCCGTTCGTCGTGGAGGTCGCCCTGGCCTACGGCGGAGAGCTGCCGCCCGACGAGCTGGCCGAAGTGATGCGCTTCGCCAACCGCGTGCCCCTCCAGTACCAGCCGAAGGCGTGCGCGATCAGCGAGAGCGTGTACCAGACCAACTGGCGCGGGTACGAGCTGCAGCAGCCGAAGGGGAGCTTGCCGGTCGCGCCGATGGCCATCGTCGTGCACCTGGCGAGCGTCTGGGTGCCGTTCACCAGCGAGGCGAAGGAGGCCGTCGCGCATTACGACGAGCTCCTCGCGGAGATGAAGCTCGCGCTCCAGGAGTGCGGTCGCAAGCTGGCGGCGCACCTGCGCGCGCGCGCGCACGCGCAGCGCGAGAGCATGCGCCGGAGCCTCTTCGAGAAGTACATCCCGGAGGTCGCGCAGGCGCTGTCGGCGATCCTCGGCGTGCCGAAGGAGAAGACGGAGAAGCCCTTCTACGACGCGCTGCCGAGCTTCGTTCGCTTTGCCGATGACGGCAAGGGCGACGGCGGCGATGGCGGGGGAGAGGGCGGTGCGGCCGCAGCCAGGACGCCAGACGATGCGGAGGAAGTCGGCAAGACGGCCAAGGGCGCGAAGAAGGGCAAGCCGGAGAAGGCCGCCAAGGGGGGCAAGGGTAGCAAAGTGGCGGCCCCGCCGCCCGAGCCGCCGAAGGGCGCGGGATCCGGAAAGCGCGGAAAGCCGAAGCGAGGCGAGCAGTTGACGCTCGCGGAGTAACCCCATGGCCACCAAGACCAAGACGAACAAGACCGAGCGCGACGGCGAGACACTGACGAAGATCGAGAAGCTCGCGCGTCAGGTGCTGACTCAGGCCACGAAGGGCAATAACCCCGCGGTCGAGATTCGCACGCGGACGCTGTCGAACGTCTCGTTCAACACGAAGCGGAAGATCATCGAGCTCGGCGATCGCACGCAGTCGCGCGAGTTCTTCAACACGGCGATGGCGCGTAAATTCATGCAGACGCTCCTCGTCGCGAGCGGCTGCAAGACGCTGATCGAAGAAGGAAAGACGATCAGCATCCGCCAGATGTTCTACATGACCAAGCACACGCTCGACGGCTCGAACGAGAACACGTTCGAGGACCAGAGCGAGAGCGACCCGATCATCGAGGACCTGGAGGTCGGGATCGACGCGCTGCGCGAGGAGCTCCACCTCTTCGCGAACCGGCGCGGACTCGTCGTGGGCAAGCTGACGGTGAACGACGCCGGCGACACGATCGACCTGTCGCGCATGGGTCGCGGCGGGTGGGGCATCCCGAGCATCTGCGAGTCCGATCACCTGAAGTTCGTGAAGAACTCGGCGGAGTTCATCCTCCTCGTCGAGAAGCAGGCGGTTTGGCACCGGCTCAACGAGGACCGCTTCTGGGAGAAGTACAACTGCATCCTCCTGACGAGCGAGGGGCAGGCCGCGCGCGGCGCGCGGCGGTTCCTCCAGCGGATGGCCACCGAGCTGAAGCTCCCCATCTACATCCTGGTCGATAACGACCCTTGGGGGCTCTACATCTACTCGGTTCTCAAGCAGGGGAGCATCAACCTGGCCTACGAGTCGATGCGGATGGCCGTCCCGAACGTGAGGTTTCTCGGGATGAGCGCGTTCGACTACAAGAAATTCAAGATGCCCAGGGCCGCCGAGATCAAGCTGACGAAGGAAGACATCGCCCGCGCCGCCCAGATGAAGGCGTACCCCTGGTTCAAGGACACGAAATGGCAGCGCGAGATCCAGGCGATCGTCGAGAACGGCTTCAAGATGGAGGTCGACGCTCTCCTCACGAAGAGCATCTCGTTCATCACCGAGGAGTACATCCCGAAGAAGCTGAAGGATCGCGATTACCTTCAGTGATCGCACCTCGACGCGTGGCAGCTTGCCGTGTGCGCGCTCGGGCGCGTTCACCAGAAGACGTGAGGCGTCTCGGATTTACGGTTCGCTGGGGGCGGACAGGCGGTCGATCTGCGCCAGCTCGTCTCCGTTGAACGCCGTAGTGCGCAGCGCGCCGACGTTCTCGCGAATCTGGTCGGCATGGCTCGCCCCGATGAGGGTGCTCGTCACGCGCTTGTCGCGCAGCACCCAGGCGAGCGCCATTTGCGCGAGACTCTGGCCGCGGCCCTTCGCGACCTCGTTCAGCGCGCGGACGCGAGCCAGGTTCTTCTCGCTCAAGAACTCGCGTTCGAGCGAGCCTCCGCCGGGGCGGTGCACGCGCGCGTTCTGCGGAATGCCGCTCAAATACTTGTCCGTGAGGACGCCCTGGGCGAGCGCGCTGAAGGCGATGCATCCCATGCCTTCGCGCTCCAGCGTGTCGAGCAGGCCCTGTTCGATCCAGCGGTCGAGGATGTTGTAGTAGGGCTGGTGGATCAGGCAGGGCGTATTCCATTCGCGCAGCAGCGCGGCCGCCTCCTGCGTCTTGGCCGGCGAGTACTGGGAGATTCCGACGTAGAGCGCCTTGCCCTGCTGCACGGCGGTCGCCAGCGCCCCCATCGTCTCCGCGAGAGGCGTGTCCGGATCGAAGCGGTGGGAGTAGAAGATGTCCACGTAGTCGAGCCCGAGCCGACGCAGGCTCTGATCGAGGCTGGCGAGGACGTATTTGCGGCTGCCGCCGCCCTGACCGTAGGGGCCGGGCCACATGTCCCATCCGGCCTTCGTCGAGACGATGATCTCGTCGCGATAGCCCTGCAGATCGCCGCGCAGGATACGACCGAAGTTCGTCTCGGCGCTCCCGTACGGAGGACCGTAATTGTTCGCGAGATCGAAGTGGGTGATGCCGAGGTCGAACGCGGTCGTCACCATCTCGCGCTGGGTCTCGAACGGCGTGTGATCGCCGAAGTTGTGCCAGAGTCCCAGCGAGATTGCGGGTAGCTCGAGCCCGCTCTTGCCGCAGAAGCGGTAGGGCATCTCCTCGTAACGTTTGGGGGCTGCGACGTAGGTCATGGCCGAGGGTCGGCGGCTGGGGACTGGCCTATCCTAGCCCATCGGCCGGCGCCCGGGAGTCGGGACGACAGCAGTCACGGCGTCGGGCTTCCGACGATCTGGCCCGAGTTGTCGAAGCGCTCCACGCGCGCGACCTTGCCGTTGGCGATCTCGATGACGTCCACGACGTCGATCCGCAGCACCTTGTCCCGCTGCGCCGGGATCCAACCCATCGCGCCGCGCTGCTCGCCGGCGACGAAGTACTCGACGATGGCGAAGCGCGAGACGCCCCACGCGTTCTGAACCGTTGTGTCCAGTTGCCCGATGGACTTGCGGACGGCCTTGAAATACGTGCGCAGGTCGTCCTTGCCGTGCAGGGGCTGCGCGCGCTCGAGCGTACGGACCTCGACGTCGTCGCTGACGAACGACAGATACGAAACCTCGTTGCCCGCCTCGAGCGCGTCGATCCATCCGCGCGCGATGTCGACGTCGTGCGCCTCCTCCGGGGAGCCGGCTTGCTCGAAGACCTCCGGCGCCTGGACGGGCGGGAGCGCGGGCGCGAACGCCGCGAGGTCCTTGGGGCCCGCCCCGAGCTGCGCCTTCACGATGGGCACATCGAAGTACGCGTGGATATCGGTGATGCTGCCGTCGTCCTTCGTCCAGAGGAGCGTTATGCCGTGGATCGAGGCTTGTGCGTTCGTGGCGGCGACGCCGAGCCACGGCCGGGCCTGCACGCCGGTCATCGTCCACTCGAGCGTTTGCGCGCTCGCGGTGCGCCACACGCGCCGGACGGCGAAGACGCGCGAGTCGAACGCGCCGAACAGGTCGGCGTGCGCGCGCACGACGGCGTCGCGTCCGCGCCGATCGCTCATGCCGGGGAACGCCAGGTGCACGTCGCTGTCGAGGCGCGCCGCCAGCGCATCGAGCGAAGGCGAGCCCAGCGCGCGGACGTATGACTCCCCGACGGCTCGCTCATTGGCGGTGGGCGCGGGCGGTCCGGCGTCGGCCGCGTGGTGCGCCTCGAAGGCGCGCCAGTCGACGGGCGGAGCCTGGGGAGGGCCCACGGTCTCGCTGGAGCACGCGGCGAGCGCGAGGAGAGCGAGGGTCATCGGAGCGAAAAGATGGCCAGTGTGCATGAGAGGGGTCCCGGGCGTGTGGCGCCCCCCCCGCAAGCTTCGTGCTCGTCCGCGGGCGAGGCGGCGAAGCGCGTCATACGAACGCAACTAGCGCAACGTGTCCCGCTTCAGGAAGCCCTGTTTTCCGCGTTCTGCCGCATAAATAGGGCGTTAACGAAACAATCCTGCGCTTCGTGTGTCCGCGTCACGATGTCCCGGAACCGTACCCAAGGACGGGCGGAATGCCCTAGTTTTTCTCGGGTATGAGCCACATCTCGCGGGTGTCGCTTCCGCTGGATCGATGGTGCGCAGCTTGCTAAGCGCGGCCGATGCAGATGACGGCGTCCCGTGTGGTCCGGATCGCAGTGGCGTGTGTTTTTCTATTGAGCTTCGAGCTCAATGCGGGACGTGTATGCGCGCAGCGCGTCCCGCCCGCGGTCGAGTTGCCTCAGCAGCTGTCCCTCGACCAGGCTTTGCAGATTCTCAGGACCCAGGGGCTCGACCTTCTCATCGCCGAGGCGGCGGTTCACAGCGCCGAGGGCGATGTGGGCATCGCCGGTGCGGTTCCGAATCCCGCGCTCACCTTGGGCTACGGGCGTGTGCTCCCGGGCTCGTACAATCCGAATAACACCCAGAGCTGCTTCGACAACAACGGCAACTCTTTGGGATGCTCGGCGGACAGCTATACGGCCGGCATCTCGGACCAGGCGGCCATCGAAGACACCCTGTCGGGCAAGCGTGGGCTTCGACTCAAAGTCGCGCGCGCCGCTCTTGCGGCCGCGAAGATGTCGCGCACCGATGCGCTGCGGTCTCTCGAGTTCCAGGCGAAGTCCGCCTACGTGAGCATGGTCCAGGCCCAGCGCGCGTTCGCATTCGCCAAGGACGTTCAAGCCACCAACCAGAAAACCTTGGAGCTCTTTCAGACCCGTCTTCGCAGCGGAGCCATCAACGAAGGCGATCTTGCGCGCATCGAGACCCAGAAGCTCGAGGCCGACCAGGCTGTGGATCAGGCCGACCAGACCGTGCGCCAGGCGCGCGTCGCGCTCGCTTTCCTGCTTGGGGTCCGCGGTCCGGTGCCCGACTTCGGGGTCGACAACAAGGCCCTCGACTATGCGGTCCGAGCGGATCTCGCTTCGCCCGAGAGCGATCGCCTCCTTCGAATCGCGTTCGATCATCGCCCCGATCTCATCGCCCTCGGATACCAGCGGGCAAGCGCAGAGGCAGCCATCGCCCTGGCGAAGCGCCAGCGATTCCCCGACATCACGCTGTCCGCGCAGTACGCGCAGACCGGCACCGGCCAGGCTGCAGTTCAGCCGCCGACGCTTAGCTTCAGCCTGTCGGCGCCGATCCCGGTCTTCTATCAGCAGCAAGGCGAGATCCGGAAGGCCGAGGCAAACTACGACACGCAGTCGCTTCAGCAGGCGAAAACCACCGCGCAGGTCGTGAACGACGTGGAGACCGCGTTCGCCGCGTACGAGACGACGCGCGGCATGGTCGAGCGAATGGAAAAATCTCTCAAGCCGAGCGCGGAACGCGCCTTTCAGATTACGCGCTTGCAGTACGACAAGGGCGCGGCGACTTTGATGGACCTTCTCGACGCGCAGCGCACATACATCGCCACGAACGTCGAGTACTTGCAGGACCTGACCAACTACTGGACCGCCGTCTACCAGCTCGAGCAGGCAGTCGGCACGGAGCTGCGCTGAACCATGAAGACGTTTCTCCTCGGCCTCTCTATCGCGGCGATCGCCGCGCTGGAGCCCTCGTGTCACAAGTCGCAGGCGGCTCTCGAGCCCGCCGGGCCGCAGCCGCCGCCGGGCGAGGTGTGGCTCACGCCGTCGCAGGTGCACGACGCGAAGATCGAGGTGCAGACCGTCAGCGACCAGGACGTGGACGACACGATCCTCACGAGCGGCCGGGTGACCCTCGATGACCTGCGATCCGGACACGTGTTCTCGCCGGTGACCGGCCGGGTCGTGCGGATCGCGGCTCAGCTCGGGCAGCGGGTGAAGAAGGGCGAGCCGCTCGCCACGATCGAGTCGCCCGACATCGGCAACGCCGTGAGCGACATGCACAAGGCCGAGGCGGACCTCATCGCGGCCCAGCACGACTACCAGCGCAAGAAGGAGCTCTTCGAGCAGAAGGCGGGTTCCGCAGCCGACATGGAGACGGCCGAGGACAACTACCGGCGCGCCAAGGCGGAGATCGAGCGCGCCAGGCAGAAGGCCGCGCTCCTGCACACCGGCGGCGTCGACTCGGTCACGCAGACGTACACGCTCGTCTCGCCGATCGACGGGGAAGTCCTGCTCCGCAACATCAACCCCGGGATCGAGGTCCAGGGGCAGTACAGCGGAGGCGCGACGCAGGAGCTCTTCACGATCGGCGAGCTCGATCGCGTCTGGGTGCTCGGAGATCTCTACGAGATGGATCTGGCCCGCGTGCAGATCGGGGCTCCGGCGGTGGTCTCGGTCGTGACCTACGCGGGCAAGGTGTTCCGCGGACAGGTCGACTGGGTGAGCGGGATGCTCGATCCGAACACGCGCACGGCGAAGGTGCGCTGCACGTTCGACAACCCCGAGAGGCTGCTGCGTCCCGAGATGTACGCCACGGTGCAGATCTCGGTGGAGCAAAAGCGGGCGCTCGCCATCCCGCGCAACGCGCTCCTGCGCCTGGGCGAGTACAAGGTCGTCTTCGTCGAGCTGGGGGATGCGGAGGGGCGCGTGAAGTTCGAGCGGGTCCCCGTCGACGTCGACGAGGGCGAGTCGAGCCAGTGGCTCGAGGTGAAGCACGGGCTGCAAGCCGGCCAGAAGGTCGTCGTGAACGGCGCGATCCTCCTGTCCCAGAAGCTCTGAACTACCTAGCCCCCGTCCTTCGATGAACGCGAGCCCCCGCTTTGACGAGACGTTCGCCTCGGCGGCGCGCTCGCTCCACCTGGTCGAGGTGACGGTCGGGGCGCTGGTCCTCGCGCTCGCGCTCTTCCCGTGGCTCGAACGGCGCGGGCGCAACCGATGGGCCAAGGTGCCCGTGGCCGTCGCGAACGCCGCGCACGGCCCCTACCGCTCGAGCGCGTTCGTCGCCGATCATCTGCGACGCGCGCCGCTCCTCGTCCGGGCGTGCTCCTTCGGGAATCTCACGTTCGCGCACGTGTTCGCGCCGCTGATTCTCCTCGCGCTCGCGAAGTACCCGTTCGACGGGATCGCGATCCCGCTCGTGCCCTGCATGGCGCTCGTGATCCTCAACTGGTGCTGCGCGTGGCTGCTGCTCGCGCGGTCGCCGGAGGCGGAAGCCGCGGCGCGAACGGGGGCCGTAGGGTCGCTGATGGCGAACGTCGGCCTCCTCGGCATCGCCGGGGCGCACTTCGTCGTCGTCGAGCTCCAGCGTCGCGACGGCATCGAGCACGCCTGTTCGTCGTCCGTGACCTTCGTCGTCATCGTCTTCGCCGTCGCATCCATCCTTCAAGGGTTGGTGACGGTCGCGGCCCTGCGCGCGCACCGCTCGGTGCTCGTGTGGACGCCGTCCGGCACGCACCGGTCGCGTCCGGCTCAACCCTGAGCGCACCCCATCATGATTCAACGCATCGTTTCAAGCGCACTGCGCATGCCCATCATCGTCTTCGCCGCGGCGATCTTGCTCGTCGTGGTGGGACTGGCCGCGTACCGCGAGCTGGACATCGAGGCCTACCCCAACCCGGTTCCGCCTCTCGTCGAGGTCATCACGCAGCCGCCCGGGTGGAGCGCCGAGGAGACCGAGCGGTACGTGACGATCCCGCTGGAGATCGGCCTCTCGGGCATGCCGGGCCTCGATCACATCCGCTCGCAGAGCCTCTTCGGTCTGTCGGACGTGAAGGCTTATTTCAAGTGGGGGACCGAGTACAAGGACGCGCGCCAGGAGGTCATCAACCGCATCCAGTTCGTGCAGATGCCAGCCGGGCTGCAGGCGCAGCTCTCGCCGTGGAACGCCATCGGCGAGGTGTACCGCTACCGGGTGGTGGGCAAGGGTTACACGCTCAAAGACCTGAAGACGGCCGAGGACTGGATCCTGGAGCGGCAGTTCAAGCAGGTGCAGGGCGTCATCGACGTGACGAGCTACGGGGGCGAGACGAAGGAGTACCACGTCGAGGTCGATCCCTATCGGCTGCGCGGCCACGGCGTGTCTCTCAGCCAGGTGACCACGGCGATCACGAACGGCAACCAGAACGTCGGCGGGCAGCGGCTCTTCATGGGGGAGCAGAGCTACGACGTCCGCGGCATCGGGTTGCTCGGCTCGCGCACCGCGCCGACGCACGACATCGAGAACGTCGTCGTCACCGAGCAGAAGGGCACCCCGGTCCGCGTGAAGGACGTGGCGGACGTCGCCATCGGGTTCGCGCCCCGCCTGGGAATCGTCGGCTACAACCAGGACCCCGACGTCGTTCAGGGCATCGTCCTCATGCGCTACGGCGGCGAGACGCCGAGCACCCTCGAGGGGATCCACAAGCGGGTCGAGTACATTCGCGACAACCATATTTTGCCGCCGGGCATGGACATCCAGCCGTACTACGACCGCGGCGGCCTCGTCAGCCTGACCACGCACACGGTCATGGAGAACCTGCTTGTCGGGATGGGGCTCGTCTCGATCGTGCTGCTCCTCTTCCTCGGTCACGTTCGCGCTGCGCTCATAACCGCGATCAACATCCCGCTCGCGCTCCTCATCGCGTTCTGCGGCCTCGTCGGCACCCACACCTCGGCCAATCTCATCTCGCTCGGCGCGGTCGACTTCGGCATCGTCGTCGACTCGACCGTCATCATGATGGAGAACATCTTCCGGCACCTCGGCCCGCACGGGCGCGGGACGATGCTCGAGCGCATCGAGCAGAGCTCGCGCGAGGTGACGACGCCGATGACGTTCTCGACGCTCATCATCGGCGTGGCGTTCCTGCCGCTCTTCACGATGACCGGCGTGTCCGGGGTCATCTTCGCGCCGATGGCGCGGACGTACGCGTTCGCGATCGGCGGCGCGATCTGTCTCGCGCTGACGCTGACGCCGGTGCTCGCGTCGAAGTTCGTCCCCGCGCAGTCGGAGGAGAAGGAGAGCATCGTCATGCGCGCTCTCCACAAGGTCTACAGCCCGGCCTTCGACCTCGCGATGCGTTTCCCGAAGGCTGCGCTCGCCTTCAGCACGCTGCCCATCATCCTCTGCGTCGTGCTCTTCCCGCTCCTCGGTCGCGAGTTCATGCCGAAGCTCGAGGAGGGCAACTTCTGGATTCGCGCGACGCTCCCGATGTCGATCTCGCTCGATCAGAGCGCGAAATACGTCGGGCGCATGCGGTCGATCCTGCGCGGATGCCCCGAGGACGCGAACGTGCCCTGCGACGACGCGCACCGGAAGTACCCCGAGGTGGAGACGGTCGTCTCCCAGCTCGGAAGGCCCGACGACGGCACGGACGTCTCCGGCTTTTACAACATCGAGTTCTTCGCGCCGCTCAAGCCGTTCGACGAGTGGCCGCGCGGCCTCACGAAAGACAAGCTCACAGAGGAGATCAACCGCGAGCTCAGCGAGGCCTTCCCGGGTGTCGTCTTCAACTTCTCCCAGTACATCAGCGACAACGTCGAGGAGGCGCTGTCGGGAGTGAAGGGCGAGAACTCGGTGAAGGTGTACGGGAGCGATCTTCAGAGCAACGAGAAGATCGCCGACGCAATCGTCGACGTGATGAGCCATGTGCGCGGCATCGCCGACCTCGGGCACTTCAAGTCGCTCGGGCAGCCGAGCATCAAGATCGTGCCCCGGCGCGAGGAGTGTGCGCGCTACGGCCTGAACACCGGGGACGTCGACGCGGTCATCCAGGCGGCGATCGGCGGCCAGGCGGTGACCCAGGTTTACGAGGGCGAGAAGTTCTTCGACCTGACGGTGCGCTGGAAGCCCGAGTACCGTATGAGCCTCGAGTCCATCCGCGAGATCACCGTGACGACGCAGGAAGGCGCGCAAGTGCCGCTCGGGCAGATCGCCGACATCCAGGTCGTCGAGGGTCCCGCGATCGTGTATCGCGAGGACGGCGTCCGGTATTCGCCGGTGAAGTTCAGCGTGCGCGGGCGGGATCTCGCCGGGACGATCGGCGAGGCGCAGGCCCGGATCGACCAGGAGATCCCGCGCTGCGACAAGGTGCCGCCGGGCTGGAACAAGGTGTGCCGGCCCTACGACACCCGCCTCGAGTGGGCAGGCGAGATCAACGAGCTGCACGAGGCCGAGGGCCGCCTTCAGATCATCATCCCTCTCACCGTGCTGCTCATCACGTTCTTGACCTACAGCGCGGTCAAAACCTGGGTGGACACGCTGCTCGTCATCATCAGCATTCCCATCGCGTGCACCGGCGGGGTGCTCGCCCTCCTCCTGACCCGGATTAATTTCTCGGTTTCCGCGGCGATGGGCTTCATCTCGATCTTCGGGATCGCCATCCAGGATGCGATCCTCGTCGTCACGTACTTCCAGCGACTGCGCGAGACCGAGGGACACTCGATCGAACTGGCCGCCCGCGAAGCCGCCGAGAAGCGGTTCCGCCCCGTCCTGATGACGACGCTCGTCGCCACGCTCGGCCTTTTGCCGGCCGCGCTCTCCAACGGCATCGGCGCGCAGACGCAGAAGCCGCTCGCCATCGTGGTCATCGGCGGGTCGCTCATCCTGGCGATCCTCACCCGCGTCGTGCAGCCGCCGCTCCTCGTCGTCGCCCACACGTGGAGGGAGAGGCGACGCGGAGGCGGGGGCGGTCAGACGTCATCGCTACGGCCTCCGCCGCTGGACGAGTACACCGAAGCGTGAACGCGCGCCCGATCGCCACGAGACGGCCCACTTCCGGTGGCGGCGTGGCGTTCTTGGCGATCTCTCTCCATCCCGGGCTTCGTGGTAAGGGAACGCTAGATGCCGAAGCCCTTCGAGACCGTCCTCATCGCCAACCGCGGCGAGATTGCCCGTCGCGTCATCCGCACGTGCCGGCGCCTCGGTATCCGTACGGTCGCGGTGTATTCGGACGCCGACGCCGCGGCGCCTCACGTCACGGACGCCGACCACGCCGTACGCATCGGGCCGCCGCCGGCACGCGACTCGTACCTGAACGCGGAGGCCATCCTCGCCGCGGTCGCCAGCTCCGGCGCGGACGCCGTGCACCCCGGCTATGGCTTCCTCAGCGAGAGGGCGTCGTTCGCGCGCGCGGTCGCGGCCGCCGGCAAGGTCTTCGTCGGACCTCCGCCGCCGGTCCTCGATGCGTTCGGCGACAAGATGAAGGCGCGCCACGTGGCTCTGGCGGCCGGAACGGCGCCGGTGCCGGGCACCGACGAGCCCATCCCGCTGGAGACCGCCGAGGGGCTGGCGCGGGCCCGGGAAGCGGCCGAGCGAATCGGGTTCCCGCTGGTCGTGAAGGCCGTGGGTGGCGGTGGCGGGATCGGGATGCAGGTGGTGACGGAGGCGGGGACGCTCGAACGGGCGCTGAAGAGCTGTTCCGACCGCGGCAAGGCGGCGTTCGCCGACGCTCGCGTGTACCTGGAGCGGTACCTCGTCCGGCCGCGGCACATCGAGGTGCAAGTCTTCTGCGACGCGCAGGGCGCGGCGTACGCGCTCGGCGAGCGCGACTGCAGCGTGCAGCGGCGCCACCAGAAGATCGTCGAGGAGACGCCGTCTCCGGCGGGCTTCTTCATCGGGGAGGCGGGCGAGGCGCGCCGGCGCGCGCTCTTCGCGTCGGCGCTGCGGGTCGTGCAGAGCGTCGGGTACCGCGGCGCGGGCACGTGCGAATTCATCGCCGACGCCGAGGGCAATCTCTACTTCCTCGAAGTGAACGCGCGCCTGCAGGTGGAGCACCCGGTCACCGAGATGGTCACCGGCCTCGATCTGGTCGAGCTGCAGCTTCGCGTGGCCGCGGGCGAGGCGTTGCCCGATCTGTCGAGGACCGTCCGGCGCGGCCACGCGATCGAGGCGCGCGTCTACGCCGAGGACCCGGCGAAGGGCTTTCTACCGAAACCTGGCGACGTGGACACGCTTGTCTGGGCCGGCGGGGCAGGGGAGGCGCAAACCGCGGCGTTGCGCGTCGAGTCCGGGGTTCGCGCCGGAAGCAAGGTGACGCCGTACTACGACCCGATGATCGCAAAGGTGGTGGCGTGGGGCGAGACGCGCGACGCCGCCATCGCGGAGCTCGATCGCGCGCTCGCGACGACGACGGTCGCTCCCTGCGTGACCAACGTGGCGTTCTTGCGCCGGATCCTGGGGACGGAGGACTTCCGCGACGGCCGCTACGACACGACGCTCGCCGAGGCGCTGGCCAAGCGGCCGGCGTGACCGAGTCGAGCCGCCGAGCCGCAAAGCTTACTTGCCGATCTCCACGGTCGGCAGGACGAGCGTGGACGCGGACGGCGCCGCCGTTGGCGTCGCGCCTTCGCTGGACGCAGCGGGAGCGGCCGTCGCGGCGCGCAGCCGGTTCCCCACGAGGAGGCCCGCGCCCGTCGCGGCGGCCACGAGGACTGCGATCGCGACCGCATACACGAGCGGCGACCGTCGCGGCGCTCGCGCCACGGGCCTCGCCTGCGCGGTTGCAGGCGAGGCGCCCTGCGCCGGCGCCGAGGGCCCCTGCGCCACCGCCGGCGGCGGTAGCGCGGGAGGCGCCACGCGGGAAGCGCGCTCCGGCGCAGCTTTCTGGGGAGGAGCCGCCGGGTCGTCGATGAGCTCGACCTGATCCAGACCGCCAATCTGATCGATTTGGATGGTCGCGTTCGGATCGAAGGCGCGCTTGCGAGGCCCGCTCATGCCCCACCCCCGGCTTCGCTTCGCAGCAGCATGGCCGACCCAGTCTACGGTCTGCCGGCCGGCCTGGGGTAAGGAACAGGATGGCCACTGCACCGGCCAGGGGCCGGCCCTCATCTGTGCACTCTGACCAAAATGTTCGGGCAAGAGGCGCCGCCGGGGGTGGCTCGCGGTGAAAGTGGCGCGCGGGAGCGCGCGCGGCCGCTGCGAGTTACGATGGTCCGGGGCTAAGGGTATGGGCCGTTACCGTGCGCGCGACCTTTGGCGAGTGCCCGGCCTTCTCAGCCTCGCGAGGCTGCCGCTGGCCGCGGCCTTCCCGTTCGCGCTCGCCCGGCCCGTCGCAGCGCTCGCGGTGCTGATCGCGGCCGGAATTTCGGACGTGCTCGACGGCTGGTACGCCCGCCGCTTCGCGCAGGTGACGCCGACGGGCACCGCCCTCGATCCAGTGACCGACAAGATCTTCGTCCTCACCGTGGCGATCAGCCTCGTCGTCCGCGGGCTCCTCTTGCCGACCGAAGTCGTCATCCTGAGCACCCGCGAGATCGCCGAGGCTCCGCTCGTAGCGTGGATCGCCCTGAGCCAGCATGCGCGCCGCCAGCGCGCTCACCAGCCGGCCGCGAACCTCCTCGGCAAGATCGCGACGTGCTTCCAGTTCGCCGCCGTGACCGCCGCGGTGTTCCGCGCGCCGCACCTCCACGTGCTCGTCGCCGCCGCCGGCATCGCGGGCGTCTTCGCGGCGGTCGGCTACTGGGCGCGCGCGCTGAGTCAGCGCACGTTGCTGCCGCGCGCGACGCGGTAGATGTAGAAGTTCTCTTCCTCGATCATCGAGTCGTACAGCTCGGCGACGCGCGCGACGGCGGTACCGTCCACGAGCGCGGGGACGAGCGGGCGGTTCATGAGGAGCACCGCGTCGCGGCCCTTCGCGGCGCCGAGGTCGGCCGCGTACTTTATGGTCTCCTCGTCGGTCGGATCCCAGCGCCGATCCCGCGTCCACTTCACGAAAGAGAACGTCCGCCCGGTCCGCGGGGAGTACGCCGAAGCGTTGCCCAGGAAGCCGATGACCGCCGTCGCAGGGAAGTCCACCTCGGCCACGAGCAGCGAATCGGCGAGCCCCGCGGCGCGCAGGGCGTCCGCCGCGCGCCGTCCCGAGGAGAAGATGTACTTCGCGTCGTAGTAGAGCGCGACGGGAGTGCCGAGCGCGTGCAGCGCGAGCACCCCGGCGAGCGTCGGCGCGAGCCCGGCTTCGCGCACGCGCCCCCAGCGACCCTGCTCCGGCGGAGACGGCGAGGCGCGCACGATCCAGGCGCCCATCAAGAAGAGCACGAAGAGAAAGCCGTGGTGCCGCACGTCGCCGCCGTACACGCACGCGAAGAGCGCTACGAGCAGCGCGGCGCCGGCGCCGAAGACGATCGCCGCGGCGCGCACGCGCGACAGGAGGAAGACGATCCACGCCGCCAGGGCGACCGACACAGGGAAGGCGATGCGCCGGAAGGGCTCCCACGCGAGGAGCGCGTTGGAGTTCCAGAAGAAGAAGTCGATCCTCGGGATGGGGGCGAGCGCGACGATGAGGCGGGTCGGCGCGTCGTCGCCCGGAAGGGCGTGCGGCAAGGCGATGTGGGCGACCGTCGAATCGGCCGGGGGCCACGTGCAAAGCGCGGCCGCGAGACACCCGGCCGCGCCGGCGGCGATGGGGAGCCACGCCCGCCAAGCCGACCGGAGGCCGCGGCGCGCCCCCGCGACCGCGTCGACGAGGAGCGCGCCCGTGTACGCCACCACGACCATGGTGGCGACCGTCGTCGTCAACGCGAGCGCCGCGAGGAGGAGCGCCACGCGCCGGGGGCGCTCGAAGCGCCGCTCGTGGAGGACGCACAGGAGCAGCGCGAAGAGGAGCGCGAGCCCGTAGCAGCGGGTGAGCGCCACGTACTCGTAGGCCAGGAAGTAGCCGAAGGGAAACGCTGCCCGCGCCGCGCGCCCGAACGGAGCGTACCGCGCGAAGACCGCGACGACCGCGACCGCGATCGCGACGTGGGCGGCCTGCATCGCCACCGGGTTCGACGTCACCCGCTGCAGGCACCAGAGCAGCAAGTACCAGAGCGGCGGCTGCCCGTCGTACGCGCGGTTTCGCACGACGTCCCAGGGGGTCGCGCTGTCGCGCGCGACGAGCCAGCAGTGCAGCTCGTCGCGCCACATCTCGTGGTGAAAGATGGCGAAGAGCGCCACCGGGAGGTACGCAAGCACGACCCCGGCGGCGAACCGCCAGCGCGGATCGCGGACGATCACCGGCTACTCCGCGTCGAACGGAACGACGCTCGCCTCCGCCAGATCGGGGATCGCCTCGCGCAGCGGGGCGAGCACCTGCGCCGCGGTGCCCACGACGACCGCGAGCAGATCGGCGGGGTGGATGCGGTTGCGAACCGCCGCGCTCGCGGCCTCGGGCGTCACGGCGCGCACCCGGTCGGTCCACGAGGAGTAGTAGTCCGCCGGCAACGCGAGAAGCTCGACGTCGAGCGCCTGGTGCAGGCGCTTGGCCGCGGTGTCCACCTCGAACGCGTGCGATCGGACCAGGTAGCGCTCGATGAACGCGACCTCGCGGGGGGTCACTCCCTTCTCGACCCAGGTCCCCATGAGCTCCAGCGTGAGCTTCAGGCACGCCGCCGCGTCCTCGGCCGCGGGGAAAGTCCACATCACCCACGCCTGGCGCCGCCGGTCCACCACCGTGCGCGCGCTCGCGCCGTAGGACCAGCCGCGCTTCGACCGCACCTCCTTCATGAGGCGCGACGTGAACGTCCCGCCGAAGACCGCGTTCGCCACGACGAGCGCCACGTGGTCGTCGTCGTGGGTCGACGTGCCCATCGTCCCGACCAAGATCTGCGTCTGCGTGCGCTCCGGCTTGTCGACGACGAGGAGGCGCCGTCCCCGACGCATCGTCGGCTCGGGCACGTCGTCCGGCGCCGGCGCGCCGCGGGACAACCCGGCGATCAGCGCTCGCGCGACGACCGGCGCCTGATCGGCGTCCATGTCCCCGGAGATGCCCACGACAATGTTGCCCTGGACGACATACCGCCGGTAGAAGGCCATCACGTCGTCGCGCGTGATCGACGCGACGCTCTCCACGGTGCCCCCCGAGTTGCGGCCGTACGCGTGGTCCTCGAAGAGCGTGCGCTGCAGCGCCTTCTGGCCGACCACGCGGTCGTTGTCGCGCGCCTCGACGATCTCGGCGATCGTCTCGCGCTTCAGGCGCTCGAGCTCGTCGATCGGAAACGTCGGCGTCGTCAGCAGGCGCGTGAGGAGCTCGACCAGCCCGCCCACGCTGCGCGAGATCACCTGCGCGTGAATCGCGACGGTCGACGGCGCGGTGTCGACGGCCATCTCGGCGCCGAGGGAGTCGATGCGGAAGTCGATCTGCTCGGCGATCATCCCCTCGCACCCGCGGCGCAACATGCGCATCGCGATCCGTGCGAGGCCCGACTTCCCCGTAGGATCCGCCGCCGACCCGGACCGCAGCGCGACGACGATCGAGACCAGCGGCAGCGCGTGCGAAGCTTCGAGGAGCGCGAGCGCGCCGCCGTCGAGATCGAAGCGAACCGGCGCGCGCGCGCGGCTCTTTGCTGCGCTCATTGGGCGGCCTCGCGGGCCGCGCCGCTCTCGGGCAGGACGCGTACGACCGTGCTGCCTTCGTCGCGCAGGTAGCGGCGGGCGACGCGCCGCACGTCGCTCTCCGTCGCCCGGCGGAACGCCTCGACCCGGCGGAACGCGTGCGAGGGGTCGCCGAGGACCGTCTCGAAGAAGCCGATCTGCTCGGCCTTGCCCGGGATCGTCTCGAGCTGCTGGAGCAGGCCCAGCTCGAGCCTCGCCTTCGCCCGCGCGAGCTCCTCGGGGCTGACCACGTCGGCCCGCAGCCGCGCGAAGGCGTCGTCCATCACGGCTTGAATCTCGTGCGTCGTGTGGGTGCCGCGGGCGGTCGCCCAGCACTCGAAGAGCCCGGGATCTCGGAACGTCGACACCCAGCCGCGCACGTCCGTGGCGAGCTCTCGGTCGACGATCAGCGTCTTGTAGAGGCGCGACGCCCGGCCGCCGAAGAGCACCTCGTTCAACACGGTCGCGACCGCGTGATCGGCGTCGCCCAGCGCGGGGCCTTTGAAGGCGACCAGGAGCTTCTCGGTCGCCGTCGGCTTGCGCACCTCGGTCTCGCGGCGCTCAAGCTGCACCGGCTCGGGGTCGATGTCCTCCGCGGGGATCGCCTGGGCCGCGATGGTGCCGTACGCGTTGCGAATGGCGAGGAGGACGTCGCGCTCGCGGATGTCGCCGACGACGACGACGGTCGCGTTGTTCGGCGCGTAATACGTCCGGTAGAAAGCGACGCAGTCCTCCGGCGTGAAGCCCTGGATGTCCTCCATCCAGCCGATTGTCGGCCACTGGTAGGGGTGCTGCGAGAAGGCTGTCTTGTAGAGGAGCTCGTTGGCCGAGCCCTCGACGTCGTCGTCGACGCGGTAGCGGCGCTCGTTGGCGACGACCTCCTTCTCGCTGGCCACCTGCGGTTCGCGCAGGACGAGGCGGGTCATGCGCTCGGCCTCGAGCTGGATCGCGAGCTTGACGCGCTCGGCAGGGAGCGACTCGTAGTAGTAGGTCCAGTCGACCCACGTCGCCGCGTTCGTCTCGGCGCCGTTCTCCTCGAGCTTCCGGTCGAAGGTCCCCGCCTTGAGGCTCTCCGTCTCGTTGAACATCAGGTGCTCGAAAAGATGGGCCAGGCCGGTCTTGCCCGGGCGCTCGTGGCGCGAGCCGACCTTGAACCACGTGTGGTAGCTCGCCACCGGAGCCGCGCCGTCGACGAGCAGGAGAACGGTGAGGCCGTTTCCGAGCCTCCAGCGGTGCAATAGCTCTCCACCGAAGGGCTGCGACCCTTCGTACGTGAGCTTCGCCGAAGGGACGGCTTCCCCGTTCGCTTGTTCCGCCCAGGCGCGCCGCGCCGCCCCCGGGTCGCGCATCGTGCGTTGCGCCGCCATAATGGAGACAGGCTCTACCACCAGTCTGCCGGGCTCTCAAACAAGCCTGTGCAGATCGGTGCTGCATCGCGTGCCGTCCCGTTCGCCGCGCGAAGTCGTTCGCCCGCCAGGCGATGCGGGGGCGCGCAAGCGCCGGCCTTTCATCGCCTTTTGTTGAGCTTGTTGGCGGCAAGAGCCTCTGCCCCTGCATTGCCCAAGGAGCCGAAGTACGCATGGCGTGCAAGCCGCGCGAGCCCCGGAGCCCAGGTGTCCACGTCCGAGCCGGCTGTTTCGGGCGGGCTTCGGCGCGTACCGGCGCCAGCCATCACGAGGACGCCGGCAAGCCCTCGGAGGAGACCCGGTTCGCGCGCTGGACGGATCGCCGAGGTCCGAGGACAGGGCCGTTGGAGCCGGGGTGCGTCCGTCCCACGACGCTGGGCGCTCACTCCGACGGCCAGCGCTGAACGACCGCCGCCGACGGCGGCAACGGCATCCCGTGCACGCAGCGCATGACACCCGTCGCGAAGCGTTCACCGAGTGGGAGCATGCATGTAGAGAGCATGCGTAATTCCGATTTTCGGGCTGTGGAAAGACGCTGTTCGCCTGCGCGAAATACACATTTCATTGCGCGATACGAGATTTCAGTCGCTAAGCGATCGGGCCCTCCGTACGGTCGCATGCGCCGCGGTCCGTATTCGTGTTCGACCGGACCCGCTGCTTCGGTGTACCCAGCGACTCAGGGTGGAGGTTGCGATCATGCACGACAAATGGAGCAGATGGCGTCGAGCGTTCCCGCTGGCGTCCGGGGTCCTGTTTGCCCTGGTAATGGGCGCCTGCGGTTCTACGGAGACCGCGCCGACGACGCAAAGCACCCAAACTACCGAAATCACCGGTAAGACCGAATAAGCGCTGACTGGCGACTTGGTCTCGACGGTAGTCTTGCCCGCGGGCGCCCACTGCCCCGCGCTGCCCGGATTTCCCAACGGAATCGGGACGTCGGTCGCCGTCATCCCGGCCTCGCTCCTCGGGCTCGACCTGCAGTACAACACCCTCCTCGTCTCGAGCTGCTTCTCGACGGGCGCGGACCGAGCGAACCTTTCTTCAACGGCGGCCCGATCACCACGGGCCTCGTCGCCAACATCGACTGGAACCAGAACCACGCGATCGACCCGGGCACCGTGTCGGTCGACATCAACCAGGACGGCGCCACCTCGAACCTGCAGAGCCGCGATGACTTCGCGGTCGTCTCCCATCGTCAAGGGCAGGGGACCGTCTCGCCCGTCCTCACTGGCAGCAGAAATCGTCGTCCGAGCCGTCGGGTGTGGGGCTGCTGCAGTTGAGCGACGAGTCGAGTGACGCCGGATTGTCGCCCGCCTGGCACCGGTACCCGTACGAGCCCGGCTGGCACACCGACGTGAGTGCGTCGTCGGGCGTGCAGCTCGAACCGTATGTCCACTCGAAACAGCAGAAGTCGTCGTTCGGACCGTCCGCCGTGGGGATGCTGCACGACAGATTCGACTGCTCGTTCTCTGGATTGTCTCCGGCCGCACACGTCCAGCCCGTGCCCGCGGCGCACGACAGCGACGAGTCGTTCTGGCAGCCGGCCGGCACCTCCACAGGGGTATTGTTTGCCGGGGCGGTGGTGACATTGGCGCTGCAGCCGGCGACGGCGCAGAGCCACGTGGGGACAAAGAGCCGTGCGATGCGCGGGCTCACGGCCGCACCTCACGCGCGGGTAGCGGCCGGGGCGCGGGACGACGCTGCATCTGGGCGGCTCCCTGAGGCGCGGGGCGAGGCGCGCCCTCGCGAGCCCAGCGAGCGTCGCGCGCGTGGGCAGTGCGCACACGGGCGAGCTCCGGTGGCTCTGCGCGGTACCGCCCCCACCCGTTGGGGCCGCGGCGGTACCAGACGCCGCCTACGTAGTAGACGGTGACCCCGTCGTAGACGCCGCTTGGGTACGCCTCGACGTTCGCGACCGGGGGCTGTTCGTCGTAGAGGACCTGTCTCTTATACACATCTGACGCTGCCGACGATCTTACGCGTG
>CALKVG010000738.1 GCA_937998045.1 uncultured Myxococcales bacterium
CGCCGCGTGCACGCGGCGCAGCGTCTCGACTTCGTCCGAGTGCTTGAACAGGCGGCGGTCGCAGCTGAGCTCCCAGAGCGTCGTGCCCAGAGCAAACACGTCGGTACGGCGGTCGACCGAGGCCCCGACGGCCTGCTCCGGAGACATGTAAGCGACCTTCCCCTTGATGACCCCGGCGGCGGTCTTGGAGGCGCGGTTGGCGGCCTTGGCGAGCCCGAAATCGATGATCTTTACGCCCCCCTCGTAGGTCAGAAAGATGTTCGTGGCGTTGACGTCCCTGTGCACGATGTCGGCCGCCCTTCCGTCGTCGCCGACGAGCTCGTGCGCGTAGTGCAAGCCGTCCGCGACGCGGGCGCCGAGCCATGCGATCATGTCGTACCGAAGGCGCACCCCTCGCGCGCGGCAGGCCTCCCAGACCGACCAGAGCGATTGCCCGAAGAGGAGCTCCATGACGATGAACGTATGGCCGGCCTCTTCACGGCCGAGCTCGTGGTACTGGACGATGTTCGGGTGGCGAAGGCGCGAGACGATCTTGGCCTCGTCGAGGAGCATCGTGAGAAACTCGGCGTTCCGCGAGAATTCCTCACGAATCATCTTGATGGCGACGACCTGGCCGTCGTCGCGCCGCGCCACGTACACCGCGGCCATCCCGCCATCGGCGATCTTCGCCCGCACCTCGTAACGGCCGAGGCGCGTCGGGGCTATGAGCCTCTTCTTCTGGACGCTTACGGCCATGCGCACGCTACCCAAGGGCGAAGCCCGCTCAACCGTCCTACCATGAGCGGCCGCATGACCCACATTCGCCACATCGTCCGTCCCGCAGCTCGTTTGGCCTCGCTCGCTGGCGCGATGGCCGTGAGTGCCGCTGCTCTCGGTGCTTGCAAGGACCAGGCGAAGGAGAGCGCCGTGCAGGCAGCACGAAACGCGGGGACGCTGGTGGCGCTCGTGGACAAGGACGTGGCCGAAGTAGAGCGCGGCATGCCGGAGGGGGCCAAGCGGCTGTCGTCGCTGGTGGCGGCCGGAGCCGACCCGAAGCAGGACGTCGCCGCCGTACGGAAGGCGCTGCTGCGCGTTCGCCGGGACGTCGTCGACCTCGGGATCGCGAAATCTACGTTCTTCGCCCTGGCGGACACGAGCGGCGTGGCGATCCGGAACGACCTCGAAGAAGACGTGATGGCGGGGCAGAACCTCTTCTCGATTTTCCCATCGCTCGCGCGGTCGACCACGAACTTCGTGACCACGACCGGCTCCTTCCCGAACGCCCCGGGCAAGAGCGGTCCCGACAAGGACTGGGTCGCCGGCATCCCGGTGAAGACGGGGGACGGTGCGACGGGCGCGGTATTCGTCACCGGATGGACCTACCGGTACTTCGCGCGTCACCTGCAAGAGTCGCTGAAGGATCGCCTCGTGGACGAAGCGAAGGCCGCCGGTAACGAAGGGAAGCTCCCGGTCTTCTACGTCGCCGTGTTCGACAAGTCGGGTGTGTACCCCGCTCCGATGACGCCCCAGGTCGACGAGCAGGCGCTCGCGGGGCTCGATCTGCTCGCGAACACCGCGGGCGGCCCCACGCAAGGGACGCTATCGCTGACCGATCGCGCGTTTGGCTGGGCGGCGGCGCGCACGCCGAAGCTGGCGGCCGACACCGGCGTAGCCGTTCTACGAAGCGAGCTCTGACGGGCGCGCCGTCAGCAGCCCGGCGTGATGCAGCGTTGCGCGGCGCAGTCGTAGTAAGGCTGACAGGCCGCGGCGCCGTTCGGGTGCGCGGACGCACACGACGACTGGCAGTTCGACAGCGCCGCGGCGTCGGGCGACTCGAGGCAACTGGTGATGCAGTCGGTGTACTGGACGCCGTCGGCATCCCCGGCACAGGCGGACAACTGACCGCAGCATTCGCGGGCGAAGCAGGCCTCGCAGCGGAGCCCGGAATCGAGCAGCGGTCCGCACACGCCGACGTCGGCGTCCTTGGTCGCGCCCCCTTCGGGCGAGGATGACGACGAGGTCGTAGCGCCGCCACACGCGGCAGCGCCGGCGAATGCAACGAACACGGGAAGGAGAAGAAACCGGAGCTTCATGAATACCTCCGGCCTCCAGTGCCCGCCGTCGGCGCCTCCGTTCAACCGTTCGCCGGAGCGGCCTTGCCCAGGAGAAACGTCCGACGGGTCGCTTATCTGAGGAGCGACCGGAGACAACGGTTCGCGAATTTCCCCCTCGGGTCGTATTTCTCCTTCAGTTCCTTGAACTTGCCGAGCAAAGGATATCGCCGCCGCAAGGCAGCTGGATCGAACGCGCAGAGCTTGGCCCAATGCGGCCGCGGCTCGAAGGGCGCAAGCATCGATTCGATCCTCGGCAAGAGGGCGCCGACCCGATCCCAATCCTTCTTCCAGGTGAAGTGGATGGCGACGGAATCGCGCTCGAAGCAGGGACTCATCCAATAGGAGTCGGCCGCGATCGTCCTGATCTCGGTAGTCTGGAGAATCGGCGCGATCGCGCCTCGGATCCCGTCCAACAGCTCCAACGCCTCCCAGGCATGCTCACGGGCCACGAAGTACTCCGTCTGCAGCTCTTCGCCGCTGCTCGGCGTAAAGCCGAGTCGGAAGTGGGGCAGTCTATCGCACCAGGGTCCCGGCGCGCCCAGTTGGTCGGTGCAGTTCTCGACGACGCCCTCCGGCACCGGTGAACGCTTGCATCGGGCCGGTATCGCGCCGAGGCGGACGAGATCGACGCCGCCGGAGTCCGAATCCAGCCGCCGCTTGATCCACACTTGATCGACGTTCGGGCTCGTCCAGCGCGTGAACAGGCTCACGCTGTACGCGGAGGACATGACCTCGTCGAAATGCCCTCTCAAGGCAGCGAGCGGTAGATCGTCGTAGACGGTCTGGGTCATCTCGTACGCTGGCTCGATCTCCAGCGTCAACTCGGTGACCACGCCGAGCGCGCCCAGCGACACGACGGCGCCGTGGAACTCGGCGGGGTCTTCCGCGCGGGACAGGGCGACCAGCGATCCGTCTCCCGCAACGAACGACAGCGCTGTGACTGCGCTTGCAAGGCTGCCGTTTCGCACGCCGGACCCGTGGGTCGCCGTGGCGCATGCGCCGGCGACCGAGATGTGCGGGAGTGACGCGAGGTTGTGGAGAGCGAGGCCATGCCCATTGAGACATTGCGACAGCTCACCGTACCGGATGCCGGACTCCACCCGAACAAAGCGACCCTCCGCGCTGATCTCCAGCACATGGTTCAGGTTCTCGGTCGACAGGAGCGTACCGTCCGTATCCGCGATGTCGCTGAACGAGTGGCCCGTTCCCAGCGCCTTCACGGCGGAGCATCGGCGGACCGTCTCCACGACCTCCTCGATCCCTGAAGGCGCGACGACCTCCGTCGCGCCGTAGGTCAGGCAGCGGGCCCAATTCGATCGATGCGGTCGACCCATCGCCCCGAGACTACTCGAAGATGCCCGGTATCCCCGCGCGCCCGTTTCCCGAACACCGCCGCTACGACCGGCTGCTCGTCGCCTCGACGGACGACGCGCGCGCCGCCAACGTTTCGGCGCGTGGATGCGCCCGCGTCGGGAGTGCCACTATGAACGTCGCGCCTTGCCCTTCCTCGCTCTCGACCCGGATGGTTCCGCCGTGAGCCTCGACGATCCTCCGGCAGATGTAGAGGCCAAGACCGAGCCCGGCCACACTGGTCGGCGCCGTGCCCCGTTCGCAGCATTCGAAGATCACTCCTTGCTTGTCCTTGGAAATACCGGCCCCCTCGTCGTGGACCGAGAACGTCGTCTCCTCGCCGCGCTGGGCCGCGCCGATCCGTATGGGGGATCCCGTTGCGTACTTGATCGCGTTCGCCACGAGATTCGTGAGTACCTGTTCGATCCGCGCGCGATCCCAAAAGACTTCGATGTCCGACGGCGCGTCGACGGTGAGCAGACAGTGCGCCGCGGTGAGGTCGGGCGCGAGCCGCTCGGCCACCTCGTGAATCAGGTCGGTGAGGTTCATCGCCTCGGGATGCAAGCTCAGCATCCCGGACCGCATGCTCGTCATGTCCAGCATACCGTCGATGAGGCGCGTGAGTCGCTGCACCTGCACCGCGCAACTCTCGAGCGACCTAGAAAGCAGGGACATCGACGGACTCACGAGCTCGGACTTGAACCTCCGTAGCAGGAGCTGGAGGTGAAGCTGGAGAGAGGTGATCGGCGTCTTGAGCTCGTGAGAGGCGATGACGAGGAACTCCTCGCGCGCGTTCAACGCGTGCTGCAGCGCGACCTTCTGTTGTGCGAGCCCCAAGTTCAGCAGGTGCTCGCGACGATAGAGAGAGACCTTTTCGTTGAGGAGGCGTCCGAGCACGCTCCGCAGGACCTCGAACTCACCGCGCAGACGCTTGGCGCCATGGGGAATTCGATTCTGGTTTCCGTTGCAAACTTCGATGGCGTAGTGTTCGATGCGTTTGAGAGGTCTCAAGACATTGTACCATAAAAGCGCATATAGACTGAGAAATAGGATACCGCCCAATAGGAGGATCGCTCCGAACATCGACACCTGGACTCGCCTCAACTGGTGCTCGATGCGCTCGCGTGTGACATAGACGCTCAGGGTACCGATGATTTCCTTCGCAAAAGCGATCTCTCGGGTCTCCTTCTGGAAAGGAGGCGCTGAGAGCAGGCGGGGAAGGTCGGCGTCCGGCACGGTATCCTCGATGCCGCGCACCCGAGCGAACGTCTCCCCATACGGGTCGCTCTCCACGACGACCACTGCGTAGAGGTCCTGGTCCTGCATCGTGCTCTCGATGATCTTGAGCATCTGGGGGCGATCGAGGTTCCAAAACGGTAAGAGGAGACTGTGCGCGAGCTCGTCGGCCATGAGCGCGTTCTTGGTCTGCAGCGCCGCCCAGAGATGACTCTGGTACGACCGATAGGCGGCATAACCCATGGTGCCGAGAGAGAGGGAGGCGACCCCCACCAGGCTGAGCGCCACCAGTACCGACGTCGACAGGTTCCGCAACCGAAGTTGAAGTCGTGCCAGTGGGCCCCCTTTCACCGCCCCGCGCGGCTCGCCGCGCTCCGTGCTCTCCCCACACGGGCAGCCGCTTGGCTGCTCATCAGCGGGCTTCGAGACGCGTTCGATCCGGCTCGCTCCTTGGAGCAAACGGAATGGCGCGCGTCGGCGCGACGGCCAGAAGCTCAAGGTCGTACGGCACCTCCGTCCAGTCTGGATCTCCCCATGATCGCTTTGGCCTCCTGCTCGGAAAGCTCGAGCGCTTGTTCGACCGAGAGCTGCTTCCGAAGCATGAGTCCGATGTTGATACCGGTCGATGTTCCCATCGCCGTGAACGCCGGTATGGACACAAACTGCGTGCCGCTCTTCGGGCGACCAATGTCGTCGTGCGGCTCGTCCTTGACAGCCGATTCGATTTGCCCCTGCACGAATCGGCCGAACGGCGCGGCCCGTTCGTACGGTTCAGCGCCGTAAATCGACTGGAACCGCGCGCCGGGCGGCACCAAGAGCCAGCCCTTCTTGCGTGCTACCGCGTGAATATACTCCTTCGAAGTCGCCCAGAGGACGAACTCCTTCGCCAGGGTCTTGTTCTTCGCAGCCTTCGGCACGGCCAGCGCCCATGTCCAGAACCAGTGACTACCCCGCTGCACGGACATGACCGGAGCCCGAGCCAAGCCGGTGGAGTTCGACACCGTCGAGGTCCTCGGGTCCCACAGGTAGCTCGCCGCAACCGTGGCATCGATCCACATGGCGCAGTGACCCCCGGCGAACAGCGCGAGATTCTCCGGGTAGCCGTTCTCATAGGGCGCTGGCGGGCCGTACTTGCCAAGCAGATCCGCATACTCGCGGACCGCCTTGACCCAGGGCTCCGACATGAGCGCGGGCTCGCCGTTTTCGTCGAACCAGCTGCCCCCGAATACGTTCACCATCGTCGTGATGAACGCCATGCTCTCTCCCCAGCCGGGCTTGCCCCGCAAGCAAATGCCATTGACCCCGTTGCCGGGGTCGTGAAGTGCTCGCGCGAAGCTCTCGATCTGCGTGTAGTTGGGCTGCTCCGGCATGGCGAGCCCCGCCTTTTCGAAGAGATCCTTTCGGTAGTAAGTGACCGAAGACTCGCCGTAAAAAGGCAAAGCATAGAGTTCGCCATTGAGCGAAAGACTCTGCCTAATCGGGAGCCAGATGTCGTCAAGGTCGTAGGATGGCGGCGGCGACAGGGGCTCGATCCAACCGTGGGAAGCATAGATGGGCGTGTCGTAGTTCCCGATCGTCACGACGTCGAAGACGCTTTCATTCAGGGCGAGGCCGCCGAGGATCGTGCGGCGCAGGAGGTTTTCTTCGAACAAGTACCACCTGATCTTGGTCCCAGGATGCGCGGCAGTGAATATGGTGCTCATATCGCGCAGGATCTGCATGTCGAAATGACCGACTGCGGCGACGCTGATCTCGTGGTCGTCGGACGCTCGAATCCGGTATCCGTAGCGCATCAGGATCTGCTCGTACTCACCGCTTTGCTCGATGGATTCCAAGCCGCGATTGAAATCGTCGAGCATATTATTTGAATTATGGTTCTTCCTGCCGACCGCGACGCGGAAGTCCTTGGTGGCGAGAGTCCCCATGAAGACCACCTTGCCGATGAGATTGGGTCGCTCGTTAACGAGTACGTCTGCGACCTGAAACTTGTCGGCGACAGCCACCTTCATCCGTCCGGCGGCGAGCATGTCGACCATCTGTACGATTCGCGCCGAGGAGGACGTGATGACTCCGTCCTTTTCGCCGAAGAGGGAGTCTGGCGTCGATTCCTGGTCGTCGCCATGAAGCTCCTCCACCGGTGAGGGCGGCGTCGTGTTGGTCGATAGCTGAAACGACCCCACCTGGCTGCCGTGTATCGGCTGCGAGAAGCTGAATGCGTCCGAATCCGCGAGCGAGCCGTAGGAGGGGATCAGGACGTCAGCCTGTCCGGACTCCACGCGCCTCTTCGCCCTCGCGGGCGAGTAGAATTCGAATTCGACCTTGTAGCCCGCGGCGGCAAACGCGCGGGCGACGATCTCGTAGAGATAGCCATGCTCGGCGCGCTCGGCAGAGACGTATGGATTCAGGTCATACGCAGCGACCTTGATGGTCTGGTGCTTGGGCTCGGTGCCAGCTCCAGCGGCCCAAGGCCACACGCAGAGTAGACAGAGGAGCGCGGTCGCAAAACATGACGACGAACGTGACCACATGAGCGGCCTCGGCGGTCATACGCAACATGGAAAGATAGGCTCCTGCAACTCCCGGGCAAGCTGAGTGGCATGCTTCTCATTTCTCTTCTCGTCTTCTTCTCTTCTCTTCTCGTCCGTCACGGGCACGGGTTCTCGTCCGTCACGGGCACGGGTCGTCCGTCACGGGCACGGGCACGGGCACGGGTCGACCACGGGTCGACTCTGGGTCGACTCTCGTCCGTCACGGGTCGACCGTCGCGAGATGGACGCGTCAGGCGCGCCGGTTTGGATCCAGGACACGCGCGACGACGTCGTCCAGGTTCAGCGACGCGGCAGGGACGCACCCTCGGGCACGCGCGTGGACTAAGGCACGACCGAGCGCGGCCTTGACGACGAATCGGGGAGACGTCCGAAGCGGTGGATTCCCCACCCGAGCGCGACCCAACCCAGGAGAACGACGAACCCGCCGGTGACCTGCTGGTCGAGCGCGCGCTCGGCGCCTTCGGTCCCGACAATCGGCGCGGTCGCGGCGATCGCCAGCCCGACGACCGTCAGGGCGGCGCCCGCGACGAGCCAGCGCCGGGGCGTCACGGCCAGCCCTCGTGCTGCGCCCGGCGCAAGATGTCGCGGGTCGCGAGGTCGAGCTTTTTCTCGGCGGCGATGCTGGTGGCCGTGTGCGACTCCCCGGAGAGGTCGTCTTGCATGTAATCGGCAGCGAAGAGCAGAGCGGCGTGCACGTCGTCGTCGTCGCCGTTGCCCCGGACGACGATGATGGCGTCGGGGTCGCGGCGCTTGGGCAGACTGTCGCCCAGCTTGTCGGCGTCCTGCCAGGTGATGTAGGCGATGCCGAACCGTTTCTCTTTGGCCGCGACGTCCAGCCGAAGCTCGGCATCGTTCGGGCCGAAACGGATGATGCGGTTCCGGACCGGCTCGAGACCCAGCTCCCGGAACGCGCGCGCCATGATCGAGACGGCGTGCGGCTCGTCGATCGGGCGAAGGACGGTCGGCGCGTGAGGCGGATCTCCCCCGCAACCGGCGGCGATCACCGCCACGAGTGCGGCGAGGGACAGCAGGGCGACCCTTGCGAACACCGCCCCAAACGCTAGCCCATGACCCTGGCTACCGCTAGTTTCTGCTCATGCCGCGCTTTGCCGCCATCGACGTAGGATCGAACGCGCTCCGGCTTCGCCTCGTCGAGGCGTCCGCACCGCGGGCCGCCTCGGCCGCGATACACGGCAGCGGCGACGCCGCCGCTCGGAGTGCGCAGCTCGCGCTCGTCGCGACGGACGAGGAGCCCTGGCGCGACCTCGCGACCCTGCGGTCTCCGGTCCGGCTTGGCGCCGAGGTGTTCCTCTCGGGTAGACTGGCGCCGGCGTCCATCGGGCAGGCGTGCACCGCCCTCCGCGAGTTCAAGGCCGAGATGGACCGCGCGAAGGTGGACGCGTACCGCGCCATCGCGACGAGCGCCGTAAGGGAGGCCAAGAACGGGGCGACGCTCGTCGAACGGGCGCGCCGCGAAGCCGGCATCGAGCTCGAGGCGATCGAGGGGATAGAGGAGGCGCGCCTCATCCAGCTCGCGGTCACGCGGCGCGTCCCGGTCGGCGACCGCCGCGCGCTGCTCGTCGACGTGGGCGGCGGCTCGACGGAGCTCACGCTGCTCGAGCGCGGGGAGACCGCGTTCACGATGTCCCTGCCGCTCGGCACCGTACGGATGCTCGAGGCCTACCTGAAGGGCGTAAAGACGGTCGATCGCGCGCGCGAGCGCCTTCTCGAGGAGGCGATCGATCGCGCCCTGGGAGAGGCGCTCCCGCAGCTCGGGAAGGTGGACGTCCTCGTCGGCACCGGAGGGAACGTCGACACGCTCTTCGACCTCTGTCCGGTGAAGGGCGGCGGCCGGGCGGTGGACGTTCACTCGGCGCGCTCGCTCTTCCGCAAGATGTGCGCGATGTCCAACAGCGAACGGCGCGACGCGTACCAGCTGAGGCCCGATCGCGCCGACACGATCGTTCCGGCGACTGCGATCTTCCTTCGCCTCGCGAAGAAGCTCGAGCTCTCGAGCATCCTCGCGCCGGGCGTGGGGCTGGCGGCGGGCGTCCTCGAGGAGCTCGTGGACAAGTTCTTCCACGTGTGGGACTCCGCAGGCGAGGCCGAGCGCGTGGTCGACACGTGCGTGCGGCTCGGGCGTCGGTACCACTTCGACGAGGCCCACGCACGGCACGTCTCGCGGTTCGCGACGCAGCTCTTCGACGACCTGCAGCCGGTCCACGCGTTCGGTGTGCGCGACCGCATGCTGCTCAGGGCGGCGGCCATCCTGCACGATATCGGCGACTACATCCACTACTCCGGCCACCACAAGCACAGCTACTACTTGATCCAGCACGCCGACATCATGGGCCTCACGCCGGACGAGCGCGCCATCGTCGCGAACATCGCGCGCTACCACCGGAAGGGCCCGCCGGATCCGTCGCACCCGAACTTCCGCGACCTCTCGAAGGAGGCCCGCGGTAAGGTTCGCGGCCTGGCGGCCATCCTGCGGATCGCAGACGCGCTCGATCGCGAGCACAAGCAGAAGATCGAGAGCGTGCGCGCCGCGGTCGACCGAGGCGCTGGGCAAGTCACGCTGTTTCTGCGCGGGAGCGACGATCGCGAGCTCGAGGAATGGACGGTGGGAGCGAAGGCTTCGATGTGGAGGGACGAGTACGATCTCGACGTCGGGATCGCAAAGGCGGAGGTTTCGTGAGCGGGAGGGTGGCGGCCGTGGGTGCGGCGCTGGCGGTGTGCTCGTGCGCATCGAGCCGCGTGCCGGATCCGCACGCGGCGGCCGCGGCCTACGCCGCCGCGGCCGCCCGGGGCGACGTCGACGCGCTCTACGCAATGCTGACCGCGTCCTCGCGGCAGGCCCGGAGCCGGGGGGACCTCGAGAAAACGATCTCCGAGGAGCGCGTCGAGCTCGCCGAGCAGGCGAAGGACCTTTCCCATGGCGACCTCCGCGTCGATGCCACGGCGCGCCTGCATTACGCCGACGGCGAAGAGGCCGCACTCGAGCTACGCGGCGGACACTACTGGGTCACGGCGGCGGGCGCCCTGCCCGGCGGAGCGCGCACGCCCGAAGGAGCCCTCGAGCAGCTTCGCCGTGTGCTCGCGCGGCGCAGCTACGCCGGGCTGATGCGCGTTCTGTCTCCGGCGACGCGCGCAGCCGTGGAGAACGACCTTCGCTCGCTGGTGGACGGCCTGTCGGAGCCGGGGACGCTGACCGTTCAAGTGAGCGGCGACAGCGCCGTGGTCCCCGTGCCCGGTGGCCACCAGGTGAAACTGAAGCGCGACGGCGGCGTCTGGCGCGTGGACGATTTCGACTGACCGAGATGGAGTGCAGCGATGCGCGCCCGATCCCTCTTCCCCCTTGCCATGGCTCTGGCGACCGCCGTCTGGCTGCTGCTACCGCGGCCGGCTCGCGCCTTCGGCGAAGCCGGAGCGTTCGATCCGCGCGTACTCCTCACGGGCAGTCAGACCGGCCCCGCCCGCGCGACCGCGCCGGCTCGCTGGTCCTGGGAGCTCGTCCAGCGAACGAGCGCGCCGGCGCGGCTGCGGCCCAGCGTCGTTCGCGCCGACGAACCGGCGATCGTCGACGCGCCGTTCCTGTACTGGAGCGGCGACTCCGAGGTCGCGCCGCTGACCAGCGCCGAGGTGAGCGGACTGCGGCGCTTCTTTGCCCTCGGCGGCGTCCTGCTCGTCGACGACGCCGCCCCGGGCGATCGCGGCGAGGCGAGCGCGTTCGGACGGAGCGCGCGCCGCGAGATCGCCCGCGTGCTCGTCGACAGCACCCCGGTGCCGATCGGCCCCGATCACGTCGTGTTCCGCACTTTCTACTTGCTCCGGCGTGCCGAAGGACGCATCGAGGGGCCGCCCACGCTCGAGGCGATCGTGCGCGGCGGGCAGGCGCAGGTGATCTTCAGCGAGCACGATCTGGGAGGTGCGCTGGCTCGCAGCGCCTCGGGTATGTGGGAGCGTCCGGTCATCCCGGGAGGCGACTTCCAGCGCGAGCGGGCGATTCGCCTGGCGGTCAACATCGCGATGTACGTGCTCTGCTCGAACTACAAGGACGACCAGGTGCACGCGCCGTTCCTCATGCGCCGACGCGCCCTGAGCGGGCCGTGAGGGCCGCCTGAAATGCTCTCGACGCACCTCGGCCCCTCCGGCGATCTGGCACCCTGGGCCGTATGGCTCGCGGTCGCGCTGGCGGCGGCGAGCCTGGGCTTCCTCTTCGTCGAGATGCGCCGGCGCGAGCGCGCCGGTGCGCTGATCGCAGGCACCGGCTTGCTCGCCGTCGCCGCGCTCCTCGCGGCCGTGCTGCGCCCGGCGCGCGTCTCGGCCCGAGAGAGCGTCGTCGGTGCGCGCGTGGTCGTCCTCGCCGACGCGTCGCGTTCGATGGCGCTCGAGCAGGACGACGGGCGGCGCTGGCAAGCGCGCGATCGCGCGATCGCCGCAATCGCACGCAGCGCACCCAACGTACGCCTTTCGGTCCTCGGGTTCGGCTCGGGGCCCCCCGCGCCCCTGCCCCTGTCGCCCGACGGCGACGCCGGCGAGCTCACGACGCGCGCACCGCACAGCGCGCTGGGCGCCGCGATCCGCGCGCTCTCGTCGTCCGCCGAGGAGCGCCCCGCCGCGGTGGTCGTCGTCAGCGACGGGCGCCTCGACGACCCGCCCGAGGACGCCTCCGACGCGACGCTGGAGGCGCTCGGCGCGGCCCTGCACGTTCCCATCGACGCGATCGCCACGACGCGCGACGCGCCCGCAGACGCGAGCGTGCGCCGGGTGAGCGCGGCGGGCGCCGCCGTCGCGCACGTGCCGCTCCCCCTGACGGTAGACGTCGGATGCGCCGGGGGCCTCGCGTGCGACGAGATCGCCGTGACGGCGCGGGAGCTTCGCGACGACGGCCCCCCTACGCTGCTCGCGTCGGGCGTGGCTCACGTCAAGGACGGAAAGGCTTCGCTGGATCTCACGATCACGCTGGAGCGCGCCGGCGCGCGGATCGTCGAGGTGGCGATCGCGCCCGTGTCGGGCGATCGCATCCCCGAGAACGACCGCCGTCTCGTGACGTTCGACGTCGCCCGCGAACGCGTCCGGGTCCTCCACGTCGCGGGGCGACCGACCAACGACGTGCGCGCGCTCCGGCAATGGCTGAAGAGCGATGCGTCGGTCGACGTGGTCGCCTTCTTCATCTTGCGGACGCAGGCCGACGACGTGAGGGCGTCGCAGAACGAGCTCGCGCTAATCCCCTTCCCCGTGGACGAGCTCTTCAGCGAACATTTGCCGAGCTTCGACGCCATCGTTCTGCAGGACTTCGACGCGCAGCCCTACGGCCTCGAGAAGTACCTGCCGAACCTCGAACGGTACGTGCGAGGGGGCGGGGGGCTCGTCATGGTCGGCGGCCAGAACTCCTTCGTCGCCGGTGGGTACGCCGGAACGCCCCTCGCCGCGGTGCTGCCGGTGGATCTCGACGGGAGCGCCGGAGCGACGAGCGCGGATACGTCGCCGTTCGTCCCCGAGTGGACGACCGAGGGACGCACTGCGCCGCTGCTCGCCCCCTTGCGCGACGCCATCGGCGACGATCTGCCGCAGATGCCGGGAGCGAATGTCCTCGGCGAACTTCGACCGGGGGCGGTCGCGCTATGGTCGCACCCGTCGCGCACGACGAAGAGCGGCCGCAAGATGCCGGTGCTGGCAATCGGCGAGGAAGGCGACGGTCGAACGGTCGCGCTGGGCGTCGACGGCGCGTGGGTGCTCGAGTTCTCCTCGCTGGGATCGCGCACGGCGGGCCGCGGCCACGGCGCGCTCTGGGACGGGCTGCTGGGATGGCTGATGCGGGACCCGCGCTTCGAGCCGGCCCAGGTGGAGATCGCCGGCGGGTGCACGGCGGGTCTTCCCTCGACGCTGCGTGTACGGACGCTGCCCGTGGAGGCCACGTCGGGCGACCAGAAGCTCGTGCTCGACATCACGCGCATCGACGAGAAAGCTCCCCCCGTGCACGTCGAGACGTCCCGGCCGGCGGACGCGTCGTCGCTGGAGCTGCCGCTCCCCGCGCTGCCTGCCGGCGGGTACGTCGCGCGGCTGCGCGTCCCAGGCGGCGCCACGACGCGCTACGACTTCGCATGCGAGGCAGGCGGGGATGAGTGGGCCGATTCCCGGCCGGACATCGCCCGCCTCGAGCGCCTCGCGCGGGCGAGCGGAGGTTCGTTCGTCCTGGCTCCGGACGCGGCCAACCTGCCTTTGCCGAAGCCGACGGTCGTCAGCGCGGAACGGCACGTGACCCCGCTCGCCCCCCCTTGGATGTGGACGCTCGCGGCAACGGCGCTGCTCGGCGTGCACTGGGTCGCTCGCCGCAGGAGCGGGCTAGCCTGATGCGGAGGCGACCCGACCCGATTTCGGTAAGGTGGTTCTCGTGAGCTTGCGCCACGCCCCGGTGCTCGCCTTTGCGCTTGCCCTCTCCTCGTCGGCCTGGGCTTTCGTCTGGCCGGACGTCGCCGAGCGCGTCGAGCACGACCTCTCCGCGAGCGACCCCGTCGCCCGGCGATCGGCGGCCCGCGACCTCGCCAGCCTGGGCGCCGCGCGGGGCGGTCCCCTGGCGATTCGCGCGCTGGAGGATCCCGACACCGAGGTCCGCCTCGCCGCGGCGGATGCCGCAGTCCGGCTGCACGCGATCGGGGCAACGGACATCGTCGCGGGCTGGCTCAACGCTCCCGACGCTCGCCTCCGCCGCAAGGCGTGCGAGGTCGCCCGCGCGCTTCCGAGCCCCCGCGCGGTACCTCCCCTGGCGCGCACCCTCGGCGATCCCGACGCGGACGTGCGCCTGGCCGCCGCTGACGCGCTCGGACATCAGGCGTCGGGCGACGCCGTGCCGCCCCTGCTCGGGCGTCTCGACGACTCTGCGCCGGCGGTCCGCATTCAGATCGTCGCGGCGCTCGCGCGGCTGGGCGATGTCCGCGCCGTGGTTCCGCTCGTCGGCAAGGTGCAGGATTCGTCGCCGGAGGTGCGTGAGGCCGTGGCTCGCGCCCTCGGTGACCTCGGGGACGCGCGCGCCTCTTCGGCGCTCGTGCTCGCGCTGCGCGACACGAACGCGGACGTGCGGCGCGATACGCTCGCCGCCCTGGGGAGAATGCGGGCGGCGGACGCCGTCGACGCGATCGCTCCGTTCGTGCGCGATCGCGCGCCCTCGCTACGGCTCTCGGCCATCGCCGCCCTCGGCCGCATCGCCAGCACGGAGGCGGTGAGCGTGCTGGTCGGGTCGCTCGGCGTGGGCGATGACGCGAGCGCGACGCTCGACCGCACGGCCGTGCGAGACGCCCTCATTGCGGCCGGGCCCGCAGCCATTTCCCCGCTGCGCGCCACGCTCGAGAGCACCCCCTCCGCCGCCGCCGCGGCGAGCGCCGCGTGGGTCCTGGGCGAGCTGCACGATCGGGCAGACGCCCCGCGGATCGTCGCAGCGATGCGGCGCGGGGTGCTGCCGACCGCGGCGGCGCTGCACGCGCTGGCCGGCGCGGGAGGTCCGACGGAGGTGCCGGTCGTGCTGGAGTTCGTGGCGGACGCCAGCCCTGCGGTCCGCGGCGAGGCGCTGGGCACCGCGGCTGCGTTGCTCGATCCGAATCGCCCGGACGGGCGGGCCGTCGAGCCGCTCGCCGCCGTCTTGCGCGACGCGCGCCCGTCGGCCGCCGAGCGGGCGCGCATCGCGCGCCTCCTGGGCCAGACGGGTGCCCCTCGCGCGGCCCCCCTGCTGGTCGACCTCCTCAACGCGCGAGACAGGACGCTTCGCCTCGCCGCGATCGACGCGCTGGGCACGCTCGGACCCTCGCTCGCCGTCGCAACGGACGGCAATCCGGCGGGTTCCTACGGCCCCGTCGATGACGCGCTGCTCGAGGCGCTCGGCTCCCCGGACGCGACCGTCCGCCTCCACGCCGCGATGGCCCTCGCGGAGGCCGGCGGCGCTCGCGCACGGGATGCGCTCGTCGCGCAGCTCGACGGCGGCGACGAGGTGGACCGGGCGGCGGTCCTCACGGGCCTGGGTGGCGTGCTCGCGCGCGTCCCGACCGACGGCGCCGTCGCAAAGCTCGCGCAGACGCTGCCGCTCGCAGCCGGACCGGAGCGGGACGGCATGATCGAGGCCCTCGGCCGCGCCCCGTTGCCGTCGGCAATGGCGGTCCTCGAGGCCTTCTCCCGCTCGGACGAGCCGGCGGATCGCCGCGCCACGGCCACGTTGTTGCCGTCACACGCGAGCAACCCCCGGACGCGAGAGACGGCGCTCGCGGTGGCGCGCGCTCTCCTTGCCGACGTGGACGCAAGCGTGCGAGCGCAGGCGGCGTGGGCGCTCGGAGCGCTCGGCGAGGCCGCCGACCTCCCGCGGCTCGCGAGCCTCGTTGCCACAGGAGGCGCAGAGGCTGCGCGCGACTCGTCGGTTACCGCGGCGGACGTCGAGGCCGACGCCGCGGCCGCGACCGGGCGGTTGGCCGCCCGCCTGCACCAGCCGCAAGAGGCGACCCGGGGCTTGTGCCCGCTGATCGATCGCGCGTCGCGCGCGCCAGCCTATGTGCGCGCGAACGCGCTCGCGGGGCTTGCCTTGGCGGGAGCGCGCTGCGGCGATGGCTCGAGCGAGCGCAGGACCCTGGCGGAGGATCCCAGCGAAGACGCCCGCGCTTCGGCGGCCCTGCTGGTTTCGCGCGCTCCGGCGGCGGAGGACACACGCGCCCTGGAGCGGTGCGCCCGCGGAGATTCGTCGAGCTTCGTCGCGGCTCGGTGCCGGACACGCCAGCCGGCCCCCGTCCGGTCGCACGCGACGCTCGTCTACGTAGTCGCCGAGGGGGCGGCCGCCCCGCGCCCGGCATCCGCCTACGCCATGCTGCTGTCGGACGGGACCGTTCACGTGGGGACGACCGACCGGCGCGGGGCGGTGTTCGACCCGGCCGCACCCGGGGGTGATCTCACGCTGCGCAAACCGAGCGCGTTCGCGAGGTGAATTTCGGCCGTGATTCTCGGGCGAGAATCGCGCTCAAGGATCGGGGAAGTACGTCGCGCAGCACACGTCGTCCTCCGAGATCTCGAGCGCGTGGACGCGCACGCGGTCGTCGTTCAGCTGCCCGGCAAGCTTGTCGGCGAGGACGCGCGCGATGTTCTCGCGCGTGGGGTTTACGTCGTCGAAGGGGGGGACATCGTTGATGAATGCGCCGTCGTACGGCGCAAGCAGCGCGCGTAGCGCGGCGGTGAGCTCGTGGAAGTCGAGGACCCAGCCCGTGGCGTCGAGCTGCCTCGCCCGGACGACCGCGCGGATGCGCCAGCGGTGCGCGTGTACGAGCCCCTCCTCGCGGGCAACCCCCGATACCATCCGGATCCGGTGCCGGGCGGATAGCACCGCGGCCGCGGAGATTTCCCACATCGTCACCGCCGTCTAGCACGAAACCGCGTAGGCTGCTCACCGTGCGTCGCCCCTCACGCCAGCCGCTTGCCTCGCCCGAGTCGCTCGAGGCGATCCTCGAGCGCGCGGGCGAGAGCCGCTTCGCCCGGGCGCACTCACCGATCGAGCGCAAGCTGTGGCGCGATGCGGTCGGACCGCGCATCGCGGACCGGGCCCACCCCGTCACGCTCCACGATGGCGTCCTCCTCCTTCGCGTGTCCAGCAGCGTGTGGGCACACGAGCTCTCGCTGCTCTCCGACGCGCTGTGCCAGCGACTGCGGGAACGCGGCGTGCTGGTCCGAGAGCTGCGCTTCCGCGTAGCTACCCTGCCGGCGCCGGATCGGCCGCCCGAGCGGCGCGTCTCTCGGACGGTCCCCTCCGCGCGTCCCCTGCCGGGCGAGCTCGTCGGGGCGCTCGGCGCAGTCGCAGACGCCGACCTGCGCTCCGCGATCGCGAGAGCCGCCTGCGCGAATCTGGCGTGGCAGGACGCCACCCGTCCCGCGGGACCGCACAACGTCAGCGAAGCGCGGCGAGCCGCTCGAGCCCCTCGATCCGCTGCAGAAGAAAGCGCTCCGCGGGGCCAAACGTCGCCTGCTTCTCTCGCAGCTGATTCAGGTACGCGCGGAGGCGGGCGAGATCGACGGCGTTGACCCTGCGAAACGCGTTGTATAGCTCGTCCACGACCGGCGCCGGGCAGGGGCGGCCTTGCGCTTCGTACAGCTCGACCACGTAGTCCGCCCACGCACCCTTGGTCGTCGCCGTCGCCAGCTTCGCGGCGAAGCGCGCCGCCGTGTCGATCAGTTGCACCGTGAGACGCTTCCCGGCTCGGCTGGCCTCCACGACGTCGGCCAGCGCGCTGGCC
>CALKVG010000739.1 GCA_937998045.1 uncultured Myxococcales bacterium
CACCCGGCGAGCGACTCTCCTTCGAGGAGCTCCATGACGAGAAAGGGCGCGCCGTCCTCGGCGGTGTCGTCGTCGAGGATGGCCACGGCCCCCGGGTGCCCGATCTTGTTCGCGACGTATCCCTCGCGGAGAAACCGTCGCCTCACCTCGGGATCTCGCGCGAAGCGCGCGTGGAGGATCTTGATGGCGCACTTGCGACCGTTCCGGTGGGTCGCGACGTACACCGCGGCCATGCCGCCGACGTCGATGAGGCCGTCGATGCGCCACTTGCCGCTCAGCATCTGGCCGATGCGCGCTTCCGGCGGCGCGAGCGAGTCGGCGCGAGATTCGGTCACGTAGATTAGATTCACGGGCGAACGCGGGGGCGTCAAGACGAACATGGGCCATCCCGCGCTTCCCTCCACTGCGAGTGCGCCCTACACCGGCGCGCCGTCTCGCGGCTCGGACGCGCGGCCCTGACGGATCGACGAAGGGCTCTCGTGGAAGGCCGCGCCCGCCCTTCGGGGCGGCGCGTCCGCCTCACCGAGAAGTGGACTCCGCCGGCGGAGAACCGAATCGATCCGGCGGAAGAGCGCGCTCGTCCGGCGCTCGAGGTGAATCCGTCCGCCCCACAAGTGGGCCGCTCCGCCGGACGGATGCATCCAAAGGCCCGATGGGTCGACCGGTTGCGTGGGACGGACGCGTCCAAAGGCCCGACGGGTCGACGGTTCCCCTGGGACGGACGCGTCCAACAGCGAGACGGGCAGGCCGCTGCGTCGGACGGACGCATCCAAGGGGGGAGACGGGTCGACCCTACCGTCGGACGGATGCATCCAAACGGCGAGACGGGCAGGCGGCTGCGTCGGACGGACGCATCCAAAGGCGAGACGGGTCGAGGGCTCCGCCGGACGGACGCACCCAAAGGCGAGACGGGTCGAGGGCTCGGCCGGACGGACGCATCCCACCGCGAGCGGCGTCCGCTCCTACCGCGAACGGCCGCGCTCATCCCCGAGGTCGACGTCTTGCCTCAATCCCCTCCGCTGAGCGTGCGGAAGAGGCCATGACCGATCGTCCCGGCGTACGCTGTCGTCGGCGCGCTGGGGTCGATCGCCAGCGCGCTCACCTGCAGGCCTTCCATCCCGCTCTGGCTCCACACGCCGCCGATGCGCCGCCAGAGGCCGTGCGACCCCACGCCCACGTAGAGGACGTTCGCGCCGGCGATCGTGTGCGCCTGCAGGAGCTGCGCGGGGTTGCTGCTGCTGATCGGGAGGGAACCGGTGATGTCGGTCCACGTCGTCCCGTCGGGGGTCGACCCCACGACGTATCCGGCCGCGTATCCCGTGCCCGCGGCGTCGTAGGCGACCCAGCCCTGGTAGACGTTCGGCTGGTCGACCTTCTGCCAGCTCACGCCCGCGTTGACGGTCTGGTACACGCCGTCGCTCAGGCCTGCGAGCGCGGTGGCCGCGACGGTGGGGTGGGCCGCGACGCTCGTGCCGTACGCATACGGGTACGTCGTGGGGTTGGCGACGCCGTTCCACATGGCTCCGCCGTTGGTCGTCCCGAAGCACCCGGTGAAGCCCACGCTGTAAATCGTCTTCGCGTCGGCGGGCGACGCCGAGATCGCGGCGGCGCCGGTGACCGTCGTGTTCGTCGTGAACGTCATCGCGGTGTCCGTGGACGTGAAGAGCGCGTAGCGCTCCGCGCCGACGTACACGGTCGCGTCCGAGAACGGCGAGCCGGCGACCGCCAGGTCCCCGTCGTAGTTGGGGGCGCCCGTGGCCGCGTACGTGCTGCCGTTGTCGGTCGAGCGCATGAGGCCCGCGCCGAGCGCGCCGCCGCCGACGAGGATGGAGCCGGACTTGGTCACGAGCAGGCCGTGCACGTCGTAGTCCGCGAAGCCGCCCGACGCGTCGGTCCACGTCGTCCCGCTGTCGACGCTCTTCGCGATGCCGCCGTTGCCCGGCCAGAAGCCGAGGTAGAGCGTGCTCGGCGCGCCCGGCGCGATCGCGAGCGCGTAGTTGTTCTGGCCGCGCGCGAGGGAGACGACGCCGGCCTCGCTCCACGTCGCGCCGCCGCTGTTGCTCTTGAAGACGCCGTACTGGTAGCAGTTGGCGTAGAGGGTGCTCGTCGTGGGGTCGTAGGCCATCGACGTCGTGCCGCACTGGTACACGGGGTTGCCCGACGCGGCGAGCTGCGAGAACGCGCCGCCGGTCGACTTCCACACGCCCTGGCCGTTCTGCAGGCCGGCGTACACCGTGTCGGACGACCCGGGATCGACGACGAGGGGCTTGGGGAACGGGCCGCTGATCGACCCGAAGGGGCCCATGTTCGCCCACGACGCGCCGGCGTCGACGCTTTTGTAGACGTTCCCGCCGCCGACCGCGGCGTAGACGACGCTCGCGTTGCTCGGGGCGATCGCGAGCCCGTCGACGTAGGCGTTCGGCCCCGCGTCGCCGCCTGCGAAGACCTGGGTCCACGACGTGCCGCCGTTCGTCGTCTTGAGGACGTCGCCGTTCGTGCCCCAGTACACGGTGTTCGCGTCCCCCGGCAGGATGGCGACGGCGCCGACGCCCTTGGTCGTGTAGCCGGCGTTGGCCGCCGTCCAGGTGACGCCGGTGTCGACCGACTTGTACATCCCGGTCTCTCCGATTCCCGTGTAGACCGTGCTCCCGTCGCTCGCGACGGCGATCGCGCCGATCGCCGCGCCCGGGAACGCGACGCGCTTCCAGCTGGAGCCGCCGTCCATCGTGCGCCAGATGCCGCTTCGGGTCGCGGCGAAGGCCACGTTCGCGTCCGTCGGGCTGACGGCGACCCCGTCCACTTCGCCGCCGGCGAGCGTCCCGTTCCACGGCTGCCACGCCTCGATCGCAAAGGGCGCGCTCGTCGCCGTTCCGTAGCCGGGCGCGCTCGCCGTCAGCGTGTACGCCGAGCCGCTCTTGCTCACGTCGAGGCCGGTGAACGCGGCGAGGCCCATGCCGTTCGACGCGGCGGTCGTCGTGCCCTCGAGCGCGCCCGCGCCGCCGGAGACCGCGTCGAGCGCGAGCGATACGGTCACGCTGGCGACGGCCGCGCCGCCCGTGCCGACGACGTTCACGCCGATCTGGGGGAGCGGCACCTTCGAGTACCCGACGGCGAAGCTCCCGGCGAAGGCGAGCGAACCGGAGGGGCCGCCGGTGCTCGCGGGCGAGTCCCCCGGTGCGTCGGCGGGGGCGTCGCCGCCCGTGTCGAGGGGCGCATCGGCGCCGCCGCTCGCGTCTTCGGCTGCGTCGGCGGAGGCGTCGCCGGTCGCGTCGCCCGAGGCGTCGCTCGGCGCGTCGGGGCCGGGCGCGGCGCTGTCCGCGGGAGCGTCGGTCGCTCCCGCCTCGGCCGGCGTCGTCGCGTCGGCGCCGTCGGCGATCGCCGCGTCCATTCCCGGCGCGTTGCCGTCCGACGGCGCGGCGTCGGGCTCGCTCCCGCCCACCGAGAACTCGCCCAGCACCGACGTGCACCCCGTGGAAGCCACGAGGAGCGCCGCCCCGATCGCGAGCACGAAGTCTCGACCGCGCTCCGCCCTGGCCGGAGACGTGCCGTCTGCACGACGCATGCGCACCCCTTTGGGCCGATGCTAACAGCTCCGGCCCTCCGGCTGGGCTCCTGCGGAATAAACGGGCGCGTTCATCTGTGGTACACCGCGCTCGAAGCGCTGCCCCCCGGAGGAACCCGCATGTACGACGTCCGTGCACTCAATGAGCTCGTGGCCAAGGAGAGCGCCTTCGTCGATCGGCTCCTGAACGAGGTCGGAAAGGTCATCGTCGGGCAGCAGTACATGGTGGAGCGCATCCTCGTGGGCCTCCTCACCGGCGGCCACGTGCTCCTCGAGGGCGTGCCCGGGCTGGCGAAGACGCTCACCGTGCGCACGCTATGCGACTCCATCCACGCGAAGTTCGCGCGCATCCAGTTCACGCCGGACCTCTTGCCGGCGGACCTGGTGGGCACCGTCGTCTACAACCAGCCGAAGGGCGAGTTCACCTCCAAGCTCGGCCCCATCTTCGCGAACCTGGTCCTCGCCGACGAGATCAACCGCGCGCCCGCCAAGGTGCAGAGCGCGCTGCTCGAGGCGATGCAGGAGCGGCAGGTGACGATCGGCGACCGGAGCTATCCGCTCCCCGAGCCGTTCGTCGTCATGGCCACGCAGAACCCGATCGAGCAGGAGGGGACCTACCCCCTGCCGGAGGCGCAGGTCGACCGCTTCATGCTCATGGTGAAGGTGGGCTATCCGTCGCGCGACGAGGAGCGCAAGATCATGGACCGGATGACGCAGCCGGAGGCCGCGCAGGCCGCGGCGGTCGTCACGCCGGTGGAGCTTCTCGAGGCGCGCAAGATAGTCAAGCAGGTGTACGTCGACGAGAAGGTGAAAGACTACATCGTCGACGTCGTCTTCGCGACGCGCGAGCCGGCCAAGCACGGGATGAAGGACCTGGCGCCGCTCATCGAGTTCGGCGCGAGCCCGCGCGCGAGCATCGCGCTCAACCTCGCGGCGCGCGCGCACGCGTTTTTGCGGCACCGCGGCTACGTCACGCCGGAGGACGTGAAGGCGGTCGGGCCGGACGTCCTCCGGCACAGGCTCGTCTTGACCTACGAGGCGGACGCCGAAGAGGTGACGAGCGAGCAGATCGTCAAGCGCGTGTTCGAGGTGGTCGAAGTGCCGTAGCGGCGCGATTCTCTCGTCCGTGCGCTTCTCCCCGCGCTTCTCCCCGCGCTTCTCCCCGCGCTTCTCCCCTCTGCGCGAAGAGGCCCGCCGCCTCTGGCGCGAGCTCCGTGGTCCCGCGCTCGAGCCGCTCCGGGCGGCGGTCGCCGTGGCGCTCGGAGGCCTCGCCAGCATGCCCCCCGCGACGGCGGCGCGCGTCCTCGCGCTCCCGTTCTTGTGCATCTGGTTTCAGCTCGATGGCGCGATCGCGCTCGTGAGCACGCTGGGGCTCGCCGTCGCCAGGGCGATGGTCCCGCTTTCGGAGCGCGCGACGGCGGGCGCGACGTTGGCGGGGGCGGTCGTCGCCGCGGCCCTCGTCGCGGCGACTCCGCGAGGGTGGCGCAGCCGACGTCCGTACGAGCTCCCGCCCGAGACGCCGCCCTGGGTGATCGCCATCGAGCGCGTGGCGACGCGGTATGCGTCGGCGGCGAGCGCCCGGCCGACCGAGCGCACCCAGTTCCAATGGGTGCGCACCAAGCTCCTCGGCGACCCGGTCGCCAAGATCGTCGCGGAGCTCGCCGCCGGCACG
>CALKVG010000740.1 GCA_937998045.1 uncultured Myxococcales bacterium
CGCTTGCCCCCCTTCTGCGCGAGGTCGATCGCCGCGTCGAGCGAGCGGCGCGCGGCCTCTTCGTCGCCCTCGAGGTGCGCGAGAAGCCCGCGCACGAGCTCCGCCAGCGCCGCGGTGTGGCCGACGCCTGCCTCTCCGAGCGATTGCCTCACCGCTTCGAACTGCGCGCGGAGCGGCGCGGGCGCGGCGCCGTCCCGGCGGATGCGCACGAGCAGCCCCTCGAGGCGCGACTCGGCCGCGTCGTCGGTGCGTCCCTGCGCCTCCCAGGCGCGCGCGGACTCCTCGAACAGGCCCGCAGCCCGCTCCAGCTCGCCGGTCCGCATCGCGTGCTCGGCCTGCAGTCCGAGGAGGTGCGCGCGGGCGCTCGAAGAGATGTCGCTCAGCCCCGCGAGCTGATCGATGGCCCAGCGTGCCCGCGCCCACCGGCCGAGATAAAGATCGAGGTTCGCCAGGTTGAGGAGCGCCTGCGTGACCACCGCGCCGCTCCCGGCGCGCCGCCCCATGTCGACGGCGCCCTCCAGATGGACCAGCGCTTGCGCCAGCTCGCCTTCGGTCTGCGCCAGGCTGGCGAGGTTCAGACGCGTGACGGCGACCGTCGCGGCGTCGCCCGCCTTCTCGGCCGCCGCGAGCGCCCCCTCGTAGGCCGCGCGCGCCTCGGCGGCTCGCCCTGCTCTCTGGTGCGCGATCGCCTCGCTGCCCAGAGCGACCGCTTCGACGCGCGCGTCGCCGGTCGCGCGGGCGACGCGGACCGCCTTCCCGAGGACCTCGCGCGCGGCGGTGTCGTCTCCCGTCCACACCAGCGCCAGACCGCGCACGCTGAGCGCGTCCGTCGCGAGCGTGTCCTCGGCCCCCGCCTCCACCACCTGGTCCGCGAGCTTCATGGCCTCGGCGTACTGGCCGGCGCGAAGGCAGGCGCGCGCTCGCGCGACTTGCCACGCGCGGCGGCTGCTCCCGGCGAGCGCCGCCGACGCGATCCCGTCGAGCTCCGAAAGCCCGCGCGTCACGTCGCCGCGGCCGACCGCGACCCGCGCGCGAGCGAGCCCCGCGCGCACGCGCTCCGCCTCGGTGCGCGGCTCTCCGAGCGCGTCGAGCTCGCGCGCCGCCTCGTCGAAGCGGCCCATGGCGAGCACGCGGTCGACGGCGTCGAGCGCCTGCGCGCGGTGCGAGGAGGACGTGGACGGGGGCAGCGACGGACGGCCGCTCACCTCGAGCGCCGCGTCGATGTCTTCCCTCGAGACGAGCGCACGCCCGGCGAGCTGCTTTACCGCGGCCCGCAGCGACCCCGGGCGCCCGCCGACGCGCGCGATGAGGTGCGGGCGGAGCGCGTCGGGCAGCGACGGGACGGACCGCTGGAGAAGCTCCGCGAGCGCGCGCTCGTCGAGGGGAGGGACGACGAACGTCGCGGACCGTCGATGCGCGAGGGCCTCGACGTTCGCGGGATCCCCCACGAGGACGAGCCGCGCGCCGCCGCGCGACGCCCGCAGGAGCACGTCCTTCGCCTCGTCGTCCAGCTGGGCGACGTCGTCGACGATGACCACGAGCGGCTGCCGCCCGCCGTCGCGCGCGCTCGCGGACGACTCGCTGCCGACGCGCTCATCGGACAGGAGGCCCTCGTGCTGCGCCAGCTCGAGCTCGACCGCCTCGCGCGTCGACATCCCGCTGCCGGGAGCCTCGATGAGCGCCACGCTGCACCCCCGCAGGCTCAGCGTCCAGGCGAGGCGCCGCACGAGCGTCGTCCGTCCGGAGCCGCGCGGCCCCTCGATGGCGATTGCCGCGCCCGGGGTGCTCGACAGCGCCTGCTCGAGCAAGGCTTGCGACGTGGACTCGAGGCCGAGCACCGGCCACGCCGCCTCGTCGGGCGGAGCGCTCGGGGGCAGACCGGCCGCCAGACGAAGCGCGCTCGCGAGCTCGTCGACGCTCGGCCACCGCCCCCCCGCCGCGGGGTCGGTCGCGCGGGCCGCCACCTTCGCGAGCGCCAGGCGCACCTCCTCGGTCAGCTCGTCGCCGCGCCGGGCCAGCGCCTCGCTCAGCGTCGCGCCGAGCGCGTACACCTCCGCGCGCACCGTCAGCGGCTCCCCCTCGAAGAGCTCCGGCGCCGCGTACTTCGGCGTCAGCCCCTGCGCCTGCGTCCCTCCCTCGCGCCAGGGCGCCGCCAGGCCGAGGTCGACGAGCGTCCCCCTGCCGCCCTCGCCGACGATGATGTTGGCCGGCTTCAGATCGCCGTGGAGTAGGCCCGCGCGGTGAACGACGGTGAGCTGGTCGCACGCCGTCGCGATGGGCTCGAGCCACGCCCCGTGCTCGTTGTGCAGCACCTCCTCCAGGCTCTGCCCCTCGACGAGCTCGCGCACCATGTAGCGCCGCCCGTCCAGCATCGCGCCGAACGCGACGACGTGCGGGACGCCGAGCCCCTGGAGGCCGTTCAGCGCGACCGCCTCGCGCACGAGCGCGTCGATCTCCGCAGGGCCCGCGTCGCTCGAGAGGACCTTGAGCGCCAGGACGCGCGCGCTCACGCGGTCGCGCACCGCCCATACCTCGCCGCCGCCCCCGGCGCCGAGCCGCTGCACCGGTTCGTAGCGCGGCGGGAGAGCGTGCATCGTCAGCGCAGCATATCGCGTGCGGGCCGGGAATCCGCCCTACCGCTCAGAGAGCTTGTGTCCCCCGGACGGGCGACACCGCCGCCTTCTCGCCCTCGGCCGGCTTCTCGAGCCCGTAATCGCCGCTGATTCCGAAGAAGAAGCCCGTGAGGGAGAACCCGGTGTTAAGGCGCATCTGGAACTGCTTTACCGGCTTCCAGCGGATCCCGATGTCCGGGATCGCGATGTGCGGGAAGATGACCGGCACCGAGCCGCCGTTGAACCAATTCGGCTCGGTGTAGCCGCCGACCTTCGCGATCGTCGCGTTCTGGTGCGCGCCGACGGCGCAGCTCGGGCCCGAGCTCTGCGTCTGGCACCCGGCGAAATGCCGGCCCGTGCTCGAGACGAGCGGCCCGCTCGCCGAGTCGTAGACCCAGTCGTTCTGCAGGCTGCCGAAGACGACGCCGACGCCGACGCCGAAGCCGTACTCGAAGTCCCAGTGGTGGTCGCCGTCGATCGGCACCGACCAGAGCTCGTCGAGTCCGAGGAAGAGGGCCGACAGGCCGCTATTGACGACCGACCAGTTGGAGGCCTGATCGGCGGGGGGCGTCCCGTTCTTCTGCTCGAAGAGCGTGTCTCCGAAGCCGAACGACTGGTAGACGATCCACGGGATCGTCGACTGCCCGTCCTTGCGAAGGTCGACCTCCGCGCCGATGGTGTGCGAAACGAACGTGGCCCCTTCGTTGACGAAAAGGTTCACCATGAACTGGGGGATGATCGTCGCGCGGTACCGCAGGCCCACGAAGTAGTACCTCTGGCCGCCCTTCTCCTGGGTGGCCGTCGCGGGGACTTCGCCCGACGTGTTCTCGGAAGCCGCGGAGACGGCCGCCTTGTCCGGCTTCTTCGCGCCCTCGTCCTCGGGTGGCGTCGCCGGAGCGGCGGTGGGGGGCGACGCCGAAGCGTCGCTCGTCGGCTCGGGCGCGGGCTCGGCCGTCGGCGCCGGTTTCGCGCCTTTCTTCTTGGGCTTGCCCGTCGTCTGCGCGAGCGCGACGGGAGCGATCGACACGAGGAGCAGCGCGGCGAGAAGCGGGACCGGCCGAAGTCGCGGGGAACCGGGCAGCACGCGAAGGTCTGTCATTCGTAACTCCTCATGAGCCGACGCTCTGCGGGACATGGGCCCCCCAGGGTCGTCGGCGGCTGTGCGTCGGCCGCCACTCTGCACCGTGCGGCCGCCGTCGGGGTCGAGGAAAGGAGGCGAGGCGATTGGCGCGCGCGATGCTACACTAGAGTCAGCCTCGCCGGGGAACCGGAGCCTCAACCCCCGCCGGCACCGCCGCGTACGTGATCCTCCACGGAAGAATCGTCGAACAGGTGGTCGACCGGGACGTGGTCAGCACGTTCCAGAAGGAAATCGTCGTCACCAGCGGAAGCGTGCCGCTCGCCATGGTGCGCAAACGAGACGCCGCGACCCACGGCGGCGGCACCCTCGCGCCGGTCCTGCTCGTCCACGGCTTCGGGCAAAACCGGTACGCGTGGCACCTACCGGCGCGCAGCCTCGCCAACTACCTCGCGAAGAGCGGCTTCGACGTCTTCAACCTCGACCTGCGCGGCCACGGTCGCTCGCGCCACCTCGGCGCCCACCGCTGCGGCGGCATCGACGACTATGTGCGCGGAGACCTCCCCGCAGCGGTCGAGGAGGTGCAACGCCTCTCGGGCGGGCGGCCCGTCTGGATCGTCGGCCACTCGCTCGGCGGACTCGTGGCCTACGCGTCGGCGCCTCTGCTCGACGGCGCGGTCGCCGGCCTCGTGTCGATCGGCAGCCCGTACCACCTCTCGCGCGGCTCCTTCACGCTCGGCGCGCTCGCCTTCTTTTTCCGCGCGCTCGCGATCGCGCCGCTCCCGAACGCGCCGCTGCCGCTCGCGCCGGTCGGGCTCACGATGCGCCTGTTGCGGCGCTTCGCCGAGAGTCCGCTCTACCCGCTGCCTCTGCGCGGCTGGCACGCGGGGTCGCTCGAGCCCCACGTCCTCGAGCAGCACTTTCGCCTGGCGTTCGACCGCGCGGCCCTCGCCGAAATGACGGAGCTCTTCGCGTGGGGCAAGCAAGACGGCGTCGGCGGGCGCCGCGACGGCACCCTCGAGCGCTTCGAGGCGATGGACGCTCCGCTGCTCGTCGTCGCCGGCGCCAACGACGACCTCGCGCCGCCCGCCGCCGTGCGCCCCGGCTTCACGCGGAGCCGCGCGCGCGACAAGACATACCGCGCGCTGCCGCTCGGGCACATCGACCTGCTCGTGGGCCGCGACGCGCCGCTCATGACGTGGTCGCTCATCGAAGGCTGGCTGAAGAAGAGAGCAGCGGCGTAGGCGCAGCCCCTTCAAGAAGAAGCCTCCTCTCGACTCGAGGCCGCTTCCTTCGACCGCCTACTCGGCCGCGCTGCTCTTCCTCTTCGTCGGCGCATGGTCGCCGGAGTCCGACTTCAGGCGCGACACTTCTTCCTCGAGCCGGCGCACCGTTCGCCGCAGGTCCTTCACCTCGCCCTCGGTCGCGAGCGCCATCGCCTTCGCGATGCCCTCGACGTGTTCGCGAGCGAACGTCTGCGCCTTGCCGGGCATGCTCATGGCCGCCATCACGGCCTTCATGACGCGCTCGTCCTGCATCAGCTTCATGACGCGCGGGTCGCTCATCAGCTTCATGCCCTGCTTCATCAGGGTCTTCTTGAGGGAGGTCATCGACAGTGTTCCGGGGTGTACGCCGGGGCCGCGCCGTGCGCAAGGCGCGGCGCCGGACCTGCTCCCCGGGGGCTTCGCGCGCCGATCCCGCTCCCGACGAACGCGTCCGCGTTTTCCCGACGAACGCGTCCGCGTCACCTTTGCGCCACGCGTGGGCTCGCGGGGCGCTTGCGCGGCGAAGCGGCCACGCCGACCAGCGGCCTGTTCAACATGAGCTCCCGCTCGTCGTCGACGACCGAAACGTCCCACGCTGCGTGATCGTCGTGTGTCGAAACGTCACTATCGCCGGGTCGGCGCGCCGGAACGCGGCGTTCTGCGACGGTCGAACGACTCGCTGGCGCGGCGGGGCGAGGCACGGCCGAGTTTGTGCAATCCCCCCCCGGCGATTTGCCATGGATGATTCGGGTGCGGTCGTCGGCGTCCACCAAGGGGATGTCCTTGCCGGAAAGTACCGCGTCGGTGGGCTGCTCGGAGTGGGCGGCACGGGGGTCGTCCTCGCGGCGCACCACCTGCAGCTCGATCAGCGCGTGGCGCTGAAGTTCTTGGCGCCCGAGGCGCTCAAGAACCCCGAGGCGACCGTCCGATTCGCCCGCGAGGCGCGCGCAGCCGGGAAGATCGCGAACGAGCACGTCGCCCGCGTCCGGGACGTCTGCACTCTCGCGAACGGGACGCCCTACATCGTCATGGAGTTCCTCGAGGGGCGTGACCTCAGCGTGTGGCTTCGCGAAGACGGGCCGCTTCCCCTCGAACAGGCAGTCGAGTTCGTTCTTCAGGCTTGCGAAGCCATCGCCGAAGCGCACTCCCTGGGGATCATCCATCGCGACCTCAAGCCGGCGAACCTGTTCGTCGTCCGGGGAAGCGACGGCGCCTATTCGGTCAAGGTGCTCGATTTCGGGATCTCGAAAATGCCGCACGGGCCGGACCTCGAGCAAACGTGCACGCGCATCGTCATGGGGTCACCGCACTACATGTCGCCCGAGCAGATGCGCTCGTCGGCGGACGTGACGCCTCAATCGGACATCTGGTCGCTCGGCACGATCCTGTACGAGCTCGTCGCCGGAGAGTCCCCGTTCCAGGGCGAGACATTCTCCGAGATATGCCTCAAGGCGGCGATGGAACGTGCCCCTCTCCTGCGGAGCGTTCGCCCGGACGCACCGGCGTCGCTCGAAGCGGTCGTCGAGAAGTGCCTCGAGAAGGATCCGGGTCGGCGCTTCCGCGATGTCGCCGATCTCGCGCTCGCTCTCCAGGCCTTCGCGCCGGCGCGCGCACGAACGTCCGTCGAGCGAATCGTGAGTACCCTCCGGGGATCGGCAGGGGAGGTTCTGCCGCCGTGGTCCGCGCTGTCGGCCGCGGGGATCGGCGGCCGGACAACGGAGCCGTGCGAGCGGACGACACCGAATCGTAGGGCCGGCGGCCGTAGCGCGACGATGGCCGGTGCCGTCCTCGCTCTCGTCGCCGGGTTCGCGCTTGCGATGGCGCAACCGGGCGCTCGTCGCGCACCCCGTTCGCCTCGGTCGACTCCGGCGCTCGGACGCGCTGCGCCGCAGCCGACGCAAGACGCGGCGGACGTGCCTGCGCAGCTCCCGGGCCCGGCTGCGCCCCTCCCGACGGCGACGCCGCCGGCAACCTCCTCGCAGCCGAGCCATGACGCGGATGCGGTCGAGGGCACGCCGCGTCCCGAGCACGACGTGGCCGCCAGCTCCCGGCGGCGCACGCCGCCGGCCGACTGCCATCCGCCCTTCTACTTCGACGCGAACGGGATTCGCGTCTTCAAGAAGGAGTGCGTGCGTTGAGGCGCGCTGCCGCGATCGGCCCTTGTCTCGCCGTTCTGGCGAGCTTCGCAGCCTCCCCGGCGCTCGCCAGCACGACGAGCGACCAGTGCGTCGACGCCAACAGCCGGGGGCAGCTTCTGCGGCGCGAGGGGAGACTGGGCGCCGCGCGCGACGAGCTACGGAGCTGCGCCGAGGCCCGCTGTCCGGCCATGGTGCGGGACGACTGCACGCAGCGCCTCGATGAGCTCAACCGGGCGCAGCCCACCCTGGTGTTCGACGCCAAGGACGCGTCGGGCAACGACGTCGCGGCGGTGGTGGTCACCGTCGACGGTCACGTGCTCGCGGAAAAGCTCGACGGCTCGCCGCTGAACGTGGATCCGGGGCCCCACACCTTCGAATTCGCCGTCGCCGGGCAGCCGCGGATGACGCGGACCTTCGTCGTGAAGGAGGGCGAGAAGGCGCGGGTCGAGCGCATCCTCTTCGACCCGGCGGCGTCCCCTGCGACGCTGTCGGCGCGGGCGACCTTCAGCGCGCCGTCCTCTGCCCCCTTTCCCGGCGTCCCTGCCGGGGACGCAGCCACCCCGGCGCCTGCCGACTCGGAGGCCAGCGGAGGGTTTGGCGCCGGCAGGGTCATCGGACTCGTCGCCGGCGCGGTGGGCGTCGGTGCCCTCGCGGCCGGCACGGTGTTCGGGCTGCTCGCGCAGTCCGCGTGGAACCGGTCGTCCGGCGCGTGCAACGCTGCGAGCTGCCCGGAGTCGACCCGGCCGCAAGCGCAGTCCGATCGGCAGACGGCCGTGACCGACGGCAACGTGTCGACGGTCGCCTTCGTCGCCGGCGGCGTGCTCGTCGCCGGCGGCATCACCTTGTTCCTAGCGTCTCCTTCTCCCCAGGGGCGCCCGCGAGCCGTTGGCCTGCGCGTCGCTCCGACTTGGGGTCCGCACGCCGCCGGGCTCCACCTTCAAGGCGATTTCTGACCAAGCGAGCCTTCCATGCCAGTCGCACATCGAATCCTCATCGCCGCCGTAGCCGCGCTGGCTGCGGGATGCACCGGCGTCCTCGGAGTCGCCGATCTGCCGGACGCGAGCTCCTCGGGGCCGGACGGCGACGACGGCGGAACCCCATCGAACGACGACGGCGGGTCCTCGAGCGCGGCCTCCGTCTCCTGCGACGTCGCCAACGGGGGGTGCGATCCGAACGCGACATGCACGCCCGCGGGCGGGTCTGGGTCGCGCGCGTGTAGCTGCAATGCGGGATACGCGGGCACCGGGACGGTGTGCGCGCCCGTCGACTCGTGCACGATCGATCACGGCGGCTGCGATCCGAACGCGACCTGCAAGACCACCGGCCCCGGCACGAACTCGTGCGCGTGCAACTCCGGCTACACCGGCGACGGGCACACCTGCACCGGCGTCGGCGCGTGCGCCGTGAACAACGGCGGCTGCGCGCCGACCGCCAACTGCGTCTCCACGAGCGCGACCACGGCGACCTGCGCCTGCAACCAGGGCTACGCCGGCAACGGGATCGTGTGCACCCCCATCGACTCGTGCGCGACCGGCAACGGCGGCTGCGACCGGAACGCGACGTGCACCAGCACCGGCCCCGGGACCAACACGTGCGCGTGCCAGGCCGGCTTCGACGGCAGCGGCAAGACGTGCACGCCGGTCAATAGCTGCCTCTCGAAGAACGGCGGCTGCGACAGCAACGCCACCTGCAGCAGCACGGGCCCGGCGACGAACTCGTGCACCTGCCGTACGGGGTACTCCGGGGACGGCAGGACGTGCACCGCCGTCGATTCCTGCACGATCCAGCACGGCGGCTGCGACCCGAACGCGACCTGCACGAGCACCGGCCCCGGCACCGACACGTGCACCTGCTCGACCGGCTACAGCGGCAACGGCATGACGTGCACCGGTACGAACGGCTGCGCCGTCGACAACGGCGGCTGCGCGGCGACCGCCCACTGTACGTCTACGGGGGCGGGCACGGTGAGCTGCGCCTGCAACCCCGGCTACCAGGGCAACGGGATGACCTGTACGGCGATCGACTCGTGCAGCGCCAACAACGGCGGCTGCGACCCGCACGCGACCTGCGCAGGCACCGGACCGGGGACGAACACGTGCACCTGCAACACCGGCTACTCGGGGAACGGCAAGACGTGCGCGCCCATCAACAACTGCACCGCGGGGCTTGCAGGGTGCGACGCTCACGCGACGTGCGCCTCCACCGGTCCGGGCACCAGCACGTGCACGTGCAATGCGGGGTACTCGGGCACGGGGACGGTCTGCAGTCCGATCAACTCGTGCCTCACGCAGAACGGCGGATGCGATCCGAACGCGACCTGCAAGAGCACGGGACCGGGCACGAACACCTGCACGTGCAACGTGAACTACACCGGCAACGGCATGAGCTGCACCGGCATCAACGCGTGCGCCACCGCCAACGGCGGATGCGCCGCCACCGCGCAGTGCACGCCGACCGGACCGAACACGGCGAGTTGCGCATGCAACCAGGGGTACGCCGGCGACGGCAAGACGTGCAATCCGGTGAACCCGTGCACGACCAACAACGGCGGCTGCGATCCGAACGCGACCTGCGCGATGACCGGTCCCGGCACGAGCTCGTGCACCTGCAAGATGGGCTACTCGGGCAGCGGCCAGTCGTGCACGCCCGTGAACCCGTGTACGACGAACAACGGCGGCTGCGACGTGCACGCCACCTGCACGATGACCGGTCCGGGCACGAGCACGTGCGCATGCAACGCCGGCTACTCCGGCAACGGCCAGAAGTGCACGCCAAACCCTGTCTCTTATACACATCTGACGC
>CALKVG010000741.1 GCA_937998045.1 uncultured Myxococcales bacterium
CAGCACCGACGGCGGCTCCTCCAGTGGGAGCGGCAGCACCGACGGCGGCTCCTCCAGTGGGAGCGGCAGCACCGACGGCGGCTCCTCCGGTGACCGAGACGGCACAATCAGTGAAGAGGGCGGTTCGTCGGGCGGTGGCAGCAATGGGGCTGCCCCCGGTAGCTCGTCTTCTGGCTGCAGCTGCTCGTTGTCGGCGCTTCACACGGCAAGCCAGACGCCATCCTTTGCTTCGCTGGCCATCGCGGCGCTGATCTGGTTCGGACGAAGACGCACGCAACCCCCGTGCGCCGTACGCTCTCACGGGAGGCGCTTCGCGCGGCGCCCGCCGTTCGGCCGCTAACGGGCGCCCGACGCTCCGCGGCGCGCCGTCGCCGACTTGCTAGCCTCTTCCACTCGTCGGGCTGGCTGGCAGAACGGACAGCTCGCCACGCAAGTTTCGTAGCAGGGCGTCGCCGCGAAGGGGTGAGTTGCGCTCCGGCGTCCATTCGACTGGGGGCCGCAGCCTGGCGCGTCGTTACCGCGCGATATCACGATCTATGCAGCGATGCGGGCACGCTGGGCTGCTGAGTCACGCGCGAGATGGCGCGCAGGTACGCTGGAATCGTTCTCTTGTAGCGGATGGCATGTCGACTGCAGTTGGGTGTCTTCGACGCACGAATCTCGATTCATTTCGCGCGCTGGTAGTTGAGGGTGCGCGAGCGGGAGCCCAATGGAACACACCAATTCCCACGGGGGGGCCACACCGCAATCCACGACTCGAGGGCCGAGGCCAGCGCCGGTTTGGCATGTGGTCCTTTGCGCCGTGGTTTCCATCACCACGGCGCACTGCACGCAAAGCGACTCCAGCACGCAGTGGCCCACGTTCGGAGACGCGTCCCCTGTTGATTCCGCCGTGACCCCCGACTCGAGCGGCGTCGAGGACTCGGGCGGCGGTTCGGCCAGCGAGACGGGCGCCCCGGCGCCAGGCCCGCCCGGAGCCGACGCCGGCTCCGACGCAGGGCCTGACGGCGCGGTCGACGCAGGTCCCGTAGACGCGAGCGAAGAGGGCTGGACGCTTGTCTGGTCGGACGAGTTCGACGGTCCCGACGGCTCCGCGGTGGATCCCACCAAGTGGATGCACGAAGTCGGAGACAACGGAGGAGCGAACAGCGAGCGAGAATACTACACGGATGGCACGGCCAACGCCGTCGTCGAGGGTGGCTATCTCGTGATCACGGCGAAGCAGGAGCCGTCCAACACCACGGACCAGTGCTGGTACGGCACCTGCCTTTACACCAGCGCGCGAATCAACACGTCGCAAGCTTTTACCCAGACCTACGGCCGCTTCGAGTCGCGAATCCAGGTCCCCGCGGCGCAGGGAATGTGGCCGGCGTTTTGGATGCTCGGGAACAACATCGGTAACGTCGGCTGGCCCGCTTGCGGGGAGATCGACATCCTGGAGAGCATCGACACTGCGATGTTTGCCGCCGGTAGCCTGCATGCGAGCAATTACAACGACACGGCGCAATATACGCTGCCGGGAATGGCTTCTTTCAGTGGAGCATTTCACACATACGCCCTCGAGTGGAGCGCGACGGCAATCAGCTTCTTCGTGGACGACATGATGTACGAGACGCATACTCCGGCCGATGCGATGAAGGCCGGGGGGGAGTGGCCATTCAACCAGCCGTTCTTCATCATTCTGAACCTCGCCGTCGGCGGCGGCTGGCCCGGAGATCCGGACAACACGACGACGTTTCCGCAGGTGATGAAAGTGGACTACGTGCGCGTCTACTCGAGGGGTTCGACCGGGGCTGAGTAAGCGCTGCAGGGGATGTCGACTCATCAGGGGGCATGGGCTTCTGCGTCGAAGTCGGCGGCATCACGCGACGTCCGGCAGACGCGCGGAGGGCGGCGGGCCGCGACGAACGCCGAGGATCTTCTCCGGGCTACGCTTCGTCACGACGCGTCCGCCTGCCGAGCGCTGCCGCTCCGGGGTACGAGGAGACTCAAGGCGGGCCGGAGGGTATCGCGCGGCACACCCTCGTGTGCGAAAAGTCGTCTTCCCTCGCCAAACCAAATCGTGCCTTGAGCGATCAAGCTATCGAGAACCGCAGGGGGCATCGCCAAAAGGCCCTCCGACAAGGAGTCGCATCGCCCGTCCCCGAGCGACCGACGCTCGACCCACGGGAAGAGACGCTCGGTCGCTCGCGAACGTCGCCTGTCCGGCAACGCGCGCCGCTCGGCGCGATGGCGAGGCGAGCCGACCGAGATAGAAAGCGACCCGGCGAAGTAGAGGAGCGACGTCGCCTAACCCCAGGGATCACCTGAGTGGAGCCCGGTAACCGGCGTGAACGAACCAGTTG
>CALKVG010000742.1 GCA_937998045.1 uncultured Myxococcales bacterium
CAGCGGAGCGATCGACTCGGCGGGGGCCGGCGGTGACGGCGGTAGCGGGAACGCCGGCGGCGACGGCGCGGGGAGCTCCTCCGGCGGGGGCGGGAGCTCCAGCAGCGCGGGCGGAAGCAGCAGCAGCGGGAGCAGCGGCGCCGGGAGTAGTACCGGAAGCGGGTCTGGCGGGCCATCGGGCGACGGAGGGAGTCCGGTCAAGAACCCCGGCGTGCCGGGGCCCATGGTCACGTTCGACGACTTCAAGGTACCGCTGACGCAGAACTACGTGGCCGCGCCGGGCGCGATCACCGCAGGACCGGACGGCCGGATCTGGTTTTTGCACGAGTCGAGCATGCCGGACGCGGTCGGTGCCGTCACAACCGACGGACAAAACTTCGGCATGTGCAACCTCGCCACTACCAACATCGGGCCGGTCGCCATCACCGCAGGACCGGACGGCAACGTCTGGTACACCAAGGAGCAGGGGATCGGCAAAGCGTTTCCGAACTCGCTCGGCTCGAACGGCACCGTCTTCGAGATGCAAGGCGGATATCAGGAATACGGCTCGCCCATGGGCGGCAAGACGGGCGGGATCGTCCAGGGACCCGACGGCAACCTGTGGTTCACGACGCACACGCCCGCCGCGATCGCCAAGGCGGACACGAACGGGCAGAGCACGGCCTATCCGGTGTCCGGCACGAACAGGACCCCGTGGGACATCGCAGTGGGGCCCGACGGCAACCTTTGGTACACGGACACGACCGCCAACATGATCGGGCGCATCACGACTTCGGGCACGATTACCGAGTATCCGATCCCTACCGCTGCCAGTTTCCCGAATGCCATCATCGGCGGGCCGAAGGGCGACGGCAACGTGTGGTTCGTCGAGCACGATGCGCACAACATCGGCAAGATCACGCCGTCGGGCATGATTACCGAGTTTGCCATTCCCTCGGGAGCGCAGCCGTACGCCATCACGGCCGGACCCGACGGCAATCTGTGGTTCACCGAGCCGGGCGCCTTCAATGCCATCGGTCGCTGCACACCGTCCGGTGGCATCTCGGAGTATGCGATCCCCACGGCGAATACGGAAGTTGCCGGAATCACCGCCGGACCGGACGGGAACATCTGGTTTGCCGAGGAGGACGTCGGCAAGATCGGTCGCTTCAGCAACATAATGGGAGGCGGCACGCTGGCGAGCAGCATGGTCGGCCAAACCCCGCTGGGCGGCCTCGTCGGGATGTGCGCGAAGGACACCGACTGCATCAACAGCGGGATGGGCTGCGGCGGCGACGTCTGCAGCCACGCCGGCGCGATGCCCGCGTGCGTGCTCGCCAACACCGGAGATCCCGGCTGGTGCAGCCAGACCTCCGACTGCTGGTGCAATGCCCAAGGGGCGACGTGCGACACGACGTCGCATCACTGCTCGGTCACCCAGCCTTGACAGCCACGGTTTGCTCGAGCCGATCGAGAACCAGCCCAGTGGAGACGCCCATGAGCCACCGTTTGACGTCGATCGTGTCGACCTTGAGTGTCCTCACGGCAATTGCGGCGGCCTGCGGCGGAACAGACTCGCTGGGTGGTGGCGCGTCCTCCGGTTCAACCGGCCCATCGGGCCAGAGCACGGACGCGTCCAGCGGCGGTGATTCCGCCAGTTCGGGCTCTCCCGCAAGCGTGCCCGACGCCAGTCCCACACCCAGCCCCGACGCCGCCGCGAACCCCTCTCCAATGGCCGACGGGGCGAGCCCCGACGACGCCGCGAACCCTTCTCCAATGGCCGACGGGTCGGGCCCCGACGACGCCGCGAACCCCTCTCCAATGGCCGACGCTTCCTTGTTCTTCGCCTGCGGGGGAGGAATCTGCGCCAAGGGAAGCGAGTATTGCGAGAGCATGCAGAGCATGGCAGGCCAACCGGGCGGTCAGTACCATTGCCATCTCATCCCGCAGCAGTGCGCATCCACCCCGACGTGCGCGTGTCTGCGGTCAGCCCTGCCCTCCACCTCGGCCTGCCAGGATTGCGTCGAACAAGCCGGTGCGGTGACATTGCACTGTTAGGTTGGGATCGACTGCCGCTACCGACAGCCCCGAAGCGGCTGGTCAGCGCCTCGGGCCGCGGGTCGTCGCACGTCGCCGCCTGGGCGCGACCTGCGGGCTGCGTTGCCCGCAGCGAAGGACGCCCCGAACCACCTCCGCGATCGGGCCGACGAGCTCCGACAGCCGGTCGACCCGGTCCTCCTCGAGAGCCTCGAGCGTGAGCTCGTTGATGCCCCCCACGATCACCATCGCGACCGCCAGCGAGATCGGCGGGCGCCGGCCCGTCGCGTTGATCTCCCGCTGGAGAAACACGGCGAAGCGCCGCATCACCCGGCGCCGGATGGCGAGCCCCGCGATCCCCAGGTGCAGGATCTCGATCGCGAGCGTACGAACGACGCGCGGTCGCTGCTGAAGCCTCGTGAGGTAGAACGTCGCGCCCACCTCGATGCGCCCTTCTCCGCGGGGAACGCGCTCGACCGCGGCATCGAGCTCGTCGAGCACGTGAGTGCTCACGCTTTCGTAGAGGGCGAGGAGGCACGCCTCCCGCGTCGGGAAGTGCTCGTAGAACGTGCGCTTCGAGACGCGCGCACGCCGCACGATCTCGGCGATCGTCAGGTCCGCCCAGCCCACGTCGCCGATGCCCTCGAGCGCGGCGGCGAGGAGTCGAGCACGGTAGTCGCCCTCGGAGCCCGCCTCGGTCGCGGTAATCGCGTTGATCGGCACCTTGGTACTTGACGGTACCACGAGCCACGCTACAGTCAAAACGGTACCAGGACGTACCAACCCAACTTGGTACCGATCTGTACCGACACTCCGCGGCCGTGAGGAGCTTCATGCTCTCTTCGCACCCCGAGCATTTCGACGTACTCGTGATCGGTGCCGGGCTCTCCGGCATCGGCGCCGCCTATCACCTGCAGACGCTCTGCCCGACGCGTTCGTACGCGATCCTCGAGGGTCGCGGCGCGATCGGCGGCACGTGGGATCTGTTCCGCTATCCGGGCGTCCGGTCCGACTCGGACATGTTCACGCTCGGTTACCGCTTCCGTCCGTGGAAGAGCGGCCGAGCGATCGCCGATGGGCCCTCGATCAAGGCGTACATCGAGGACACGGCGGCCGACTTCGGCATCGACGAGAAGATCCGCTTTCGCCACCGGTTGACGCGCGCCGAGTGGTCGTCGGCGGCGGCGCGCTGGCTGGTCGTGGCCGAGGTCGGGCCGGATCGCACCCCGGTTCGCTACACCTGCAACTTCCTCTACGCCTGCACCGGGTACTACGACTATGCGAGCGGTTACACGCCGGAGTTTCCCGGGCGTGACCGCTTCCGGGGGGCCATCGTGCACCCGCAGTCGTGGCCCGAGCGGCTCGACTACGAGGGCAAGCGCGTCGTCGTGATCGGGAGCGGAGCGACGGCGATCACGCTGGTGCCGGCGATGGCCGAGAAGGCCGGACACGTCACGATGCTCCAGCGCTCGCCGACGTACGTCGCGGCGCTCCCGGCGCGCGACGCGATCGCAGAAGCCTTGCGGCGCGTCGTGCCGGCTCGCGCGGCTTACGCGGCGACGCGCTGGAAGAACGTGCTTCGCGGGATGTTCTATTACGAGCTCGCGCGCCGGCGTCCGGCGCTGACGAGGCGGCTCGTTCGCGAGGCCGCGCTCCGCGCGCTCGGGCCCGGCTACGACGTCGACACGCACTTCAACCCCCGCTACGAGCCGTGGGACGAGCGGTTCTGCGTCGCCCCCGACGGAGACTTCTTCCGCGCCGTCCGGGAGGGGCGCGCGTCCGTGGTGACCGACAGGATCGACGCGTTCACCGAGACCGGTATCCGCCTGTCCTCGGGGACGCACCTCGACGCCGACATCATCGTCACCGCGACCGGTCTCAACGCGAAGCTCCTCGGCGGGGTCACGCTCGTCGTCGACGGCGCGCCCGTCGATCTGGCCAGGCGCATCGCCTACAAGGGAATGATGTACAGCGACGTGCCGAACCTCGCCTCGGCGGTCGGGTACACGAACGCGTCGTGGACGCTCAAGTGCGACCTCGTCGCCGAGCACGTCTGCCGGCTGCTCAATCGCATGCGGGCGCGGGGCGAAGACGTCGTCACGCCGCGCGTTCGCGGCGCGTCGATGCAGACCCTGCCGCTCATCGACCTCAAGTCGGGCTACGTCCAGCGCGCGGTCGCGAGCATCCCGCGACAGGGGACGCGCGCGCCGTGGCGCCTCTACCAGAACTACGTGAAGGACCTCCTCCTCCTCCGCTTCGGGCGCGTCATCGAGGACGAGCTGGAGCTCGCGCGCGCACCCGCGCAGAGCGTGTGAGACATGCGCGCGATCCAGATGACGGGCTACGGCGGGAACGACGTGATAGAGCTCGCGGAGATCGCGTCGCCCGAACCTGGCGACGGGGAGATCCGGATCGACGTGCGCGCCGCCGGCGTCAATCCGCTCGACTACAAGACTCGGGCGGGTGCGCTCAAACGCATCCAGAGGTACCGCATGCCGGTCGTCCTCGGGAACGAGTGCTCCGGAGTCGTGTCGGCGCTCGGGCGCGGCGTCACGCGGTTCGCGGTCGGCGACTCGGTGATGGTCCGCCTCGCGAAGGACCGCATCGGCAGCTTCGCGGAGCAGGTGGTGACCGATGCGTCGCTGGCCGCGCCGAAACCGCGCGCGGCGACGTTCGCGCAGGCGGCGGCGCTGCCCCTCGCCGCGCTGACGGCGTGGCAGGCGCTCACCGAGGGAGCGGCGCTCCGCGCCGGCGAACGGGTCCTCGTCCACGCCGGGGCCGGCGGCGTGGGTTCCTTCGCGGTCCAGCTGGCCAAGCACCTCGGGGCGCGCGTCGCCGCGACGGCGAGCGCGCGCAACCTCGAGCGGGTGCGATCCCTGGGGGCGGACGAGGCGATCGACTACACGCGCGACGACTTCTCGCGCGCGTTGCGGGGCTACGACGTCGTCTTCGACACGGTGGGCGGCGACGTTCAGCGCCGGTCGTTCCGGGTGATGGCGCGCGGCGGAAGACTCGTCTCGATCGCGGGGTTGCCCGACGCGGCCGCTCTGCGTGCGCGCGGCGCGGGCGCGCTCGCCGCCGCGGTGATCGCCCTCGTCACGCTGCCGCGCACCGTGCGCGCGCGCGTGGCCGGCGTGCGCTACCGCTACGTGTTCATGCGGCCCGACGGAGGCCAGCTCGCCGACCTCGGGGCGCTCGTCGATCGCGGCGCGCTGCGCGTCCTCATCGACAAGACGTTCCCGCTCGAGGCGGCGCGCGACGCGCTCGCGCACGTCGAGTCGGGCCACGCCCGAGGCAAGGTCGTCCTCGAAGTGGCCCCGCACGACGGCGTGTGACCGGACCTCCTGCGAGGCACGGAAGCGCGCACGGAGCTCTCCGCGTGATCGGCGGCATGTATCGTTCCCACGAACGGAGGGTGCGAGGACATGGCATGCCGAATCATTGGACACGACGAAGAGGGGCGAGCGGCGTGTGCGTACTTGCCGTGTGCGCGCTGATCCCGGTGGGTTGCGGGACCGGCGACGCCTCGAACGCGTACACGGGGTCGGACGCGGGCGACGACTCAGCCGTGGCCCAAGGGGACACGGGGTCGGCGACGGGGCCCACCAACGGCGACGCCGGAACGGGCGCCGACTCGATGGCTCCTCCGATGCAAAGCGACGCGGGAAGCCCGGGGCCGGGGGCGGATGCGAGCGACGGCGGTACGGACGCGCCGGCCGGCCCGAGCGTGTCGACGGTCTTCTCGATGGACACGCCGAACGTGGTGCGCCGGTCGAACATCGTCCTCGGCAAGGCGAACACGAGGCCGGAGCAGCTGATGGCGCTCGGCAACGGTTCGCTGGGCGCCGCGGTTTGGGCGGCGAACGGGTTCACCGCGCAGCTCAATCGCACCGACACATTTCCCGATCGCAAATCGCCGGGGTGGGTGACCATCCCAGGGCTCGCCGCGCTGACCGGCGCCTCGGACTTTCATGGCACCGTGGACCTTTACGACGCGATGCTGAACGAGTCGGGCGGCGGCATGACCGCCACGGCCTTCGTCCGCGCCGACGCACCCGAGCTCGTGGTCGACGTCACCGGCGCCGACCCGAACTCGATGCAATCCGTGAAGGTGAATCTCTGGAACGGACGCTCGCCGATGGCCCAGGCCGCCGGGAGCACCGCGCTGCTCGCCGAGACGTGGCAAGACAACAGCGGGGTTGGGAACTCCGGCCAGACCTTCGGGACGCTGGCGGCCGTCACCGTGGCTGGTCAGAACGTGAGCGCGCAGATGGTGGACGGGGTCACCGTTCAGGTGAACTTCAAGCCCAACTCCGACGGCTCCTTCCGCGTCGTGGTGGCTTCGCCGACGTGGACGGGAGGAGATGCGATGTCCGCCGCGACGAAAGCGCTCGGATCCGACGCGACCGCCGACGCGATGCAGCTGCGCGCCGGACACCTGTCCTTCTGGCACGACTACTGGGATCGCATCGGCCTCGTCGAGATGAACTCGTCGGACGGGACCGCCGATTACCTCGAGGCCGTACGGACGATCTACCTCTACACGACGGCGGCCGAGATGCGCGGGACGCTCCCCGGCTCGAACGTCGGACTCGCCGATCTGTTCGACTTCATCCAGGACACGCAGATGCCGCCGTTCTGGCCCGCCGGGTACTGGGTGTGGAATTCCCGCATGCTCGTTTACGCGAACATGACCTCCGGCGCGTTCGACATGAACACGCCCGAGTTCAACCTCTATCAGTCGAACCTGATGGCGCTAGAGTCGTGGACGATGAGCAGCATGTCCGGCAAACCTGGAATCTGCTTGCCGGAGACGATGCGTTTCAACGGCAACGGGACCTGGTTCGGGGGCACGGGCGGCGGGTCGTGCAACGAGAGCGCTTCACCCGGCTACAACGCGCTCACGGTCTCGAGCGGCGCCGAGGTAGGCCTCTGGGTCTGGCATCAGTACCTGATGACGCAGGACCAGTCGTTTCTCATGACCAACTATCCGCTGATGAGCCAGGCGGCTACGTTCCTCCTCAACTACGCGACCACGGGTGCGGACGGACGCTTGCACACCAACGCGAACGCCCACGAGACGCAATGGGCGGTCAACGATCCGACGACCGATATCGTCGCGATGAAAGCGCTCTTTCCGGCCACCATCGCCGCCGCCGGGGTGCTGGGAGTCGACGCGCCTCTCGTGGCGCAGCTCAAGGACGCGATCACCAAGGTGCCGGACCTCCCGCGCACCGATCCCGGCAGCCACATGCAGCTCCTGTCGGCGTCGGACGACGCGGCCGGGCAGGACGTCTACGCGATCTCGTACCAGCCGAACGCGCCGCTGCACAACACCGAGAATCTCGATCTCGAAGGGGTCTGGCCGTACTCGCTCATCGGCGACACGGACCCGAACTTGCCCCTCGCCGTGCGCACGTTCAAGAGCCGGATGTACGTGCTCAATCCCGACTGGAGCTACGACGCCATTCAAGCCGCGCGGCTCGGTTTGAGCGCCGAGGTGGCCAACGCTCTCAAGACGGTGACGCAGAACTACCAGTCGTTCATCAACGGGCTGGGCTTGTGGAAGGGCGGCACGAACTCCGGGACGATGACGCCGTTCATCGAGCAAGCCGGAGTCCTCGCGGCCGCCATCAACGAGGCGTTCGTTCAGGACTACGATGGTCTCCTCCGGATCGTGCCCGCGTGGCCCCAGGGTTGGGACGGCGCAGGGACCGTCTTCGTTCAGGGCAAGTCGAAGGTCGACGTTCAAGTCAAGGGAGGCCAGGTCGTCCTCGTCGTCGTGGAGGCGGGATCGACGGGGATGATGCAGGTGCGAAATCCCTGGTCGGGGCAGGCGCTCGAGGCGATCGACGGCACCACCGGTGCCGTCGCGGTTCCGTCGACTTCGTCGGCGACGTTCATGCTGCCGACATCGGCCGGGCATTGGTACGCGCTGGTGCCCGCGGGCTGTCTCTTATACACATCTGACGCTGCCGACGATCTTACGCGTGTA
>CALKVG010000743.1 GCA_937998045.1 uncultured Myxococcales bacterium
AGATTTCTGCCTGTCTCGTGGGCTCGGAGATGTGTATAAGAGACAGGCTGGACCCGGCTCTCGTGCTTTCGGTCCAAGTGAAACTTGCCCCGCGCGCACGGGTCGATGTGGCGCTGGTGACGGTGGTGGCCAAGACGCGCGAGGGCGCGCTGGATCTGGCGCGTCGTTTCGGCTCGCTCCACGCGGTACGGTGGGCGGTCCACGACGCGCGCCGCGAGCTAGGGCGACGCCTCGACCGACAGGGGATGACGCCGGCGCTATTGCCTCACGTTCTGAGGCTCACGTCGAGGCTCTTGCTCCCCGGCGCGGGGTTGCGTGCCTCGCGAGCAGAGCTGTCCGCAGCGTGTCCCTCGAAGAACAGTTTGTGGGGCCATGGCATCTCGGGGGACGACCCACTCCTTGTCGTTCGAGTGCGAAGCGGGGAGAAACTCGGGCTCGTCGACGACGTCCTCTCTGCATATCGCTTCCTGAGGATGTGTGGCCAAAATGTGGAGATCGTATTTCTGGACGAGGCATCCACCGGCTACCAAACCGAGGAACCCGGGAGCGTGCGGGGTTTCTTGATTCAAGCCGGTGCGGGAGCTTGGCTGAACCAGCGGGGCGGGATCTTCGTTCTGGCGACCGATCAACTGTCTCAGGACGATCGAGCGCGGCTCGCCGCTGCCGCGCGCGTGCTCCTCGACACCGAAGGAGGCTCCCTGGCGGAGCAACTTTCGGTCGCAGCGAGCCCGGCGGCGCCGCTGCCTCACCTTGCGGCGACACGTCCCCTCGATACCGACGTGACGCCGCCGACGGTGCTGCCGAAGCTCGTATTCGAGAACGTACATGGTGGATTCACCGAGGACGGCCGCGAGTACGTCATCAAAGCCGGTGCCACGCGGCCCACGCCGGCGCCGTGGTGCAACGTGCTGAGCAACGCGGAGGCGGGGTGCCTGGTCAGCGAGTCGGGGTTGGGCGCAAGCTGGGCGGGGAACAGCGGCGAGAACCGTCTTACGCCGTGGAGAAACGACCCCGTCGGCGATGGGCCCTCCGAGGCGCTCTATCTGCGGGACGAGGAGACTGCTCAGGTCTGGTCGCCCACACCGCTACCCGCCGGTCTAGACGCCGACACGGTCGTGCGCCACGGCGCCGGCTATACGGTCTACGAACGCGAGACCCACGGCCTGAGCCAGCGGCTGACCGTCTTCGTGCCGCCTGACGCCCCGGTGAAGATCCTTCGCCTCACATTGACGAACCGCCTCGCACGTCCCCGGCGCTTGACCGCCACGTACTACGTCGAATGGGTCTTGGGCGCGCTCCGAGACGAGCAGCAGGCGCACGTGATCTGCGAGCTCGACGGTCCGGCCGAATGCTTGCTCGCGCGATGCGGATGGAACGCCGATTTCGCCGATCGGGTCGCTTTTGTCTCCGCCGATCGCACGCCGCATGGTTTCACCTGCGATCGCACCGAGTTCCTCGGTCGCAGCGGGAGCTACGCGCGGCCGGAGGCACTCAGTCGCTGGGGGTTGTCGGGATCCACCGAAATCGGGGCCGATCCGTGCGCCGCGCTTCAGACTCACCTCGAGCTGGCTCCGGGCCAATCGCTCGACGTTCACTTCGTTCTCGGACAGGGGCGTGACCGGGCTCAGGCCATCGCTCTCGCTCGGCGCTTCCGGGCACACGCCGAGGTGGAGCGGGCTTGGCTCTCTCTTCACGAATATTGGGATGCCCTCCTCGGTGCGGTTCAGGTGAAAACGCCGGAGCCGGCGATGGATCTCTTGCTGAACCGGTGGCTCCTCTATCAGAGCCTGTCGTCGCGCCTCTTGGCGCGCACGGCTCTCTATCAGTCGAGCGGCGCCTTCGGATATCGCGATCAGCTCCAGGATGTCATGGCCCTCGTCCACGGGTCGCCCGACTTGGCTCGTGCGCAGATCCTCCGTGCGGCTTCCCATCAATTCGAGGAGGGAGACGTCCTTCACTGGTGGCATCCGCCGGCCGATCGCGGCGTGCGCACGCGCTGCTCGGACGACATGGCGTGGCTGCCTTTCGTGACGGCCCACTACGTGGAGGCGACGGGGGACGCGGCCATCCTGACCGTCCCCGTGCCCTTTCTGACGGCGCCGCCGCTCCAGCGCGACGAACACGACCGCTACGCCCGTTACTCGGCGGCGTCCGCCGAGGCGACTCTGTTCGAGCATTGCCGGCGGGCGTTGACGCGCGCCAAGACGGAGGGAAGTAGCGGATTGCCGCTGATCGGAGAAGGCGACTGGAACGACGGGATGAATCGCGTGGGGGTACTCGGTCGCGGGGAAAGCGTGTGGCTGGGATTCTTTCTCTGCTCGACGATGAGCGCGTTCGCCCGGCTCTGCGAAGGCCAAGGAGACCCCAAAGAAGCGGAGCGCTGGCGGGGGAGCGCGGCGGCGCTCGGCGCGCGGATCGACGAAGTAGCGTGGGACGGCGCGTGGTATTTGCGAGCATTCTACGACGACGGGGTCCCGCTTGGCACCGCGCGCGGGCGCAGCTGTCGCGTCGACTCGATCGCGCAGTCGTGGGCCGTTTTGTCGGGCGCAGTGCGGCCGGCGCGCGCCGCTCAGGCCCTCCGGTCCGCCGATGAGCTCCTCGTGAAGGAACGCGAGCGCCTCGTCATCATGCTCGACCCACCCTTCGAAGGGAGCCAGCATGACCCCGGGTACATCAAGGCATATCCCCGCGGCGTCCGCGAGAACGGAGGTCAGTACACCCATGCCGCGACATGGCTAGGCTTCGCGCACGTCCGCGTCGGCGACGGCGTCCGGGCCGCGCGCATCTTTCGCCTCCTCAATCCGATTCTCAAAACGCCCACCGCCGAGGACGCGGAGCGCTACCGGGTGGAGCCCTATGTTTTGGCTGGCGATGTATACAGCGGCTCGCCCTACGTCGGCCGTGGAGGCTGGACTTGGTATACGGGCGCCGCTTCGTGGATGTGGCGCCTCGGCGCCGAGGAGATTCTGGGGCTTCGCCGGAAGGACGGCGCGCTGCTCGTCGATCCGTGCATTCCGCCGCATTGGCCTGGCTTCGAGGCCTCGGTCCGTATCGGCGACCAGGACTGTCACGTCGTTGTCGACAACTCGAGCGGCGCCGGTCGCGGCGTTCGTTCGGTCACCCTCGACGGTGCGAAACTCGAGTCGCCCCTCGTCAAGCTCGGACACGGCTCAGCGAAGCGGGAGTTGCTCGTCGTCCTCGGCGCCGCCGCCAAGGTGGCATGAGCCGCAGTCTGCAGCGTTCCTTGCGGTCGAGTGGCGCGCTCATCGCTTAATCCGGACTGCTTGGCCACCATCAGGCGGCTGCCCTTTCCTTCTCCCTCGCGAGCGCGACCGCGCGCTCGATGCAGCGTTTCCGATGCAAACGGCCCACTCTTCGCCGGAGAATGGCCTCTGACGTCCGGGAACGGACCGTCGACGCTGGAACGCGGTCCGACGACCGCCGTCAACGCTCGTTCGTCCACGAGGAACGGTCCGCTTGCCGCGGCAAACGGTCCTTCGGCGACCCAAATCGGTCCTTCGATCTTCATCGAAGGCCCTTTGCCGCAAGCAGCGGATCGTCGACGTTCCGCGACGACCCGTTGGGAACGAGAAGCGGTCGAATGACCGCCGACAACGACCCTCAATCTACGACGTATTGCGCGCTATTCATCGACAACGGTCGTCGGCAGACAAGAGATCGTCTTCCTATCGCGGAAAGCGTTCGTCGATTCGCAAGAAAAGGGTCACGTTGGACGATCGATGCTCCGCTGCCTCGGACGAACGGGCCTTCGTTGACCGAAAGCGGCCCGCCGTGGACGAACAGCGGCGCGCTTTCGACGGCTAACGGGTCGCCGCCGAGGAAAACCGGTCCGGTACCGAGCAGCAGCGGCCCGCCCGCGACGAAAGATGGCTCGTTGCCGAGGAACAGAGGTCCGGCGCGGACGACGGATGGCTCGTTACGGAGAAACAACGGTCCGCCGCCCGCAGAAGAC
>CALKVG010000744.1 GCA_937998045.1 uncultured Myxococcales bacterium
ATCTTCAACGACGACTGGATGCGCGAGAACGGCTTCCTCGAAGACTCTCCCGGCATCGGCACGGTCCGCGACGTGCTCCAGGGCAAGCGTCCGCCGGTCACCGCGCAACCGCGCGAGAAACTGCGCGACGTGATCGATCAGATGAAGCAGCTGTCGATCAGCCAATTGCCGGTGGTCGACGGCGGAAAGATGTGCGGCATCGTCGCGGAGATCGATCTTCTGCGCGCGCTCGTCTCGGGCGGCAAAACCCTAGACTCGCCGATCGCGGAGGTGGTCGAGGACGACTACGCGACGGTCACCCCCAACACGAAGATCGAGCTCTTGCAGGGAGTGCTCGCCGACGCGAAGGTCGCCATCGTCGAGGAAGGGCAGGAGATCGTCGGCATCGTGACGAAGATCGACCTCATCGACTTTCTCGCTAAGCATACGCCGCAAGCCGCGACGTCCGTGCCGCCGGCGGCGGCGTCGCCCTCGAAGCCGCCGGCGTCAGGCGCCGGTTGAGAGGTAGCGCGCGTCGACCCATTGCTGCTGCCCGCTGGGAAAAGCGACGAGCACGAGGGAGCCGGAGATGTGGAGCACGGTCGCCGGGTAGCGGTTCCCGTCCGCCCAGTGCACGAGGACGACCGCGCCGCGGACGATACCGGACGGTGCAGGCGGGGTGCCGGCCGGCGCGGCCACCTGGGAGGGGACGCGACCGGGCGCTGACGGCTCAGCGTGGGGCTTTCCTTGCGGCGTTGCGCCGAGAGGCGAAGCCACCGGAGCGGCGGGGCTCGGCGCGTCGTCGCCGCCGTAAACCGTCTTCGCGAAGGGATCTGCAGCGGGCACGGAAGTCCGCGCCGCAGGCGGCAGCGACGAACCGACAACACGGTGGCCGCATGCCCCGCAGAACCGGGCTGCCGCCGCGAGCACCGCACCGCACTTCGCGCAGTTTGCCATGAAGGCCCCGGAGCAGCGTATCACCGAATCCACCGCTGCATCTCGGCGTCGAACCCGCCCATGTCCACGGTGCGCGCCCACTCGAGCGTCATGCCGGCTCGCACCCCCGCCGCGCGCGCGCGCCGGGGCCACGGAGCGATCCACGCGAGGCGCCCCCCCGGCGCCAGCGCGGACGCCGCGTGCGCGACGAAGCGGTCCAGCCACTCGGCGAGGCCGGCGGCGCGAGACACCCGCCGGCCCATCGGCGGGTTGGTGATCACGAGCGTGATCTGCCCCGGCGAGTGGACCAGCGCGTCCGCCTTCTCGAGCCGAGCACTCACGCGCGCCGCCGCCAGGTTGTCCTGCGCAGCGGAGAGCGCGCGCTCGTCGAGGTCCGTGCCGAGGAGGGAGCGATAGGGCCCGAGCAGGGCTCGCTCGATGAGCTCCGCCGCGGAGCCGACGAAGGGGTCCCACACGACGTCGTCCGGGCGCGCGCCCGCGACGCGCGCGAGCGCGGCCGCGATCGTCGGATGCGACGCCGCGGGAACGTCGCTCCGACGCCAGGTGAAGCGCGGATCCGCCAGCGCGCGCGGCGCAACGGCCACGTCGACCGAGCGCGCCCCGCCGTCGACGACCAGCTCCCAGAGAGACTCCGTGGGATCGTTGACGAACTCCGGCGCCCGCCGCGCAATCGCCCGGACGAGCGCCCAGGTGCGCGCGCGCTGATGCCCGCCTTCGCTCCAGGCGATCCGGTAGCGCGGCACGCCCACCGTCCAGGTAGAGAAGACGCCGCGTGCGGCGTCGCTAGTCGCCGCGCGCGCGATCGCGTCTTCGACCGTTCCGCCGTCGGACACCCACTCCGCGGGCAGGGGAAAGCGGAACGAGAGCATCGTGCGCGCCGCGAACAGCGCCTCCATCGGCCCGACGAGAGACGCGCGTACCATGCCGTCGCCGGAGACGCGTGGGGCCTCCGCGCCGCGCGCGCTCGCCAGCTCTTCGGCGAGCAGCTGCTCCAGGCCGCGACGGCAGAGCGCCACCACCGGGACGGGGCTCTCCGGCGCCCGCGTCGCGTCCAGACGGCCTCGCGCTGCGCGCGACGCGCTGCGCTCCAGGATCAGCACCGCGTGCGCGGCGATGCGCGCCATCTCCGCGTCGCCCGTTCGCAGCGCTTCGTCGCGAAGCATCGGCACCGACCGTGAGCTCCCCACCTTCCCGAGAGACGCCGCCAGCGACCGGCGCATTTCCGGACGATCGTCCCTCTCCCAGGCGTCGAGCAGCGCCTGTTCGACCTCCTCGCCCGGCGCGTGCCCCAGCGCGATCGCGGCGTTGCGCCGCGACTTCGGATCGGCGTCCGCGAGCGCCCCGACGAGAAGACCGCGAGCGCGCTCGTCGCTCGCGAGCCGCCCTATCGTCCGGACGACACGCGCCCGCAGCGGCGGCGCGGCGTCCCTCAGCCGCGCCTCGAGCGTATCGAGCGCGGGCGACCCTACGCGCGCGATCGCTCGCTCGGCGTGCTTTGCCTGGTCCTCGTCGGCGAGAAGCTCGACGAGGGCGCTCACATCGCGAACGCTCGGCGTAAACCCCGGATCGAGGATCGCGCGGGCAAGCGCGGCGATATCGCGGCGGGTGCGGGCTGGAGGCGGCACAAGGCCGGGAGCGTACCGCTTGCGCGACGGGATGGGCGGCGTAACTCTGGCGCCGTCGCCGTGAACGCCTTCGACGCCCGAGCGCTCTTTGCCATCTACGGGGGAATGCACGGCCGATGGGCGCCCGCGATGGTCGTGTTTACGGTGCTCGGCGCCGGCTGGACGGCCATCGGCCTCGTCCCCCTAGTCTGGATCGCGCGCACGCGGCGGGTCGGCCTCGCGCTCGCGGTCGCCATCGCCCTGCAGGCCACCCTCGTCTGGGCCCTCAAGGCGGCCTTCGGACGCGTCCGTCCGTGGCTCGCGTTCGGTCTCCCCGCGCCGATCGGCCAGCCGCACGACGGATCGTTCCCGAGCGGCCACGCGGCGGGCAGCTTCTGCGTGGCTGCGTTCGTCGCGGTCCTTCTCCCCGCCGTATGGCGCAGCGCGCCGATGCGCGCGCTTCTGGTCTCGCTCTTCGGGGTGCTCGTAGCCGCCTTCGTCGCGCTCTCGCGCGTGTACCTCGGTGCCCACTTCCCCAGCGATGTGCTCGCCGGCGCACTGCTGGGAGCGCTCGTGGGCGTTGCCGGAGCGAAGCACTACCTGTCGTCGCGCGGCTGACGTTTCGCGGAGCCCTTCCTTAGGTTTCCCCATGGCATGCATCGCTCCTCCTCGATGGCCCTGCTTTTTCTCCTGCCGGCCCTTGCGTTCCCTGCTCTGGCGAGCTGCGGCGACCTCATCATCCCCAGCAACAGCGCGCCCGATGGCGGAGCCGGCTCCGGCGACGACGACTCGGCCGCAGCCGGCGACGCTTCGCGGCCCCCGCCGAACTGCGAGGCCGGCGTCGAGCCCGTCGCGCTCGGGTGCACCGGCCTCTACTCGAACTGGGCGGCGCTAACCGTCGCTCCGGACGTCCAGCCCTACGCCCCCGGCGCCACGATGTGGGCCGACGGCGCCGACGCCTCGCGCTGGATCTGGATACCGGCGGGCTCGACGATAGACACGACAGACCCGAACAACTGGCAATTTCCGGTAGGCACGAAGCTCTGGCAAGAGCTCCGGCTCCTCGGGAAACGCATCGAGACCCGCTTTCTCTGGAAGGAGGCGCCAGGGCTGTGGTTCCGGACGACGTTCGCGTGGAGCGACGACCAGAGCGCGGCGCCGGCCTCGACGCTCGGGCTCCCCAACGCGCGTGGCCTCCCGTACGAGATCCCGGCCGTAAGCGCGTGCGAGAAGTGCCACGACGGCGCCGCCGACTTCGTCCTCGGTTTCGAGGCGGTGGGCCTCGCGATGCCGCAGTCGAGCGGGTTGAACCTCCAGGCGCTCACGCAGGCGCGCCTCATCTCGAAGCCCCTCGCCGCCTCCCCGACGCTACCCGGCGACCCGACGAATGTCGCCGCGCTGGCGTTCCTTCATTCCAACTGCGGCACGTCCTGCCACAACCGAGGGGCGAACGCCGGCGCGGGGCAGACCGGCCTCTTTTTGAAGCTCACCGTCGACGCGCAGGGGGCCTTACCGGCAACCCCTCAGCAGACGGACACTTGGATCACGTCGTACAAGGTGCCGAGCACCCTCACGCCCTACGGCGTGGACGCAGGTGGCTTCTGGCGCATCGCCCCCGGGGACGTCTCCCACAGCGCGATCCCCTGGACGGCCTCGCGCCGCGATAGCGTCGTGCAGATGCCGCCGCTGGCAACCCACCTGGTCGATCAGAACGACGTGTTGAAGCTCGATGCCTGGATCGCCGCGATGACGCCGTAGCGGCTGGAATGGCGGACCAAAAGACGCTAAACGTCGAGCGCCTTGTCGATTGCCTCTCAGGTCGCCAGCTTGGTTGCGCTAGCGCTCGCTGCCGGCGCGTGGTCGAGCTGTCGCGACTCGAGCGCGAACAGCGCCGGCAACCAGGCCAGCTCGGCGGCAAGCGCAAGCGCCCCGGCGCAGGACGTCGTCCTTCCCGGGGTCGATATCAGCGCGATGACCGCGCGCGAGCGCCACGAATGGAGCTCGCTCGTCTCGGATCTGCTCGCCCCCTGCCCGAACGTGCCGGTCTCGGTCGCGACCTGCCTCCAGGAGAAGCGGCCCTGCGGCGCGTGCACGAAGGCGGCCAAGTGGATCGCCGCGGCCGTTCGCGACGGAGCGGGCGAAGACCAGGTGCATCGAGCCTACCGGGAGCGCTTCGACCCGTCGTCGGCCAAGACGTTGCCGCTCGACGGCTCGCCGACCAAGGGCCCGGAGGACGCGCCGGTCACGATCGTCGAGTTCGCCGACTTCGAGTGCCCCCACTGCCGCATGGCCGTTCCCGCCGTCGACGCGGTGCTCGCGGCCCACCCGGGGAAGGTCCGCCTCGTCTACAAGTTCGTCTCTCTCCCGATGCACGTGCACGCGGAGAGCGCGGCCCGCGCCGCGTTCGCCGCCGCGAAGCAGGGGAGGTTCTGGGAGATGGAGCACCTCCTCTTCGAGCGACAGGAACACCTCGAGGACTACGATCTCGAGCGCTACGCGAAGGTTCTCAAGCTCGACGTCGCCCAGTGGAAGCTCGACATGAGCTCTCAGGCCACCAAGGATCGCCTCGCACAGGACAAGAAGCTCGAAGAGGAGCTGAAGCTCAAGGGCACGCCGACCATCTACGTGAACGGCCGCGAGCTCGAAGTCGAGGCCGACGAGCCGCTCGAGGATCGCGTCGCCTCCGAGCTGGGAGTGCCTCCGGTGGCGCCGCCCTTGCCGTCGGGGGCAGCGTCGTCTCCGCCGTCACCGTCGGCCGCACCGTCCTCTTCCTCTGCGCCGCCGTCGGCTTCAGGCGCGCCCGCGCCGAGCACGGTCGCCGCGAAGCCGCGCTGAGGACGCACGATGTTCCGCCGGGCACTTTCGTTTGCGGCCGCTCGCTACTGGCTGCGGCGGATCGCCGTTGCCGCGTTGCCCTCGTTGGCTGCGTGCGGGGGCGCACCCGCCGGGAGCGCGCCGCCTTCTCCGGGAGACGTCGACGTGCCGGGTGTCGACACGAGCAGCTTCACACCGCGCGAGAAGCACGAGCTCTCTCGGTACGCGAGCTCGCTCCCAGCGCCGTGTGCCACCGTCGCCGTTTCGGTCGCCCAGTGCGTCGTCGAGAAGCGGGCCTGCGCGGCATGCTTGCCGGCCGTCCGGGCGATCGCCCAGGCGGTGCGCGACGGTATGGCCGAAGAGCAAGTGCGCGACCTCTACAAGCAGCGCTTCGACCCGACGGCATCGAAGTCCATCCCGATCGACGGCTCGCCTTCGCGCGGTCCTGAGGGCGGCCCGGTCGTGCTCGTCGAGTTCGCCGACTTCGAGTGCCCGTTCTGTCAGAAGATGGCCCCGGAGCTCGACGCGCTCTGGGAGAAGCACAAGGACAAGGTCCTCTTCGTCTACAAGTTCATGCCGCTGTCGATGCACCCGCACAGCGAGATCGCCGCCCGCGCCGCCATCGCGGCCCAGATGCAAGGCAAGTTCTGGGCGATGCATCACCAGCTCTTCGCGAACGGACAGCGCCTCGAGCAGTCGGACCTCGACTCGTACGCGAAGTCCATCGGCCTCGACGTCGCCCGGTTCCGCGCCGACATGCAGTCAGCCGCCACCACCGCGCGCCTCGAGGCCGACCGAAAGCTCGCCGACCAGCTCGGCGTCAAAGGCACGCCGACGATCTACATTGACGGCCGCCCTTACGACCTGAAGGTCGACATCGAGCAGTGGGTCGAGGGCGACATCGCCGCCAGCGCAGGCGCCGCAAAGTAAGCCCCCGCAGCCCCGGCTGTGGTATTGCCCGGAGGATCGATGAAGGCCTCCGCGTTCCTCGAGGCGTGCGGGTGCTTTCCCACCGGGCGTCACTATCCGGGCATCGCCCACCTGCTGCGCGCGGTGACGCGCGGACTGCTCGAAGCGCTCGCCGCCGATGCGACATGGGCCGAGCTGCCGATCGCGCTCATCGACGTCGAAACGACGGGGAAGGACCCCTCTGCCGACCGCGTCGTCGAGGTCGGCATCGCGATCGCGCGCCAGGGCGCCGTCGTCGACCGCAAGAACTGGCTCGTCAACCCGGGGCGCCCCATCCCGAAGGAAGCCAGCGACGTGCACAAGATCACCGACGACGACGTCCGCGACTCCCCTCGGTTCGAGGCCGTGGCGCAGGAGATCTCGGCGGCGCTCGACGGCTGCATCCCGGCTGCGTACAACGCGGCCTTCGACCGTGCGTTCATCGGGGCCGAGCTCACCCGTGCGGGCGTCGCCCTCCGGAAGGACGTGGAGTGGCTCGACCCGCTCATCTGGGCGCGCGAGCTCCAGCAGGGGGAGAAATCCCGCGCCCTCGGCGAAGTGGCTGCGCGACTGGGGATCGCGCTCGACAACGCGCACCGCGCCAGCGACGACGCCGAAGCGGCGCTGCGGGTCCTGCTCGCTCTCGGTCGAGACGTGCGGGTGCCGCGGACCTACGCCGCGTTGGTGCAGGAGCAGCGGCGGCTGTCCATGGCCCAAGCCGACGAGCGTCGCTTCAAGTGGCGCTGACGGGACGACGAGCGTCGCTTCAAGTGGCGCTGACGGGACGACCCCTCAGCTTTGCGCACTGCGCCAGGCAAGGTTTTGCCCTATAGTGCCGTGACTCTCCAGAGCGGAGGCTCTCGTGACGGATAAGGCCATCATCCAACTGGGGGACACCAAGCTCGAGGCGCCGGTCATCGTCGGCACCGAAGGCGAGCGCGGCGTCGACATCGGGCAGCTCCGCGCCAAGACGGGGTACGTAACGCTCGATCCCGCGTTCATGAACACGGCGTCGACCAAGAGCGCGGTCACCTTCATCGACGGTGACAACGGGATCCTCCGCTATCGCGGCATCCCCATCGAGGAGCTCGCCGAGAAGTCGACGTTTATCGAGACGGCGTACTTGCTCATCTACGGCGACCTCCCGAACGATCGGCAGCTCAAAGACTGGAGCATGAAGCTCACGCGGCACTCGCTGCTGCACGAGGACATGAAGCACTTCTTCGAAGGCTTCCCGCCGACGGCGCATCCGATGGCCATCCTCAGCGCGATGGTCGCCGCCCTCTCGAGCTACTACCCGGACTCGCTCGACGTCGACAACGTGGACCAGCGCGACATCACGATCGCGCGCCTCGTATCGAAGGTGCGCACGATCGCGGCGTTCGCCTACAAGAAGTCGATCGGCCAGCCGTTCGTCTACCCGAAGAACTCGCTCACCTACTGCGCGAACTTCCTGAACATGATGTTCAGCGTTCCTGCCGAGGAGTACGAGATCGACCCCGAGCTCGTTCGGGTGATGAACCTGCTCCTCATCCTGCACGCCGATCACGAGCAGAACTGTTCGACGAGCACCGTGCGGATCGTCGGATCGAGCAAGGCGAACCTGTTCGCGTCGGTGAGCGCCGGCGTCTGCGCGCTCTGGGGCCCGCTTCACGGCGGCGCGAACCAGGAAGTGCTCGAGATGCTCATCGACATCCACAAGAACGGCGGCGACGTGAAGAAGTACGTCGCGATGGCCAAGGACAAGAACAGCGGCTTCAAGCTGATGGGCTTCGGCCACCGCGTGTACAAGAACTTTGACCCGCGCGCGAAGATCATCAAGGCCGCCGCGGACAAGGTGCTCGCGAAGCTCGGCAAGAAGGACCCGCTGCTCGACATCGCGAAGGCGCTCGAGGAGAGCGCGCTCCGGGACAGCTACTTCGTCGAGCGGAAACTCTACCCGAATGTCGATTTCTACTCAGGCATCATCTACCGAGCGATGGGCTTCCCGACGAACATGTTCACGGTGCTCTTCGCGCTCGGGCGCCTCCCGGGGTGGATCGCGCACTGGAAGGAGATGGTCGAGGACACGACGACGAAGATCGCGCGCCCGCGGCAGATCTACACCGGCTGGCACGCGCGCGAGTACGTCCCCCTCGAGAAGCGCGGGTAAGGACTCACCCGGCTGTCCGCGAGCGGTGTCCTAGTCATCCGGGTACCACGGATAGAGAAGCGCAGCCTTATCGCAGAAGTGCCAGCGCATCCCGCGCAGGTGCAGCTCGAAATCGTACAGGCGATCGAAGCACGCGCGCCAATCGCGTCGGTTTCCGAAGCCAATCGCGATGCACAGGAGCCGCCGTGAAGCGCGCTTTAGGCACTGAATGGCCTGGCGCATGCAGTCGAGCCCGCGCTTCGTCAGTTTGACGAACCGCAGGCGCTTGTCCGCCTCGACGCGGTCGCGTCTCACGAGTCCTAGCTTCTCGAGCGACTGGAGCATCCTGCTCACGACCGACTTGCACACCCCGAGGTTCCGCCGAATCTCGCTCTGCCTGAGCGTCGACCCGGGCGAGTTACTGGCCCCGTCACCGAAGAGCACGTGCATTAGGTCGTAGCGCGCCGCCGTCAGCCCGAATGACTTGAGCGGCTTCCGCAAGATGCGCAGCACGGCGTAATGGGCCCGTTTGGTCGAAAAGAAGTGCGCATTCATGGGGTCAACTGCTGGCGCGACTCAGCACGCCCAATGCCACCGCTCCGGCGGGCGTCGCGCGACCTCTTCGCGCGCGGCGGAGACGGGCGAAAACCGCCAGATCGTTCGCATGGCAACGATCGGGTGCTTTTACGAGGGGTCCCTGGGTTGGGCGGGGATCCCGTTGGGGGCCTGTCGTGGGCCGCTTTCGGGGGTGTCCCGGGACAGCCTTTCGCCCTCCACAGAGGGCGGTCTTTCACGCGCGATCCGCTGTTCTACTGCGGAAGGCTGATCCCGGACCACGACGAGCGGCGACGGGCTCGGACAAGAAGTAAGACTGCCACGGGAAACTGGCGGGCAACGCTCCGGGGCACGCCGAACTGATGCCCTGAGCACCCCTGCACGGCGGGCGGTTGGGAGATTAGATCCGGGACCGCCGCTGGCGGGGTTCGCCCAAACTTCAAGACCGTACGGCGATTCCGACCGCGGGCGCCGCTGCGGCGCGCCTCGGTGAAGCGAGAACGCACCCTGAACTGGACCAGTCGCACGGCGACGCGGTCGCTACCCCAAGACGCAGGTCATCGTCGATGCGATCCACGAGCTGTTCGACGTTTCGCTTCCCCGAGATCAACCTGAGCACTCGACAAGCGTTCTACGCTCGCGGTCGTCAACATCGTTCCGAAGGGCGAGGGCTGCTGCAGTCCCAGTGGGACACCCGAAACTGTCCCATGCCACCTCTGCGCGCTCACAACCGCGCGGGATCACTCGCGCGGCCAACGGCACGCGCCGCGCTCAGGCACGCGCTCGTCCCGTGGCCTCGCTCGCCCCCGCGTACACGCCCCGCGGTCCGACGGTCTTTGGTGAGGGCTTCACTCGTTGCCGATGCGACACCTGCGGCCACGATCTTCTCGTAGCCTTCTCGTGCGGCGGCCGCAGCATCTGCCCGAGCTGCACGGGCAGGCGCATGGCAAACACCGCCGCGTTCCTCGTGGATCGCGTCTTGCCGGATGTTTCCCTGAGGCAATACGTTCTAACGCTCCCCTACGAGCTTCGCAAGCTCGTCGCCTTCAAGGCCGACGTGCTGACCGCGACGGCGCGCATCTTCGTCGAGAGTGTGTTCGCCGTCCACCGCGCCCGCGCCCAGCGAGCGGGCATCCACGATGCGCGCTGCGGCGCCGTCAACTTTGTTCAGCGCTTCGGTAGCCTGAATCTCCATTGCCACTACCATCTGCTCGTGCTCGACGGCGTCTTCGCGCGCGATGCGCAAGGCGCGTCGTGTTCCATCCGGCGGCGCCGCCGACACCCGCCGACCTCGACGCGATCATCGAGCGCACGGCGCGCCGAACGATCGTGTGGCTGCGCCGCCACGGCTGCGTGGACGACGCGCCGATCGAAGCTCGCTCGAACGAACCGCCCGCGCAGACCGCGCTCCGACGCGTGCGCCGCCATCGCGATGGGCCGCGGCACCGTGGCGACACTGCCGCGCCACGCGGCCGAGCAGGACGACGCGCACGGTGAGCCCGACGATCGACCCGACAAGCCGGCGCTCGCCGTCGAACGCGACGGCTTCAACCTGCACGCCGACGTGCGCATCGAGGCCGGCGACGACCTCGGTCGCGAGCGGCTCGCGCGATACGGCGCGCGGACCGCCGCTGTCGCTCGAGCGGCTGCGCCGCCTGCCCGGTGGGCGCATCGCCTACCGCCTCAAGTACGTCGGTCGCGGCAAGCGCGGCAAGCACCGCGTGATGACGGTCTTGAGTTCATGGCCAGGCTCGCGGCGATCATTTGCCCCCCACGGTATCCGTTGACCAGATTTGCGGGGGTGCTGTCACCGCGCTCGAAATGGCGGCGCGAGGTCGTGCCGAGACCGCGCGAGAAACGCGACCGCTACGAGGTCGCCCGCGACGACGGAGAGCCCGACTCGACTGCGCGCGCAAAGCCCGACGGCGGCAAGGGTGGCGAAGGGGCCGTGGGGCGTGCGCAGCGAGCCGCGAACTCCGAGCGCATTGAACGCGGCGACGAACCCGCGCTCGCGAGCGCGCTCGTGTCGATCGCACCGCCGCCGCGCGGCGACGTCCTCCCGCTCGCGCCGAACATCGTCTCCGCGAAGCACTGGGACCGGCTGCTCGGTGGTCTTTTGTACGCGACCTCGCCGCGCGTGGATTGGGCGACTCTTCTGCGGCGGTCGTTCGCCGTGGACGTCCTCGAATGCCCGAAGTGCCACGCCCGGCTGCGCGTCGTCGCGGTCATCACCGAGCGCGAGCCGATCCAGCGCATCCTCGCGCATCTGGGGCTTCCGACCGACGCGCCAACCGTCTCCCGCGCACGTGACCCGACCGACGACGCGCCCGACAAGGAGTCGTCGGCGCAACTCGCGCGCTCCGCATCGCGGAGGCGGGCCGGCGCGAGACGCAAGTTGCGAGCCCCCTGGACGGTTTGGGCGGCGGGCTGACGTGCGCCTTGGAAATGCTCAATCTGGTCGCCAGGTTGTCACGTACCCACCGGCCCCACCGGCTCGTAACACGCGAGGCGCGTTGCGGCACCGCTTGACCCGCGAAAGCCGCTAGCATCGGCTACACGCTCCACCGCTCGCGGCCTCGGCCGACTCGAAGGGCGCCGGCGGGAGGGCCGGCCGCTCCCGACTCGCGGCCACGAAGCCGGGTCCACACGCCCGTCGCGTCATCGTGAAGGCGCACCTGATGAAGCCCAAGGCGAGCGGTGCGAAGGCTGCCGCTCTGCAGCTCCGGTATAATCGAGCCGCGACGGCGTAGAGAAGGACGGCAGCAAGGGCGTACTCTGCGGGCCCGACGCCCCAGAGCGGGCCGCGCTTTTTCGAACGGCCACGCCCCGGCGAACGCCGCAGGGCGCGCGCTGTCGGGCGCATCGTGCTCCAGAGGACGGACATCGGCGAGCCGGGCTTCATCGCGATCTTCGCGGATACGGAGGGGAATCACGTCGCGCTCCACGAGGAGCGGTGACGGCCGATTCGTTTGCCCTCGGGGCCGGGGGTGGCAGATTGGGGGGAGCATGGCTTGGCGAACTTGCTTGGTTGCCGTCGCGCGGCTGGCATGGCTGGCGGCCATTGCGGCGCTGACGCTCGAGGCGAACGGATGCGGCTCGCGCGCGTGCGCTGCCTACGAGCAGGAGACGTGCAACACCAACGACATCCTAGTGAGTGTCCCCGAGGCGCCGCAGGCGCAGAGCCTCGATTGTCGCCTCACGCTGTCCACCCCTACCCTCGCCGCGGTGTACGCTTTCCCGTCCCCTAGCGACGCGGGCCCTGGTCAGTCCTGCGCCACGCTTTCGGGCCCTACCCCTTCCGATTGCGCACGATCGACCGGAGGCTTCGTTGTCGAATTCACCGGGGCACAGGCAACGGCGTTCGTGCAGGATCTGCATGTCGCGGGCATCGTTGACGAAACCTTCACCATCTCGCTCGTATGCGGCGACCTAGCCGCACAGGTCTCGACTCAGGCCCTTTGCAAGCCTGCTACCAGTTGCTGACAGCGGTCGCCGGGCACCCTTGCAGCACCGTCCGATCGAGCGTAGCGTCCAATCCGCAGGCGTTGGCGTCGCTTACAACGCCCCTCGGGGAGGTGTCAGCATGGTCGCGTACTACCGCAGCACGCGGTGCATTGCGCTTGTGTTGTTCGGGGTCTCTCTTTGGGACTGCAGCTCGGGTCCACTCACGAAAGAGAACGCCGATCAACCGGTCGGCACCGCCCGCGAATCGATCTCACAGGGCCAGCCGCCGCCCCCAGGGGATCCGAACGCTCCTTCGATGGTTCTGCTCACCGGCGGAACTGGCGGCGGGCGCTGCTCTGGCACCCTAATCAGCTCGCGCCTAGTCCTGACTGCTGCCCATTGCTTCGGCTTTGGCCCAGTCACGGGCGGAAACCGAGCGCTCTCCGGCGGGGACACGGCGTGCCGCATCGTCGACGTATCCCAAAACCCGCCGGCGGTGATCGCCGGAGCAGACAAGAGCGGCTGCGGGACCGTGCACTTCACCGCCAACCTTCTCCAGCCAGACGGCGGCGCCAACCCCGATAGAGACACGATCAACATTGCCCGGGTTTGGGTCAATGGGGTGCACGGTCCGAGCACCGCCTTCGAGACAGCCAACCCGGGCGCGAAGACCTCCGACATGGCGATTGCCCTCCTGGGCACGCGCCAGAATCCCTCCTCTGGCACGGGCGCGTCCCTCCCCGGCGCGCCTCTTCGAGCCAGCCGTCTCACCATCGCACAGTCGCCGTCCCTCAGACCGTGGCGACTCTCGGTCTTCGGTGACGGGCAGATCTGGAACGACCGCCCTGTCGAATACTACGGCTGGGGCGCCGTCGACCCCATCACCAATTGCGCCGGTTTCTTGGCCCCGAGTCAGTCCGCAACGACGTTGAACTTCGTAGGGCGGCGCGCGCTCGATGCTGTGAACCCCATACTGGTCCCCGACAACGTGTTCGAAGTCGTTTTCAACCCGGAGAATGCGTCCGAGAGTGCGGACGTTCCTCTCCCAGGAGACAGCGGCGGCAGTCTTCTGGCGCAGACGCCGACGACGAACGAGACCCGGATCATCGGAGTCTTCCACGGTTGGGCCTGCATCGATGGTTTGGCCGGAATCGGCGGCGAGGCCGACGCTTACTGGGCACGCACCATGTCCGGGTTCAACGACGCCTTCCTCACCCAAAACGTGTATTCGTCGGAGGTCAGCGATACACCGCTTGCAGAGGATCTTCCCGCCTCCGCTTGCGGCACCGACCTGGATCCCGACTGCGACGGCGTGAACAACCTGGGCGGTGGCACGCAATGGGTCAGTGAGCGGGACAACTGCCCATTGGACTACAATCCCGACCAGGCCGACACGGACGGCGACGGGCTCGGCGACGCGTGCGACACCTGCCCCAATACGCCGGATGACGGGACCAACACAAACCTCGAGGCTGAGCTGCTCTGGACGGAGAAACAATCCCTGCCGAGCTTTCAGCACGTGACGGCTGCAAACACTGCTGCGGAAGCGGCTACCATCATACAAAACAATCAGGTCAACTTCGCGGCCGATGCCTGCGACTTGTTCGCCATCAACGCACCCGCAAACGCTTCTCAGACGCTCAACCAGGTCCAGATCTCCAACGCACAGCTCCCCCCAGTCGAGTTGACGCAGTTGGCCGAGGTGCCAGAAGCACAGGGAGGACCGCCAGCCCTCTGCGCCAGTCGCCCTTGCACCGCACTCAGCACGAACGGCATCGTGTACGCACCGTTTTCCTCGGGGCCGAGCTCATGGATTCCCACGAAGGAAGGCTGGAGGCGGTGCCAGTGCGCGAACCCCGCGGCTGGTGGGGATTTCTGCGAGACGCGTGGCTGTCCTCGAGACGCGGGGCACTTTGATCAATTTGGAGACCCGTCCTGGTTTCCCATGATCATCAGCGGCACGGACAGCATGAACGAGGCCTCTCAACCCGCCGCCCAAGCGCCTCAGAACGAGTCCAGCGGCGTGGCAGCCGGCGTCCCGCAGTACGCCGCTCAGTGGCTGTGGTGGGAAGACTTTGCTGGCCTCCCCTGCCTCACCAGTCTTCCGCAACCTACCTTGGGACATCCGAACGCGGATGTGTGCAACGCCACGGGAAGGCTATGGTGGTTCATTCCACAAGGCGGCATTTTCGACAGTGGAGGTCGGCTTTCCAGTCCGGGGCAGGTCTGGATAAAAGACTCAGTATTCACAATGTTGACAGTGTCGCAGTTCTCGTCGGAGGTCCAGATTCCCATCGCCGGCGGAGCCTCGCTCGTCGGCATACTCGAGAACTCCTGTCCCACTTGCACGATGTCGTCGCCAGTGGTCAGCGTCGCGGTGAACCCCGGCGACCCGGAGGGCGCTGCCATTGCTGCCCTCTCGCCGACGGGCCCCGCGATCGATGTGAGCAACGAATTCACGAGCGGCGTACGAATCGCCCTGAATTCGACGACGGCCAAGCTGGTGAGCGCAGGCGAGCCATCGTTCCGGCTCTCGGGGAGCGATGCTGCGGCCGTACTCCTCGATGGGAACAACGCGATCACGAGCGTCCTGAGCCGCGACCCGAATACCGGCACAATTTCACTCTCCGGGTCGCCGGGAGAGCCTGCCGATCCACCCATCGGCCCCGATATTGCGCTTGCGCTGTCGGGCACCAACAACCTCCTGGCTGCCGCCGGCGTTGTCGCGGGAGAAATAGCAGGAAGCCTGTGGTTCAGCTCGGTGAGCGACGGGCAATGGGCTCGCGTCGCCAAGGTGATCGGAGACGCGCCGGGACCGGCGCTATCGATGACGAGCGCCACGAGGACGGGGGTGTTCTATCTGCTCGATGAGCCGCTCGCCGCCGACAATAGCGGGTCGGGATCCGGCCACCGTGCGTCCCGCGAGGTTCGCCTGTTGCGCATCGAACGGAACGGTACCTCGACGGCGCTCGCGACGTGGAAGCGCCGCGAACGCGCCAACTACTATATTGCCTCGGCCTACGGCGAAGGGGTACTCCTTGCATGTGCGTCCGAGCACGAACACGAGTTCGAGTTCGTCGCCACGACGGGGGACTCGATTGCGCCCACCACGCGGATCCGTGAGCGCGGGGAGTTGGCACTTCCGCCCCGAGCTCTGCGTACGGGCATCGTCTGGGCAGAGCCCGACAAGCACACGCCGAGTGGTGTCAAAACGCACTTCACCTCTTACGGCGACCTTCGACCGGTACCCGTCGGGGATCGGGATCGAGACGAGAGGGAACGGCACAGGTGTTTCTTCTGAGGCGACACACCGCACTGGGCTTCGTGGCTCCATGTATGGCCGCTGCACTGATCGCCATCGTCGATTCGTGCGGACGCGAGACCCCGGCCGAGCCATCGTCCTCCTGTTTGGATTCGCGCTGCATGGAAGGCGGGCGGTCCTCCGTCGACGCCGGCATCTCCGACGTCACGACGTCGACCGACGGACTCGGTGAACCCCAGCCCAATGACGCCGCTGGCACCGGCTTCACCCAGGGCTGGGTGCGGGTGCCCTGGGCGCCCAAGTGTCCGCTTTACCAGCCCGGCTCTCCTTCCGTCCTGGCCAGCGTGTCGGCGCTTCGCTGGCAGCCGTGCAGCACCGGCCGCCTCGGATGTCAGGAGCTCGCCATCGACTGGGGAACGCCAGCGGCCGCCCAGGCGCTGGCGCTCTCGGCCACGAACTCACCCGGCGGAGGCGCGCGGATCGCCGTGCAGCAGGACTTCTCGACGTCTGGTTCGCAGTATCAGTCTCAATACGCCATCTGGGATAGCGACAAGGGTTTCGTCGCCGCATGGCGCCACGATGGTGATATGAGCTGCTTGGAAGTGCCGCTCGGTGACGTGAGCCTCGGTGAGACTGCCGTGACTCTGGCTGTTTTCCCGAACCAGTCCGTCCCCACCACGGTCAGCCAGTACCTTCAGGTCGTAGGACCGGCCGAATCCCTCACCAGTCGCCTGCATCCCGATTTCACGTTCTGCAACGACCTGGGGTTCGGCCCCTGCCCCTCCTCTCTCCTCATGGCGGCTGTGCAGGCAAATGACAGCATCGTCGCCATGTATTTCGACCAGATCAACGCCATGGCCGTGCGAAACCGCGGGACCGGGGCCGACAACTCGCTCCGTGCAAGCGACGGCGGCGCTCGGACGGTATGGGGCGACCGGTCCCTCGTTGGCGGCTCCGTCTTCTATTCTGACGGATCTGTCGTCTACGTGTGGAGCGCGAGCGCGGGCGAGCGTGTCCTCGTTGCACCTACGACGGCGATGTACGAGCACGACGTGGCCACCGACGGCACTTGGCTAGCCTGGGTCGAGTCCAGCAATCCCGACGCAAACGGACAGTTTCAGAACAGCACGCTTTTCGTGAGCCCGTACGCCGGGACCGCAGCGCAGGTAACTCGGCGTGTCCTTCTCAATGGGGTGTGCCCTACGCGGTGGTGTGACGTTCGCGTGGGCAACGGATTCGCGCTCGTCAAAGTATGGAAGTCTTCTCAGCCATCGTGGAACTCGCCCGGCAACGGGATGCGGATCATTCGAATCGCAGACGGCGCTAGTTGGCTGTTGGCGCCAACGGGACCGCATGAACTATGGTCCACCGGTTACGCAATCGCGGGCCAGATTTGGGTGCCGTCCAATCTCCCCGCGAGCAATGGGCAGGTCCAGACCCTCCAGCAGATATCGATCGACTCCCTGGGTGCGGCCGATTTTCAGTGACGGTCGCTATCCTGTTCGTGCGCCGCGAAGTAGCTGTGGGGCACGTACCGCGAGGCGCTGTCGATCTGCGAGAGCATGTACGCCTTGCCCACGCGCCCCTCGGGGAAACGCACCGGCCGGTGCACGTGCAGCGTATCCCATCGGCGACCGACGGAGTTGACGGTATCCCATCGGCGACCGACGGAGTTGACGCGCCCGGCGCACCGTGATCGTTGCGCGGGCGTTCACCCACCGGTGGCCGCAGGCAGCGCCTTGGGGGGCTGCTCGGTCGCCTCGCTCACGTCCTCGCGGATGACCCTCTCGGTCAGTTCGTTGAGGTGGGCATGGAGCTCCTCGGACAAGGTGAGGAACTCGGGCCACAGGGTACCGTGCTGAAACTCCTTGGGCGCACGGACGATGACGGTGCTGTGGCGCCGCCCGCGCTCGCGGTAGGGCTTGAGCCCGTAGCGCCTGCAAAGGGCGACGAACAGCTTGCGCTTCCAGGGGTCGTGTAGCGAGTAGAACACCTCCTCGTCCTGCTCGCGGCCACGCAGCTCGGCGAGGCGGCCGCGAATGCGCTCGGCGGCGCGGCGTGCGGCCTCGCGTTCGCCGTCGACGAGGCTCCCCAGTTGCTCGTCGTCGCTCTCGCCGACGCCGCGCTGCTCGCCGTCGAACGCGCCCTCGATTCCGCCCATCCCATCCTGGCCGCCACCAAGCGCCTCGACGGCCCACCCCCCATCCTGATCACCACCGAGCACCTCGCCGTGCAGATCCTCGATGCAGCGTAAGCCATCGGCCAGTGATCCTGCTCCGCCGCGTGGACAGTCTCGTTACGCTGCCTCGTTCTCGTACTCTCTATTCTTCTTCTCTTCAATGAACTTCTTTTCGAACTCCATGGGACTGACGTAACCAAGGGTCGAGTGGCGACGCTGCCCGTTGTAGAAGACCTCGATGAAGTGGAAGATCGCCTCTCTCGCCTCCGCCCTGGTCGCGAAGCGACGCGAGTAGACGCACTCGGTCTTCAGGGTGGCGAAGAAGCTCTCAGCGACGGCGTTGTCCCAGCAGTTGCCCTTGCGGCTCATCGAGCAGGTGATGCCGCGTTCGGACAGAGCGGCCTGGTAGTCGCCACTGGCGTACTGGGTGGATTCAACTCGTCGTCGCAACGCCTGGAACAAAGGGAGTTGCGATGCGAGAACGAAGAGGAAGGCGCTCGGACTTGGCGGATCGACCGCTCATGCGATCGCCTGGTCGCCCGACGGCCGGTCGGCGGGAGCATAGACAGCAATTCTGGAAGGAAATCGCGCGCGGGCTGTCGACGGAGGATGCCGCCGCGTCGTGTGGCGTATCGCCGGCAGTGGGCGGGCGGTGGTTCCGCCATGCTGGCGGCATGCCCTCGCTTAGCTTGGCTCCGCAGTCGGGTCGCTACCTGTCCTTCGAGGAGCGAGAGGAGATCGCGATCCTCAAGTCGGGGGGCGCGGGGGTGCGCGAGATCGCTCGCAAGGTACGAAGATGCCCGTCGACGATTTCACGAGAGCTGCGACGAAACGCTGCTACCCGGTGCGGGCGCCTGGACTACCGCGCGTCGACAGCTCAGTGGCACGCCGATCGACGCGCGGGGCGGCCGAAGACCGCCAAGCTCGCCGGTAACGAGCTGCTGAGGCGGTACGTGCAAGACCGGCTTGCGGGCAAGGTGCGCGCCAGTACCGGGGTCAGCGCGCGCGGCCCGAAGACCCGGTGGCTTGGTCGGCGACACGGCCGGCGGCAGGACCGACGCTGGGCAACGTCTTGGAGCCCGCAGCAGATCTCGCACCGACTTCCGATCGACTACCCCGATGATGGGTCGATGCGGATCTCGCATGAGGCGATCTACCAATCGCTGTACGTCCAAGGGCGAGGAGCGCTTCGAAGGGAGCTGACCGCCTGTCTGCGCACCGGACGCGTGTTGCGCGTACCTCGGTCACGCGCCGGCAGCCGCGGCAAGGGCTTTGTCAGCCCTGAGATCATGATCAGCGAGCGCCCCGCCGAGGCCCTGGACCGAGCCGTGCCTGGGCACTGGGAGGGCGATCTCATTCTCGGAACGGAGAGCTCGGCGATCGGCACCTTGGTCGAGCGCTCCAGCCGATTCACGATGCTGCTCCACTTGCCTCGGATGGGGGAACGCGGCGAGCCCAGGATCAAGAACGGACCCGCTCTCGCCGGCCACGGCGCGGAGGCGGTCAGGCGTGCGATCGCCTCGACGATCAGGACGTTACCCGCCCAGTTGCGTAGGTCGCTGACGTGGGACCAAGGCGCGGAGATGGCCCAGCACGCCCGGCTGCGGATCGAGGCCGACCTGCCGGTGTACTTCTGCGATCCACGGAGTCCATGGCAGCGCGGTACGAACGAGAATACCAACGGCTTACTGCGCCAGTATTTTCCCAAGGGCACCGACCTAAGCCGATACGACACCAAGGACCTCGCGGCCGTTGCCGCCGCCCTAAATAGCCGACCGCGGAAGACCCTCGACTGGAGAACTCCCGCCGAAGTGCTCAACGGTCATCTGCTATCCCTGAGCAAATGAGATGTTGCGACGACCGCTTGAACCTGGGC
>CALKVG010000745.1 GCA_937998045.1 uncultured Myxococcales bacterium
CCACCGAGGAAGGATCCGAATCGAGCGCCGACGCGAACGTTCCCTGATCGAAGGACAACGTGCCGTCGTCGTTCAGCGTGATGCCGGCGCTCGCCAGCGTCGTGTAGCTTCCCGACGTCCCCGGAATGGGGGCACCGAGCAGCTGCTCGAGCTGACCCAGGGACGATCGCACCGCGTTGTCGCCCTGCAGCATCGTCATGGCGGCTTTCTGGGAGCCGTACCCTGCGATGGAGTGTCCGTCCTTGACGACGTTGTTGTAGGCCGTCACAAACGATTGGACGTTCTGTTCGAGGGTCGAGGGGTCGCTCGCGATCGAGATCGTCGCCGGGCTCGTCGTCGGCTGCGTCACGGCCAGCGTCACCCCGGGGATCGCGTTGGTGATCTGGTTGGTCGGGCTCGTGATCGTGTAGCCGTTGACGCCGTCCACCTGGACCTGCGCGTCCTGCGCGGTCTGGAACGTGGATTTCGCGTTGTAGTTCGGGTCTGTCGACGGATCGAGGCCGAGGCTGAACCCGCCCGACGCGAAGCTCGTCTGCGACTCATCGAAGGAAATGGAGTTTGCGCCGCCCGTATCGAGCCCCGAGACCAGGAGGCGATACTGCGACTGCGAGCTGTCGTACACGACGGACGCTTGCATGCGGAGACCCGAGGTCGAGAGTGCCCCCGCCAGGTCGTTCAGCGACATGCCACTGAGATTGCTGATCGTCGTCGATTTCGCGTTCGCGCCCGCTCCGATGGAGATCGTCAGCGAGCCGCTCATGCCAAGGTCCGCCGTGGGGTCGCTCGCCCCGTTGGAGAGCGAGCGCTGCGCCTGGGCGACCTGGCCAACCGAGACGGTCCACTGGCCGGGCTGTGGCGACCCGCTCGCGACCGTGTTCGCCACGACCGACGAGTCGCTGGAGGTGGCCGTCATCGACTGGAAGGCGCCCGGAGTCGACAGGGCGGTGACCGCGCTCTTCAGCGCGGAAAGGTCGCTCGAGAAGGCGGAGATCGCGCCAGAGGCGGACTGGATACTCTGCTGCTGCGTGTTGAGCTGATTGAGCGGCTGCGATTCGATCGAGACGAGGGAGCTTACGAGGGTCGTCGTGTCGATGCCGCCCAGTCCAAGCGCGGCGAGGTTGATGGCGTTGCTCATTGTGTGCTCCTCGCTCCCATCGACGTCCGCTCAAGCGATAGCGTTTGCGAGAGGCGTGCCGCACGCCGCCGTCGCTGGCGGCGTGCGGCCCACCGTGTGGGTCAGCCGAGGAGCTTCAGCGCCAGCTGCGGCGCCGAGTTGGCCTGCGACAGGACCGAGGCACCGGCCTGCGCCAGCACCTGCTCGCGCGCAAGCTGCGAGGTCTCCGAGGCAACGTCGACGTCCTGAATCGTGCTGAGTGCAGCCGAGAGGTTCGTCTGCGTCGACTCGATGGTCGCGGCAGCGTCCGAGAGGCGGTTCATCGCCGCACCGAACCCGGCGCGCTGCGTCGAGAGGGTGCTCATCGCGGCGTCGATCGCCGTCAGAATGTTGCCACCGCCCGACGCCGACGTGACGCTCGCGCCCGCGAGGCTCAGACCCGTCGAGTCGGCGCCGCCGAACGTGACGTTGATCTGGTCGTTGGCCGAGCCGTTAATGCCGACCTGGTAGGTGACGCTGAAGCTCGCGCCGGCCGTGCCGCTCGAGAGCAGCGCCGACCCGTTGAACGTCGTATCCGTCGCCACCCGGTCGATTTCGCTGAGGTCCTGCTGGAACTCCGTGTTCAGGTTGTTGACGTCCTTCGAGGCCATGGTGCCGTTCTGCGCCTCGACGGCCAGCTGACGCATACGCGTGAGGAGCGAGTCCACCTGGTTGGCCGCGCTGTCGGCGGTTTGCACCATGCTCACGGCGTCGTTCGCGTTCTGTTGCGCCATCGCGTACGACTGAACCTGGGCATTCATGCTCTTCGCGATGCCGAGGCCTGCCGCGTCGTCCGCCGCGCTGTTGATCCGGTAGCCGCTGGACAGCTTGGTGAAGCTGCTGTTGAGCGACATCTGGGTCGTGTTGAAATTCTGCTCGGCGAAGAGGGCCGAGGTGTTCGTCTGGAGATAGATAGCCATGGGAGTGCTCCTTCTTGGAGGTGGGTTCGACGCCGTCGTGGCGTCCTTTCGGGCCGGTCAATCCGGCCGTCACTCCCAACGAACGGCGGGAGGGGGGACTCCTTGAGCAGAAATCACTCTTTCGGGTCGGGGTCGGCGATTCGCGCCGCCGTCGACGCGACCGCGTCGAGCACGCGCGAGAGCTCCGCAGACGTGGAGAACTCCGTCGGGGGCGCTTCCAGCGCGCCGCCAGCGCTCCCCGCCGCCCCTGCTGCGCTCGCCGCGGCGCCGGCGGCGTGACGCAGCCCGGCTGCGTATTCCGCTTCGGGGGCGGTGTAGTAGTGCGCCTGCTTGAGTGCGTGCGCGAAGCCGTCGATGTTGCCCGCAGAGGCTTGCGCGAAGGCACCGGGGAATCGGGCCCGCAATACGGCGATGTAGTCCCGCGCTCCGGCGTCGAGGGACGAGTACGCGCGAAAGCCCTGGGCGAGATGCATGTCCTTGCCGCCCAGCACCTCGCGCGTCATGTAGGTGGCGGTATCGCCTTGCGGGCTGGCTCCCTTGATGCCGCCGAAGTTGAAGTTGAACATCTGCTGCCCGCCGGCAGTCTCGAGGGACACCTGGGCGGACAGGACGTTGAGCGTATGCGCGTTCGGCGGGACGCCCGTCGCGTCCTGGAGCGCTCGAGCCAGCGCGGAGCGGACCGACGACATCGCCGACGGCGTGCGGCGCGCTTCCACATCGCGAACCGCGGAGGTGCTCGCAGGCCCGTTTGCGACGCGCACGCGGTCGAGCAAAGCAACACGCGGGCCTAGAGCCGATGCCGCAAGTGGTCGCGACGTTCGCGATACCTACCAAGAGGGTCGCGAGTGCAAAAGCACTGGAGGGCCGGCAGCCCCCCACGAGACCATCGAAGTGGCGACTATTGGCTACGTCATCCCGACAGCGACGGACTTGCCAGGGGCCCGGTGCACACTCCGGGGATTCCGAAGGTCGTCACATCGGAGAACCCCATGGCATTGCAGATCGACACGAGCAGGTTGTTGTGCGGCACGCCCGGGTACTGAAGGAAGCGCCCCGACTTGATCGCGCCGCCCGCACCGCCGAAAATGACCCACGGGATGTTCTGGTAGGAGTGCGTGTTGCCGACGCCCAGCTCGTTGCCCCACAAGATGAGGGAGTTGTCGAGCATCTTCGAGCCATCGGTCTCCACCGTTGCCGCCAGCTGATCCATCAGATAGTTGACCTGCTGCGCTTGCCAGATGTTCATGAGAATGAGGTTCTCGATGTTCGCGCTGTCGTGGTCGTCGCAGTGAGACGTCGTGTGGTGCTCCTCATTGGCCCCGGCGAACGGGTAGTATTGCCAGCTGTCCGCATTGGCGAACATGAACGTCGATACGTTCGTCATGCCGCACGAGTGCGCCAGCACCATCAGATCCAGCTGTGTCTTCGTGATGGTTGGGAAATTGGCCATGTCCATCGGATCCAACGCCGACGGCGCGGTCGGCGCCTTGCACGCGACGGCGCTGTTGCTCAGCGATTGTTCGAGCGTGCGGATCCCCGTCAAGTGCGCCTCGAGGCGCGTCTGGTCGGACGTGGTCAGCTTGGGCTTGAGCGCCGCGATATCGGCCTGCAAGAAGTCGAGCACGCTCTTGCGATCGGCCAGTAGCCCTTGCAGTTGCGTCGACGATAGGCCGGAGTTGGCGAACATCTTCGAATACATCTGCACCGGATCCATGATCGGCACGTTCGGCTGGTTGGCCGCGGCGTACGAGCTGACGTCCAGCGGGTGCCCTCCGATGGCCCGCACAGCAAACTCGAGCGACGGGAAGGTCGTCTTCGTTCCAATGCGCTGAGCGATGACGGCATCCACCGAGATGTGATCCGCGTTTCCCGCCGGGCCGCCGGCGCCCTGGTAGCTGCCCGTGAGCAGCGAACCCCCGGTCAGCATCGCTCCCGGCCCCTTCATGTGGGGGCCACCCGGCTTGTTGGTCATCGTGCCGAGCTGGTCCGACACAGTGGAAATCATGTCGACGCCCTGGAGCACGATCATCTGGGACACATGCGCCGCCAGCGGCGTCAGGATCCGACCGAGGCTCGCCGCCGTGAGGGGTGTGTCGGTCCCCGAGTTCACCCCCTGACAATGGTTGGGCGAGTTCGAGACGTTACCCGAGCAGCCCGGGAAGAACTCCGCGGCGATCGTGCCGTTCGCCGAGAAGAGACCGATGAAACGCCGCGCAGCGGGCGCGCTCGCGTCCGCGCCAAACGCGGTGGCCACCTTCCAGACGGGACTCGTCAGGAGCACGGCCAAGCCGCTCATCCCTCCCAGGAGGCGGCGGCGGCTGACTTTCGTGCGATGGTCGATGGGCTCTCGTACGTTGCTCATGTCGACACCTCTCGATCACTGCACACTGCGGTAGAGGAACGCGTCGCTCTGAACGAGCGCCGCGGGCAGCACGCTGACGCTGTCGTTGGCCTTGTGAAACGCGTCGTCGATGCTCTTCATCGAGCAGTTGTCCGCTTGCTGCTCGTAGCGGGACATCGTGTAGCGGAACCACTGTCGCGCGACGCACTGGCGGACCTGCGTGCTCCCGACCAGCTTGCTCGCCAGCCCGGTGATACCAGTGAAGGGGCCGTCGATGTCCGTCTTGAACGACCCCTCGATGTTGCCGCTCACGTCGATGGCCTGGTTGCCGTCCGTCGTCTGCAGGCGCCCCAGCCCGTCGTAGTCGCCGAAACCGAAGCCGATCGGATCCATCAGCGTGTGGCAGCTGCTGCATGCCGGGTTCGTCTCGTGCTCGCTCAGGCGCTCCCGCACGGAAACCCCCGCCTCGACGGCGGGCGGCATCGGAACGTTCGGCGGCGGCGAGGGAAGGTCCTGGCATAGCAGGACCTCGCGCACGAATTTCCCTCGATAGATTGGCCACGGCTGATTGGGCTTGGCCATCAGCGTCAGGAGCGCGGGCAGCGTGAGTATGCCGGATGCCTGGCCCGCGGGCACGCTTACCTTCTGGAAGGTGGTCAACGTGTTCCCGGCGGTCGTCCCGTAGTAACTGTTGAGGTCACTGTTCACGAACACGTCCGGGGAAGTCAGCAGTGCCGTAAGCGTGCCGCCCTGCTGATTGAGCACATCGTCGAAGAAGGCCTGGGCCTGGCCCTGCATCGACGCCGGAAGTGTCGCCACCTTGGTCCAGGCCGGGTAGGTGCCGGGATCCTTGACGGCGGAGGGCAGCCCCGAAAGCTCGATCAGGTCCTCGAGGAACCCGCGCACCAGGTTCTGCCCCTTGGGATCCTGCAGCATTCGTGTGAGCTGCGCCGATACTTGGTCCTTGGTTGTGAGCGCTCCGGCCGCCGCGGCCTGGGTCAGCGTGGCGTCCGGCAGCGTGTTCCACAGCACGTACGAGAGACGAGCCGCTACCTCGTACGGGGAGAGTTGCACCGCGGTCGGCCCAGCGGCTTGCCCGGTGCCGATCTCCACCCTGTAGAGAAAGCGCGGCGACTGGAGCATCCCGCGCAGAACCAGCTCGATCCCGTGGGCGTCGCTGACCATGGCGCCGGCATCGTAGAGGGCCATGTGGCGGGCGATGTCCGCCGGGTCGGTGAGCGGCGCGCGGTACGCGAGCGATCCGAAGCTCTGCACGAAGTTCTGCGCGCACGTGCGCTTGTCCATCCCGCTGGCGCACGGGTCGATGCTCGCCAGCGTCGCGGCGTCTCCGACGGCGGCCGCCGCCACGAGCTCCGCGGCCGTCTGATAGTTCGTCACGCTGGAGAGGTCGATGTTGGCCTGTATGAGCCCGAACTGCGCGGTTTGGCCGTCGGTGACCTGGTACGCGTCGTTGGCACCCAGGGCGCTGTCCAGATTCGGCGTCACGGCGCCGAACAGGCCTTGGAGCGTGTTCGCGTACTGTGCGCGGGTGAGGAGAAGCAGGGGTGTCGATGCCGAACTCGGCGTCGATGACGTACACGGGAACGCATCGACCGACGAGCCCGAGCTGCCCGTTCCCCCGCCCCCGGAGCTCGAGCCGGGTTGACTCGAGCCCGGTCCACCGGCTCCGGGTCCGATGTCCGATCCTCCGTCCCCGATATTTCCAACGCAGGCGGCGAAGCAGCTCAAGAGGATCGTTGCGCCGGCGGCGAGCGCGCTCACTTGAATGCGATGCGTCATCATCCGTGCACCTCTTCGCTTTCGCTCGAATCCCACTTCAGCTGTTAGTGGCCCTCGACCGTGCCCAGGATCACCCGGCGCCGGCGTCATCCGCGCCGCCGCACGCGCAGGGCGTAGACGAAGTAGGTTCGGTCCAAGCGCCCGCTCCAGAGCCACGGCGCCAAAAAGTCGGGATCCCATACGCGCTCGCGGAAGCTGCCGCTCGAGAGGATGCTCGTGACGAGCGCAGGGTGGGCGACGTGATAGCAGGCGCCGGACGCAATGATTTGATTCATCACCTCCTGGAGGCTTCGGGAAACGTCCAGGTCCTTGAGCGGAAACATGCTCGACGAGGTGAGATCGCTGACGAAGAGCGACGCGCCCCCGTCCACGGTCAACCCGACGAGAGCGTGAAGATGCGTACCCACCAGGGACAGCCGGATGGGCCGGAGCATGGCGTGTCTTTCACCCAGCGCGTCCATCGCGGCGAAGGCCATCTGCGTGAGAACGCACGCGGAGACGACGACGTCGAACGGGCCCGGCAAGCGCGCGAGCAGCGCCTGCGCGGTCGAGGCACCCAGCGCGTCGAGCTGCGCCGGCGTCGGCGGCCGGCGCCTCCACTCGTTCAGGCGTTTGGTCATGCCCGACAGGTCCACCCGTGCGTGCGGTCGCAGGCGCGTTCGAACGGCCGGAGGCTGCCGGGCGATCCCGCGGGCGAGCGCGGTCGCGTCGATGTCCACGAGGTGAATCTCGGAGAACGCGAGCGACAGCTGTTCGAGATCGAGGTCGTTGCACGCGCCTGCGCCCAGGATGCAAAGTCGACCGCCGGGACCGCCGGCCGACGACAGGACGGCCTCGGTCATGTGCGCGCGGTGATGCGCGTACAGCGTCCAGTCGTCGTCACCCGCGTTCTGATCCGCGCGCCCGCGCCCGTGAGCAAGGGCGGCGCTCGACGGCGAGCGGGGGATAGGGCTATCTCTGTTCGTGGTCCTCTGTTCGTGGTCCTCGCCGGCGGCGCCGATCAGTACTCGATGATCGATTCCAGGAGCGCGTCCCACCAATCCCAGGGGGGCGACTCCCGGAGCTCACGGCATGACGACGAAGGACCACCGATGGCGAACGCTATTTCACGGCGACGGCCGCATCCTGCTGCTTGGATGCATTCTCGGTAGCGCAGGGACGGTCGGAGGCTGCTCCAACGCAGACAACTCACCCGCCGGGAGCTGGTCTGCCGACGCGTCGGGTACGCAAGACACGTCTACCACACCGCCGCCGAACGAGGCGGGATCCAGTTCCGGCTCCGACTCGAGCGACGGCCCCGGACCCGTAGGATCGGGGGACGACGGCTCGCCCGCCAACGGTGCGGACGCGGCGGACGCCGCGAGCCCAGGAGACGCCGCTCCGGAGGCGGAAAGCGGTGCACAGTGCGTCACTTCGGGGACGGAGCTCTGCGACAGTTTCGAAAGCGGGCAGCTCGACAAAACGATCTGGAAGACGGTCTTGCTGGGACCTTCGCCGTCGGCCACGGTCGACAGCATGCACGCCCATACGGGCAAGTATGCGGCTCACTTGCAGGTCACTCCGGGGAACCAGAGCACCGCGCAAATCACGGAGGGCGTGACGTTCCCCGCGACGAACGACACCTTCTACACCCGCATCTGGGCGTACTTCAGTCCCGCTGTCATGTGGCCCAGCAATCCGCCCGATTTTCACACGGGGTTCATCATCGCGAGCGGCAAGAACGACCTCGGAACCGTCGATCTCGCGGTCGGGGCCAATTTGGATCCCAGCAGCAACGCGGGCCCGATGCATTATCTCGGTTATTCGATCTATAACGGTCCGCCCAAAGACGAATTCGGCCCCCGCTCGCCCACTGCCGTCGTCACGCTGGCCTGGACGTGCATCGAGCTCCTGGAGAGTGGCCAGGGCGGAGTGAACGCCGTTCGGCGAATCTGGGTCGACGGGATGGAGCTCACGGAGCAGTACAATACTTTCAGCGGCCAGAAGCCGCCTGCGTTCGACACCGTCGCCATCGGCATCTGGGAATACCACCCCACGCCCAGTCTTTCGGACATGTGGGTCGACGACGTGCGCGTCAGCAGTCAGCAAATCGGCTGCGCCGACTGAGGCAAATCGCGCGAAATGACTCGGCGCTAGCGCGTGGAGGAGTCGGCCGTGCTGTTCAGCGACACGATGTCCTCAAGGAGCTCGAAGAGAGTGCTCTCGAGCTGCCGATTGCCGAGGAGAGCGATCCGCTGCGCCAGGCTGGTGCCCTGAGCCTCCGCCGCTGCGTGCCGTCCCGGGTGCCTCTGCTCGAACTTGCGCAAGACGCGCGCCTTGAGCACCGGAATCCGTTCCACGTGGCGCGCGAGGACGTCGGCTCCGGCGCGCGGATCGTTGAACACGAGGAGTAGCGCCGAAATCTCGTCGATTCGTTTGAGGTCGGCAGGGCCCACCTCGCAAGGATCCGCCGCCGGCGCGACAGCAGGCCTGGGAAACGGTCGAGAGGCGTTGGAGTTCATGGGGAGACGTTCGGAAGGGTGGTCGCCGCGGCGCGGTCGGCGTCGCGGAAGGCGTCAATCACTCGCTGGAAGGCCTCGAACGTGCGGCTCGCATCGACCAGCTCGGTCATCGAACCGACGACGTTCGCGTTCGATTCCTCGACCACGCCGACCTCGAGAGGGCCGCTGGCAGGGGAGGGCGTGCCCGCCGCCGGGGTCGGGGCGAGCAGCGCTCCGGACTCGTGCGTCAGGGCAGAGGGAGTGGAGAAACCGACGATCTTCAGGCGGCAGCGCAGCTCGTCCCCTTGCCAGAGCTGGCCCGACGAATCGACGCGGGCGCCGCCGGTCTCACCGGACAGCTTGATCGCCTTGCCGTCCTCCGCGAGTACGGCGTCTCCGTGGGCCGTGCGCAGAGAGCCGTCCGCCGAGACCGAGAGCGAAGCGGCGCGCGTGTAACGCTCGCCCGCGGTGTTGGATACCGCGAGGTACGAACCCTCCGGCAACGCGAAGTCCAGCGGACGCCCCGTCGCTCGCGTCGTTCCGCGGGTCGTATCGATCTGAGTCTGCACGAGGCTCGAGTAGTGCATCGCCGGCTCGTTCGCGCCCGCGCGCGCCAGCTCCTCGCGAAAGACCGGCCTCACGCGCTGATAGCCGTCGGTTCCGGCGTTTGCCAGGTTGGCCGCGGTCGCTTCCAGATTCGCGGCCTGGGCGATGGCCCCGCTCAGCGCGACATAAATGCCGTCCGCCATGGCTACTCCCTCCCGACCGCGGCTCGCAGGCGATGAATCGCCTCGGTGTGCAGCTGCGAAACGCGCGACTCGCTCACGCCGAGCACCATTCCGATCTGCCGCAACGTGCACCCTTCCTGGTAGTAGAGCGCGAGTACGTGGGCGAGCTTCTCCGGCAGCCCTTCGATGGCGCTCACCACAGCGTCGCCCAGCCGTCGCTTTGCGATTTCGTCGTCGATGTTCTCCGCGTGCGTCGCGACGTCCAGGTTGTCGAGGTCGAGGAGCTCGAGGCGCGCCATTCCCGCGGCGCCAATCTTCTCGAGCAAGGTGCGGTACGCCCCGATCTCCAGTTCGAGCTCGCGCGCGATCTCCTCTTCTTGCGGCTCTCGCCCCAACTTCCCGGAGAGCGCGCGAATCGCGTGCGCCACCCGTCGAGAGGCTCGCCGGAGGTCGCGCGTGGTCGGGTCCAGGCTCCGCAGGTAGTCGAGCATCGCGCCGCGCACGCGGTAGAGCGCGTAGGCCTCAAACTCCTCGTTCGGCATCTTCGCGTCGCTGCGCTGGTATGCCTCCATCAGGCCGATCCATCCGTAGCCGACGAGATCGGCGACGGAGATGCTCGACGGAACGCGCCGCGCGAGGCGTATCGCGGTCCGCCGTACGAGAGGCTGAAACTTCTCGTACGCGTCCCGGTTTAGGGTCCGCTTAGCGCGTCCTTCTGCTTCGAGTACGGGGGCCAGACTCATGCCGCTGCGGCCTTTCCACCTGCGCGAGGAACCAGGTAATCGACGAGCCGGTCGGTCGTCGCGCTCGCCACGTCTTCCGGCACGCGGGGGCCGAAGCACGTGACGGAGATCGGCAGCTTCGTGGCCCAGAATGCGTGCACCACGCCGGCGGGGGCGTCGGTCTCGTCGAACTTGGTGATCGCGAGCGACGTCGGCGCGAGCATGCCGTAGCGCTTCGCCGCGTGCGCGGCGTCCGTCGCGCGGACCGACGCGGGCAAGCAGAGGAGGACGTGACGCGCGCGCGGCAGCGCGGTTCGCGCTCCGCCGGCGGTGACGAGCTCCATCTCGATCCCGTCCGCGGTGGGCGGACGGCCGGAGGTGTCGACGATGACGAAGTCAGTGCGGACCGCGTGCAGCGTCGACCGCAGCTCCTGTGCGTTCTTTGCGACCGCGAAGTCTGCGCCCATCAGGTTCGCGTACCGGGCGAGCTGCTCGACGGCGCCGACGCGGAACGTGTCGCACGCCACGAGCGTGACGGTGCGCCCGGTCATCCGCGCGTGCGCGGCGAGCTTGGCCGCGGTGGTCGTCTTGCCGACGCCGCTCGGGCCGGTCACCGCGACCATCGCCCGCTGGCTCTCCACGGGCCATGGCGTCGCCTTGAGCGAGTGCGAGAGGACGTCCCGGAGCGACTCCTGCGTCAGGTCGCGCCCTTTCAACGCGCGCGCGAGACTCGTCGTCGCGGGGCCCTCGATCCCCATCGCGCGCAGCCGTGCAGCTGCCTTGTCGCCGCGTCCGGCCGAGGGCGTCATGCCCTCCATCAGCTCTCGCAACGCCGCGATCTCCTCGGCCAGCAGGGACGAACCGTCCGCCTTCGCCAGCATCGCCTTGAGCGCGCGGATGTCGCCTTTGAGCTCCGCGCGCAGGGCGGAGACGTCCGCAGTCGGCGACGCGGGGCCGCCGTTCGCGCCGTACGCACCCGGGGCGAACGGAATCTTGCCCTTCGCGGGGGGGAGCGCGAGAGCCTCCTTCTCCATCGCGGCCGGTAGCGCCGCGACCTCGTAGTCGGACCCCGCGAAGATGCCGCCGAGGCCTCCGCGGCGGATCGCGCGCGTCGTGACGACGACGGCGTCCGCTCCGAGCTTCTCTTGAACGGCGCGCCGTGCCTGGGCCAGCGTTCGACCCCGAAAGACTTGGACGCTCATGGTGGGTTTCTCTCGCCTCCTCGTTCGATCAGTTCATCGAGAGTCGCTCGACGACGCGAAGGGGCGCGTTCGGCTCCACCTCGCGGAAGGACGTCACGGTGATGGTGGGTAGTTTCCGTTCGAAAATCGCGCGGACGTACCGGCGAAGATCCGGCGGAGTCACGATGCAGGGCGTGGCGCCCGCGCCGATCTTGGCGAGCGCCCGCTCGGCGTTCGCCGTCACGTTGCGCAGGAGCTCGGGGTCGAGCGCGCCACCGGTGCCGGCCGCGATGTCGCGCAGCGAGCGGCGGAGGACCTCCTCGAGCCGCGGGTCGAGCGTCATCGCCGCCACCGCGCCGTCAGGTCCGCGCAGACGAGCGGTGATGTGCGGCGCCATGCGCTCGCGCACAAGTTCGGTGAGCTGCTCGGCATCTTTCGTCTGCGCCGAGAGCTCGGCGAGGGACTCGAGGATGGTGCGCGTGTCACGAATCGAGACGCCCTCCCGAACCAGGTTGCGCAGGACGCGGAGCACGTCTCCCAGCGGGAGCAAGTTTGGAACCACGTCATCGACGAGCTTCGGCGCCGTGCGCGCGAGCAGGTCCAGGAGGTGCTGAACCTCCTGTCGTCCGAGCAGCCGGTGAGCCTGGGTGCGAAGGAGCTCCCCGACGTGCGTGGCGATCGTCGTCGCGTGGTCGACGACGGTGTACCCGAGCGCCTCCGCGAGCTCCTTGTCGCGCGGCGCGATCCACACGGCGGGCATCCCGAACGTGGGATCCACGGTCTTCTCGCCGTCAACGGGCGGCGAAGCTCCGGTGGGATCGATGGCGAGGAGCCGGCCAGCCTTGCAATGTCCGGAGCCGATCTCGTTGCCCACGAGCATCACGCGATAGCCGCCGGGAGCGAGCTGCAGGTTGTCGCTGACGTGCACCGGCGGAATGACGATGCCGATCTCGCGGGCCATCTGTTGCCGCAGCACCGCGACGCGCTCGAGCAGCGTTCCCCCGCGCGTGGCGTCGACGATCGACACCAGCTCGTACCCGACCTCCAGCGCGAGCAGGTCGAGCGACAGCGCCGCGTCGACCTCCTCGGCAGCCGTCTTCTTCTTGTCGACGGGCGCGCTCTGGGCGCTCGCCGCTGCAGTCGCCGCGGCCTCGGCTTTCGCGGATTTGCGCGCCAGGAGGAGCAGACCTCCGCCGAGCAGCCAGCACGGCAAGAGCGGCATGCCGGGCATCACGCCCAGCAGCGTCAAAATTCCGGCGGTGATGACGACCGGCCGACGCCTGGCGAGCAGCTGCTGCGCGAAAGCTCGCCCGATCTGGTCGCCTGTGGCGCTTCGTGTGACGACGATGCCCGAGGCAGCCGAGACGAGGAGGGCGGGCAGCTGGGAGGCGAGCGCGTCGCCGACGGTGAGAACGGAGAAGGTCTCGGCGGCCTTGCCGAGGTCCATGCCCCGCATGACGCCTAGAACCAGGCCGCCGGTCAGGTTGATGCCCGTGATGAGCAGCCCGGCCACGGCGTCGCCGTGCACGAACTTGCTCGCGCCGTCCATCGCGCCGTAGAAGTCGGCCTCGCGCTCGAGGGACTTGCGTCGTGCGCGCGCTTGCTCGCCGGTGACCTGCCCGGACTGCAGATCGGCGTCGATGGCCATCTGCTTGCCGGGCATCGCGTCCAAGGTGAAGCGGGCGGCCACCTCGGCGACGCGCCCGGCGCCTTTGGTCACGACGACGAAGTTGATGACCGTCAGGATGAGGAAGACGACGAGGCCGACCAGGACGTTGCCTTCGACGACGAATCGGCCGAAGGCCTCGACGACGGACCCTGCCGATCCCTGTCCCTCCCCGCCGTGCAGCAGGATGAGGCGGGTCGTGGCGACGTTCAGGCTCAATCGCAGTAGCGTCGCGATGAGGACGAACGCCGGAAACGCGCTGAACTCCAGCGCTTCTTCGATGAAGAGCGCGGTCAGAAAGACGCCCGTCGCAAGCGCGATCGACAGCGCGATGAGGAGGTCGAGCAGCTGCGGAGGCAGCGGCAGGACCATCATCAGAATGACGCCGATGATGCCCAGCGGCACCACCGCATCCCACTTGCGCGCCTTCGTCGCTACGGCCGCTTGTGCGCTCACCCTGGCCGATTACGCACGCCACGTGCCGGAGGCTGTGCCCCTATCCTGGACCTCGCAGAAGCTCCGGGCATCGGACGTCCACGCAGGCGGTAAACGAAGGCCAGAACGCGAGCGACCGCCGCGAAGTGCGCGAGGGGGATCGCCTGTCCGATTTGCACCTCGGCGTCGAGCGCGCGGGCAAGCGGGCGGTTCTCGAGGATGGGGACCCCGTGCTTGCGCGCCTCGGCGCGAATCCTCAACGCGTCGTCGTCGTGGCCTTTGGAGACGACCACGGGGGCAGGATCGCCGGGGTCGTATCGCAGAGCGACGGCGATGTGCGTTGGGTTCGTCACGACCACGTGCGCCTTCTTGACGCTCTGGAGCGCGCGCTTGCGGGCGAGGGCGCGGGCGCGAGCCTTCGCCCGCCCCTTGACCTTCGGGTCGCCCTCCTGCCGGCGCATCTCCTCCATGAGCTCCTGCCGGGTCATCTTCATGTCCTGTTCGATGCGAAATCGGCTCTGCGCGTAATCGACGAGGGAGATCACGGCCAGGGCGCCGCCGGCCGCCATGATCACGTGCAGCGCCGACGACAGGATCTTGCCGATGGAAAGCTCGATGGGCAGCCGAGCGAGCGATAGAAGCTCGCCGAGCTCGACGACCAGCGCTCGGTAGGCCACGTATCCCACCACTCCCACACGGAGCAGGCTCAGGACCATCTCGAAGCCGGCCTTCTGCGGCGAGAACATCTGTTTCAGGCGATCGATGGGATTGAATCGCTCCGGCTTGAGCCCCACGGCCCCGAAGTCCACGCGTATGCCCGCCTGGACGAGGCACGCGACGACCGCCCCCGCGGCTCCCGCCACGAGGCAAGGCAGAGCGATCGCCGCCAGCGAGGTGATGCCGATCCGGAGCGCGTCGACCGGCTGGTCGCGGGCGAGCGCCTCGAGGTTGCCGTGCGACGCGACGAACAGTCCGGACGCCGTGCGGCCGATCGCCTCGCGCGAGCCGACGAGCACCCCGATGACGCACACCGCGGAAGCAAGCCCCGCGGCGTCGCGCGAGCGCGCGAAGCGTCCTTGCTTGCGGAACTCCTCCCGTCTTTGTGGGGTTGGGTCGAACTTTCTGTCGCCGTCGTCGCTCATCGGTGAATCGCCTCGAGAATCCCCTCCAGCGAGGGACCGAGCCGCCCGAAATGGGCTCCGAGACCGGCCGCGAGATCACCGAGGCACGCCATGAGCGTGAGCATCGTGGCCGCGACCAGAAGGCCGAAGCCGACGCTGAAGATCTGCAGCGACGGCGCTGCGCGCGAGATCACGGCGAGCGCCAGGTGGACGATTAGGCCGACCGCGACGACGGGCATGGACAGGCGCACGCCCACGACGAAGGCGTCTGTCCCCAGGTCGACGATCGTCATCAGCGACGCATCGAATATCGAAGCGGTCCCTATAGGGACCGTCCGAAAGGAGTCGAGCAGCGCCGAAATGGCGACTCTGTGGGCGCCGACCCCGAGCGCCACCAGCATCGCCAGGAGCGTGATCGCGCGCCCGACCGGCGTCTCCTGGCTTTCGAGCGCAGGGTTGAAGAGAGACGGCGTGCCCATGCCGGTGGCGAGCCCAAGCATCGTGCCGAGGACCTCCGCCGCGGAGAAGACGAATCGGAAGGCCACGCCGATGACGATCCCGCACGCGATTTCGATCGCGACGTCGCCCGCGAGCGGCAGGCCGAAAGGTGGGAGGCTGCGCTCGGGTCCGAGCGGCAAGGACGATGCGAGAAACGACATCCCGATCGCGAGGCCCACGCGCTGCTTTGCCCCCACGCCCTGCCCGGGGAAAGGGGATACGACGACGAACCCTGCGATTCGACTGAGCACCAGCGCGAAATGCGTGGCGTCACCCAGCAGGGCCGACACGGCGTTCATCAGCGGACGACCTGCGCGATTGCTCCGAAGGTGGCGTGGGTATAGTCGATCACGTAGGTCACGAGCTGGGGTCCCAGGAGCAGGCTCACGAGCGCCAGCGCTCCGACCTTCACCAGGAAGCCGATGCTCGGATCGTTGATCTGCGTCGCCGTCTGGACGATTCCGACGAACACTCCGGCCACGAGCGCCGCTGCGAGCACCGGGCCGACTACGAGCAGCATCGTACGGAACATGTCCGACACCAACGTCGCGGCTTGATCGGGGTTCATGCGAAGCTCCGCAGGAGAGAGCCCACGAGCAGGTGCCAGCCGTCGACGACGACGAAGAGCAGGATTTTCACGGGTAAGGCGATGGTGGTCGGCGGCACCATCATCATGCCCATCGACATCATGATCGACGAGACGGCCAGGTCGATGACCAGGAACGGAAGCAAGACCAGGACGCCCATCTGGAAAGCGGTCGTGAGCTCGCTGACGATGAAAGCCGGCGCGGCGATGCGCAGCGGCACTTCTTCCTCGGTGGAGGGCTGGGGTGCGTGCGCGGCCTCGTAGAAGAGGGCGAGGTCGGCCTCGCGAGTCTGCCGGAGCATGAAGGAGCGCACGGGCGCCGACATCCGCTCGAAGGCCTGCGCTTCGCTGATCCGACCGTCGGCGTACGGTTCGTACGCGTCGTGCGCCACCGCGCTGACGACGGGGGCCATGGTGAAGCCGGTCAGGAACAGCGCCAGCCCGACGAGGACCTGTGTCGGCGGTGCCTGCTGCGTCCCGAGCCCCTGGCGCACGAAGCCGAGGACGATGACGATACGCGTGAAGGAGGTCATCGTGAGGACGATGGCCGGCAGCAGCGAAAGGAGGGTCAGGAGGGCGAGGATCTTAAGCTGGGGCGCAAGTCCAGGTGCGTCCACGACCTTGAGATCGAGGGGCGCCGCGAGCGCATCGCCTCCGGCCGCCATGACGGCGACCGTCGCCAAAACAGCGAGGAAGACGCGCTTGTGCGTCATCCTCCCCTCCGGAGTGCCAGAAGGCCCATGGCCTGGCCGGCGACGTCGTCGTCCGCCGACTCACGGTGTGCGGGAGCAATGGCGAGCGCGGTCGAGCGTTCGCGCGGCGCTTCGTCCTCGTCCGACGCCGGCGCCGTGGCGGCCGCCTTCTCGGGTTGCGGCTTCTCGGGTTGCGCCCGTCTGGCCGTCCGGCGGTCCGCCGATTCGAGCATCGCGGCAAAGCGCTCTCCGAGCGCCGACTCGGGTGCCTGGGTAGGCAGGGCTTTCGGCTCTTCTGCGTCGAGGATCGCGAGGCTCTGGATCGAGTGCGGCGTCACGCCGATGAGCAGCCGTTGACCCTCGACGTTGACGACCAGGAGCTCGCTGCGCATCCCGACCGCGGCTCGTCGAACGATCGTCAGCTCGGCGCTTCCGGCCTTTCCGGGACGCCCGCGCTTGCGGGCGTAGAGGATGGCTCCGCCGGCCACCACCAGCGCGGCGACGATCTTCCAGCCCACCCCGGCGTGCTGCGGCTCCTGCGCGAGCTCGATGGGCTTCCCCGGTCGTAGTGCGAGAGGGGTTCCCGTCGGAGCGGCGGGCGGCGTCGCGCCCTGCGCCGGCGCGCCCTGTGGGTCGGAGTCCGCCCACGCGGGTACCGTCAGCGACATGGCGCAGAGCGCCAGTCCGGTGGCGGCGACCCGCCATGCGCGCCTCACGACTCGTCTCCTGCCTCGGGAGCTACGATCTCGGTGATCCGCACTCCGTAGCGATCGCCCATCACGATGGCTTCGCCCCTTCCGAGCAGCTGGCCGTTCACGAAGATGTCGAGCGGTTCGCCGGCGGCCTTCGTCAATTCGAGGGTCTGGCCCGTCGTCAGGCGGAGGACGTCGGCGATGCGCAGGCGGCGGCGGCCAATTTCCAGCGTAATTTCCACTTCTACGTCTTTCAGGACGTCGAGCGATGCGACGCGCACGGCGTTGGCGCCGGCGGTACGGGCGGGGTCGTTCGGGGAGCTCATGGTGACCTCGGCGAGGGTTCACCACGCTCCAATTCAACCTGCGTGCCCGCGGCTCGGGGACGTCCCGCGGACGAACGCCGCACGACATGTACGTTCTGTTCGGACCCCGTAGGGCGTCGCCGGTTCGGGCGAACACCGCAGGGTGGCGACCGCCAGCGTGAGCCACGAACGATGCCGGAGACCACCTCAATTGCCGTGGGAGTACGACGGTTAGCCCCGGGAGTCGCGATGCTGGTGGCGTTCCTCTTCGTTGCTTGCAGAGTAAGCCCCAGCGAAAGTCAGGTCGTGGAGCCCGATGGGAGTCTGGGCGCAGACGTCGCGGCCATTGGGCACGACGGCTCGTCGAGCAGCTCGAGTGGCTCGAGCCCCGGGCCGCTCGACGCCACGGGTTCGAGCAGCGGAAGCTCCGGCGGGGACTCGGGCGGGGTGGGGCTCGACGCAACCAGCGCGGGAGACAGCGGAGACCACCGCGGTATGGATGCATCCTCCGACGCCTGCGGGTACCGGAACACGGGCACCCCCCTTCATGTGGCTGCAGGAATCGACGTCTGCTTGCCGCCCGTGGTCTGTCTCCCTGAAACGTGCCCTCCGGGCGCGGGCCAGTGCGTGGGAGGCAAGTGCGTCTTCCAGAGCGCCTATCAGGGCATCGCAACCCTGCCGCAGGCATGGGCTACGTACTACTGCGATTTGACCATGCAGGGCTGCCATGGAATCAGCGAGATCGATACCCCGGAGGGGACCGCCCAGAAGATCGCTACGGCGATGGGTCTTTCCCTTTGCACGATGGCTAAAGCCGGCACGACGTGCGTCGGCATTGCCGCAGCCCCTCCAATGATCGTCGGCAACAGCCAGCAGGCGATGGATCCCTCGACAGGCACGTTCGTGAAGGACTGGGGCCTCGGGCTGAGCGAACCCTCCGGGCTGTGCTACCGCATCACGGGGCCGGGCGGGACGGCCATCGTCGCCCTGACGGATCGATGCGGCGGCTACTGCCAGTGCGGCGGCTCGGCGTTCCAGGAGTGCGGCGCGTGCGTGAACGCGCCGGACATGCACCCCGAGTGCCCCTGCGTCGGCAGCGTCCCCGGACTTTACACGAACTGCTGCGGCCGCACCTGCGTGGCCACGCCCTCGACGTGCGACTGGTGCTCTTCGAACAACCACCCCCATTTCGATCTGGACGTCGCGACGTTCAATGCCCTTTGCGGCTCGCAATCCAACCTGGGCAGCTGTCAGCTGAGTAGCGTCAGCTATTTCCCGTGCATGCCGCCTACCGCCTGGCCGCCCTGATCGTCCGATGACGTTGCGCTCGACGGCGGGCGACGACCCCACGTACCTTCTCTCTAAACACGGTCGACCGCTTCCATGGATTTTGTCGCCGCTCGAACGCCCCTCGACTTGCCCGATCCTGCCATCGCCCTCGCGTCGGCTCGCGCGTGGGCTGCGTCGGATCCAGAGCTCGCGGCTCTGTTGCAATCCGGGCCGCCGGCGCGAGCGCTCCTGAGGTGGGGCCTCGGGCTCGTGCGCGCGGGGCGGGCCGCCGACGCCGCGACCGCTCTCCGGGCGTGCGCAGCCATGGCGCCCGAAGACGCGCTCGCGTGGACGAACCTGGCCGTCGCACTCCAGACGACCGGGTCGCACGACCAGGCGGCGACGTGTCTCGAGCGTTCCGTCGAGTTGGATGCCCGTCAACCCGACTCGTGGCTTCTCCTCGGACTGGCGAGAGGGCGCTCGGGGGATCCCTCCGGCGCCGAGAAGGCCTGTCGCACCGCGCTCGACCTCGCGCCGACGTCGAGCGCGGCGTGGAAGTGTCTCGGCGTGGTCCTCGAACAAAAGGGCGACGCGCCCGGGGCGATCGACGCTTTGACCCGGTGTCTGCAGCTCGGTGAGCCCGACGCCGCCGTTCACGCAAACCTCGGCCGGCTGCTTTACCAGTCGGATCGGCTCATCGAAGCCGAAGAGGCCTACGCGATGGCAACGCGGCTCGACGCTGCGAACCCCCAGTGTCGGCGCATGGCGCGTAGGACCCGCTTCCTGCGCGACGTCGTCCGTGGCCGGCCCATCGACGAAGCGTTCGACACCTTTCGAGCAGCGGCGGCCGACCCGGAGGGCTCCGACCAGGAGCTGACCCAGTTCTTCGAGTCCGGTCTCGGCGTCCTCGCCGGTATCGGGAGCCTCGACGCGGCTCGCCGACTGGCCCGCTGGGGGGTCGAACGCTGGACCCATAGCGCATCCGCGCGGTATCTCCTGGCGGCGGTGAACGGCGAGGCGCAAGTGTCGCGCGCTCCGGACGAGTACCTGGTGGAGAGCTTCGACGCCTTTGCCGCCGGGTTCGACACGCAGCTGGTGAGCGTCCTCGGATACGACGTCCCCGAGAAGATCGCAGGTCTCGTCCGCGAGGTGACTGCGCCCGGCGTTCTCCAC
>CALKVG010000746.1 GCA_937998045.1 uncultured Myxococcales bacterium
TCGCGGCGGGTTCGAGCATGATGCCGCAGAAGAAGAACCCGGACGTCTTCGAGCTCGTGCGCGGCAAGAGCGCCCGCGCCGTCGGCAACGTCGTCGCGATGCTCACGCTCATGAAGGGGCTCGCCAGCGGCTACAACCGCGACCAGCAAGAGGACCGGCTGCCGGTCCTCGAGGCGGGGCCGCTCGCGCTGGGGTGCGTGCGCGTCCTTTCGCTCGCGCTGCCGCACGTCGCGTTCGACGCCGAGCGCGGCGCCGCGTCCCTGGCGGACGGCTTCACCCAGGCGACCGATCTCGCCGAGGCGCTCGTTCGCCGCGGCATCCCCTTCCGCGATGCCTACAAGGCCGTGGGCCGACTCGTCGCGCTCGCCGTCGAGCAGCGGACCGCCCTGCGTGCGGTCGAGCCCGCGCGCGCCCAGGACATCCACCCCGCGCTCGACGCGGAGGCGCTGCGCGCCCTCGACCCCGCAGCGGCGGTCGCGGCGAAGGAGAGCCTCGGCGGAACGGGACCGCGCTCCGTCGACGCGCAGATCGCGTGGCTCGGCCGGCAAGCGAGCGAGCTTGCCTCCGCCGCCGGCGCGCAGGGATCACTCGACGCGCTGGCGCAGCGCGTCTTTTCGGAACCGCTGGAGTAAAGCATGGCAAAGCGTGACTTCCTCAAGCTCGCCGACCTGACGCTCGCCGAGGCACGCGGCGTCCTTTCGCTGGCCGCGAAGCTCAAGCAGGAGCCGCGGGGGGCGCGATCGCAGCAGCTCGCCGGGCGCGCGGTGGCCATCGTCCTCGAGAAATCGAGCACCAGGACGCGCGTGTCCTTCGAAGTCGGGTGCGCGCAGCTCGGGATGCATCCGGTCGTGCTCGGCGTCCAGGGCAGCCAGCTCGGTCGCGGCGAGCCGATCCGCGATACGGCGCGCGTTCTCGCGCGCTATTGCGACGCCATCGTCTACCGCACGTCGACGACGGCGCGCCTCCTCGAGATGGCCACGGCGGCCGTCCCGGTCGTCAACGCACTCTCCGACGACGGCCACCCGGTGCAGGTGCTGTGCGACGTCCTCACGGTCGAGGAGCAGCTGGGAACGAGCATCGCCGGCAAGCGCATCGCGTTCGTCGGCGACTGCTCGAGCAACATGGCGCGATCCTGGCTCGAGGCGGCGAGGCTCTTCGGGTTCCAGCTCGTCCTGGCCGGGCCGCGCGGTTGGGTACCTCCGCGCAACGAGATCGCGCAGGCCGGCGAGAGCGTCACCTTGATCCACGACCCGGCGCACGCGGTCGACGGGTGCGACGTGGTGAACACCGACGTGTGGACCAGCATGGGCCAGGAGTCCGAGGGCGACGAGCGCGCGGAGGCGTTCGCGGGCTGGACGGTGAACGAGCGGATGATGTCGCGCGCCGAGGGCCACGCCATCCTGCTGCATTGCTTGCCGGCCCATCGCGGCGAGGAGATCGACGAAGCGACGCTCGAGGGACCCCGATCGCGCGTCTGGGACCAGGCCGAGAATCGGCTGCACGTGCAGAAGGCGTTGCTCCTGTGGATCCTCGACGACACGACTGCCAAGTACTGAAGCCCGGACGTGTCGGACCGAGGGTGAGCGCCGGACGGTGAGCGTGCGGACGCGGTTCGCGCCCTCGCCGACGGGCGACTTGCACCTCGGCGGCGCCTGGACGGCGCTCGCGTCATGGGTCCTGGCGCGAAGCTCGGGCGGCGCGCACACGCTGCGCGTGGAGGACCTCGATCCGCCCCGGGTGGTCGCCGGGTCGGCGGCGCGAATCGAGGACGACCTCCGATGGCTGGGGCTGGACTGGGACGAAGGGCCGTTCCTGCAGAGCGCGCGCGGCGCTCTGTACGAGGAAGCGATCGCCAGGCTCGCGTCGCAGGGGCTCGTCTATCCGTGCGACTGCTCGCGAGCGGACATCGCGCGCGTGGCGAGCGCGCCGCATCCGGGCGAGGAGGCCGTCTACCCGGGGTCGTGCCGCGCGCTCGATCCGGCGCGCGCCATGAGGCGACCGCCCGCGCTGCGCGTGCGCGTCCCCGACGAGGTCGTCGCGTTCGACGACGCGGTAGCCGGGCGGGTGACGCAGGACCTGGCGCGCGAGGTGGGCGACTTCGTCCTGCGCCGGGGCGACGGCGTGTTCGCGTATCAGCTGGCGGTCGTCGTGGACGACCTCGCGATGGGCATCACCGACGTCGTGCGCGGAGCGGACCTTCTATCGTCCACGCCCCGGCAGATCTGGCTCGCGCGAAAGCTGCGCAGCGCGCCTCCGCGCTACGCGCACGTGCCGCTCGTCGTGGCAGCCGACGGCTCGCGCCTGGAAAAGAGGACACACGGCGCGCGCGTGCGCGAGCTGCGCGACCGCGGGTTCGCGCCGGAAGCCGTCGTCGGAGAGCTCGCGTTCGGCCTCGGGCTGGCGGTCGGGCCCGATCCGGTCACCGCTCGCGACCTGGCGGCGGCGGCGAAGGCGCGAGCGGGCGGCGCGATCCGGTGGGCGACCGCGCCGTGGCGGATCCCCGCGCGCTTCGCGGATGGCGCGCGTCATCGCCCCGCGTGAATCGAGAGCCAGACGCCGAAGGCGATCCCGGCGAGTGCCGCGCAGACGCAGATGGCGATCCACGTCGCGGAGGGTCGGCCGTTCGCACGCAAGACCACCTCGGGAGCGCGCGGCCCCGATCGAAGCTGCGACCGCGATCGCGAGAACGAGCCGCTGGGACGGCTCGTCCCCGGCTCTGCCGGAGTGTGGTCGAAACGGGACGCCGGCGGCGACGGAAGGGTCGGGCCGAACGCGTCGCCGGTGTCGACGCGCACGCGAGAGGCCGGAAGCACGGCGGCGAGGTCGTCGGGTGCGGCGAGGGCGGCCTGCACGGCGATCGCGAGCGCGCGGGCGGTCGCGTAGCGTTCCATGGGGTCCTTCGCGATCGCGTGCAGGACGACCGCCTCGAGCGCCGCGGAGATGCCGCGGTCGGGCGCTCGCTTCCGCGGGGGTTGCGGCGCGACGGTCAGGTGGGCGGTGAGGACGCTGAGCGGCGTGGCGCCCCGGAACGGGACGGCGCCGGTCAGGAGCTCGTAGAGGATGATCCCGGCCGCGTAGACGTCGCACCGCGCGTCGAGCTCGTCGCCGCGCGCCTGCTCCGGAGCCATGTACTCGGGCGTGCCGAAGACCATGTTGTGCTGCGTGAGGGCGGTCGTCCCCACCCCTCCGCCCGTCACGATCTTGGCCATCCCGAAGTCGACGACGACGGCGAAGTCCCCTTCTCGTTCTGACCACGCTCCGGCAGAGCCGGAGACGTGCCGTCCGTCGAGGAGGACGTTCGCCGGCTTCAGATCGCGGTGGATCACGCCCTGCGAGTGCGCCTCGCGCAGGGCCTCGCAGACGTCGAGGAAGATGGCGAGCGCTCGCGAGAGCGGCAGGAGACCCTCGGCCTTGAGGAGCGTCTCCAGCGCCGGCCCATCGATGCGAGCCATGGCCATGTAGAGCAGCCCGGCCCCCTCGCGGCGAGGGTCGGGGAGCTCGCCGGAGTCGAGCATCCGGCAGAGGTGCTCTCCCTCGAGGCGGTGCAGGATGGTCGCCTCGCGCGCGAAGCGGCCGCGGATCTGCGCGTCGCCCGCGAGGTGCTGGTGAATCAACTTGAGCGCTACGCGATCGCCCTCGCCGAGGCGCCGGGCGTCGTAGACGATGCCGGTCCCGCCCTCGCCGAGCACGCCCAGGATCTCGAACTTTTCGCCGAGCCTGCGTCCGGCGCCGAGGGGGGGCAGCGTCGATTGCGCCACCCTGCCAGGTTATCTCTCGGCGCACGCGGCGAGTATCTTGGGAGAGACGCGAACGGGGTAAAGGACGGGATTGGGCTCGTTCGAGCGCCAGGCGGCGCACGCCGCAGCCGCGGCGGGCCGTGCGTCCAGCGCGACGTACGCCTCGAGGAGCGCGCGATGCACGATGGCGAGCTGGGGGTGGGTCAGCGCCGCCCCGCCGAGGAGACGGTTGCCGCGGGCGACGGCCTCCGCGTAGCGACCGTAACGCACGTCCGAGAGGAGCGCGGGCAGCTCCCCGTCCGCCTTGCGCTGCTGCTCGAGCGCCATCCCGCCGCTCGCGCCGTCGCGCTCCGCGGCCGCGCGTGCCTCCGCGCTGCCGGCTTCGGTGAGGCGCACGTGCGGCATCGGCACGAGCACGGCCTCGCCCCGGCGCACCGGGATCCCTTCGCGCCGGTTGTACAGGTTGAGCTCCCAGGCGCGGTCGGCGCTCCCCCAGAATCGCTGCGCGACGCCGAGGATCGTCTCGTTGTCGCCGGCGATGTACGTGAGGACGGCGGGTACTTCGATCTCCTGCCCCTCGACGGGCGGCACCCAGGAGACGCCCTTGTTCGTGCGCGCCAAAAGCTCCGTTCGCGCGGTGTCGTTGGTCCCCAGCCACGCGAGGGAAAGGTCGGCCCAGGTCTCCCCCTGCATCACCGTGTGGTGCCCGGGCGCGGGAATCTCGAGCCGCATTCCGGCGACGATGATCGTGCCGCCCTGCGTGTCGAGCGCATTGGCGCCGACGAGGACGCGTTCGAGCTTCGCGTCGCCGTAGACGCGATCGGCGATCTGGGCGAGGGTCTCGCCGGGCCGGACGATGTGCGTG
>CALKVG010000747.1 GCA_937998045.1 uncultured Myxococcales bacterium
CCGCCGTAGACGAGACCGTCCGCGGCAGCCCGCAGGGAGCCGCCGTAGACGAGACGGTCGGCGGCAGCGGCGGCTGGCTCGCGAGCGGAGCGTAGAGCGGCCGGTGCGCTTCCAGGCCTGCGCGGTGCGCGAGGAGGAGCTCGAGCGGAGTCCCCTCGGTCGCCGTCCCGCGCGCCTCCGGCAAGAGGGCACCGAGCGGAGTCGCGCGATCGATGCCGGCACGCGCGATCGCCAGCGCCGTCATCGGCTTGGTCACGCTCGCGAGATCGAAGAGCACTTCCCTCGCGCCCCCCACCTCCGTCACGAGCTGGGTCCCCTGCCTGGCTCCCGCGCCTGCGGCGGCGAGGGGACTGACCCCAGAAGTGGTGACTCGGCGCGCGATTTCGTCGGCATTCATAGACTTTGACCCTCGGCTCGCACGACTTGTACACTTTTTAGTCGAGGGTCCAGGATCGAGGATGGCCGAATTCGTTTGGGAGGCACGAGCTCGGACGGGTGAGCTCCGCAAGGGCTCGATGGAGGCCGAGTCGGAAGACGCGGTCAACCAGCGGCTCCGCGCGCAGCAGCTTCAGCCCACGCGGGTCAAGAAGAAGGCGAAGGCGCTCTCCATCCAGTTGGGCACCGGAGTCGGTCACAAGGATCTCGTCACGTTCACGCGCCTCTTCGCGACGATGATCGACGCCGGCCTGCCCATCGTGCAGTGCCTGGACATCCTCCAGGGCCAGACCGACAACAAGTACTTCGGGAACATCCTGCGGGACGTGAAGAGCAGCGTCGAGCAGGGCGCGACCTTCAGCGACTCCCTCCGCCGCCACCCGAAGGTCTTCGATCACCTGTACGTGAACCTCGTCCAAGCGGGCGAGGTGGGCGGCATCCTCGATACGATCCTCAACCGCCTCGCCGTCTACATCGAGAAGGCGATGAAGCTGCGCCGGCAGGTGCGCGGCGCGATGGTCTACCCGAGCATCGTCATCGTCGTCTTCATCGGCGTCCTCTCGATCCTGCTCGGGTTCGTCATTCCCGGCTTCCAGACGATGTTCAAGGACTTTGGCTCGAAGGACGAGCTCCCGGCGCTCACGCGGGGAGTCATGGCGGTCTCGACCTTCTTCGTCAGCAACATCGGGTGGATGTTCCTCGGGTTCACGTCCTTCATCTTCGGCCTCGGATACACGGTGCGCACGCCCCGAGGGAAGAAGGTGTTTCACCGGCTCCTCCTGCAGATGCCGGTCGTCGGGCCGGTGCTGCGGAAGATCGCGGTCGCGCGCTTCACGCGCACGCTCGGGACGCTGCTCTCCTCGGGCGTCCCCATCCTCGACGCGCTCGAGATCGTCGCGAAGACGGCGGGCAACGTGATCGTCGAGGAGGCCATCATGTACTCGCGCGCGCGGATCAGCGAGGGCAAGAACATGGCCCAGCCGCTGATGGAGACCAATGTCTTCCCGTCGATGGTCGTGCAGATGGTCGGCGTCGGCGAGCAGACGGGCGCGCTCGATCAGATGCTCAACAAGATCGCCGACTTCTACGAGGAGGAAGTCGACATCGCCGTCGCCGCGCTCACGAGCCTCATCGAGCCGGCGTTGATGGTCGGCATCGGCGGCACGGTCGGCGTCGTGCTCATCGCGATGTATCTGCCGATCTTCAGCCTCGCGGGCAAGATCAAGGCAGAGTAGCTCCAGGCTCGCGGATGGAGCTCGGGATTCGCTCCGCCCTGCCCGCTGCCGGGAGTGCCCCGGGCGGCGCTCGCGGGACCGATCACTCGCTGGCGGGGCGCCTCGCGTGGATCACCGGCCTGCGCCTCGCGTTCCTCCTCTTGCTCCTCGGCGCGACGGCGACGCTCTATTTGAACGGCGAGCTCGCCCGGTACCCGTTCAGCCTGCGCATCGTCTTTCTGACCATCGGCTGCGGCTTCGCGCTCGCCGCGATCTACGCCGCGCTCCTGCGCTCGGCGACTCGGTTTTCGCAGCTCGCCTGGGCGCAGATCGTCCTCGACCAGATCACCTGGACGGCCATCGTCTACGTGTCCGGCGGCATCTCGAGCGGCGCCACGTCGTTTTACGCGCTCACGTGCCTCGTCGGCGCCATCCTCGTCGGCAGGCGCGGCGCCTCGCTGGCCGCGATCCTCGGGATCGGCATCTACGCGACGCTCTGCGCCGGCTTCCATTTCGGCTGGATCCAGCCGCCGCCGGATCAACCGGCCTCGGGCTACCCGGTGGGCACGCGCGAGCTCGTCTACCCGCTCCTCCTGAACACCCTGGGCGTCACCGTGGTGGGCATTCTGGCGGGTTATCTCGCCGAACGCCTCCGCCTCACCGGCGGCGAACTTCAGGTGGCCACCCGCCGGGCTCACGAGGCCGAGCGCCTGGCGATGCTCGGACGCATCGCCGCCGGCCTTGCCCACGAGATCCGCAACCCGCTCGGCTCGATCTCGGGGTCTATCGAGATGCTGCGCGAGTCGCCGGCGCTTTCGGACGAGGACCGAAGCCTGTGCGAGATCATCGAGCGCGAAGCGCGAAGGCTGAACGACCTGGTCGGCGACATGGTCGACCTGTCGCGCCCGAGGCCGCCGAGCCCGGAGGCCACCGACGTCGCCGCCCTCGCCCGCGACGTCGTCGCCCTCGCGTCCAACGCCGCCCGCGGCTCCGACGTGCACGTGCGATACGAAGGACCGGAGGGCGCGGCGAACGCGCGCTGCGACGGAGCGCAGATGCGGCAGGTGCTCTGGAACCTCGTACGAAACGCCATCCAGGCGAGCTCGGCGCGGTCGACCGTGACCGTGCGCGTCGAGATGCGTGAACGGGAGGTCATGCTGGCGGTCGACGACCAGGGCGCCGGCATCCCGGCCGACGCGAGCGCGCGCATTTTCGACGACTTCTTCACGACACGCACCCACGGCGCGGGCATCGGGCTCGCGGTCGTGCGCCGAATCGTCGAGGACCACGGCGCGATGGGGGCGCACCTCGAGCTGGAGCGGGCGACCGACGGGGGCGCGAGTTTCCGCGTCTTTCTCAGTCGAGACGTCTCGGGGCTGCGGCGCAGCACCCGACCCGCGCCGACGCCGAGGGAGACGAAATAGCCAGGAAAACCGCCGGAGAATGAATCCCGGAGCCGCGGGTACCGTCGAACCTAGCGTCGGAAGCGCACTGCGCGCCCGCCCCTTGCATGCGAAACCTTGCACGGCCCTTCATTACGAGGCAGTAACGCCTCCAGGTCCCCCCCGAATGCGCCTCCGAATCCTCCTCGCTTCCTCCGCCGCGCTCGCCGCCCTCGCGCTCAGCGGGCCCGCCCATGCCGAAGACGCGCAGAGCTTCATCGAGCACGAGCACAACAAGCTCGGTCAACTCCTGCACCAGCCGGCGTCGCCCGCGCGCGAGCAGGAGGTCGATCAGGCGCTCGACGGCTTCGTGGATTACGACGAGCTCACGCGTCGCGCCTTCGGCGAACCCTGCCCCGCGGCCATTCCGAGCTGCGACGACCTCTGGGGGAGGTACGACGACCGGCAGAAGGGCGAGCTCAGGGACCTTCTCTCGCAGCTCGTGCGCAAGAGTTACAGGAAGAACCTGCTGAAGACGCTCGACTACGACGTGAGCTACCGCGGCGCGCGCGAAGCGGCCGGCGATACGCGCGTCCTCACCGAGGCCAAGAGCAAGCTGAAGCCGCGCGAGCCGGCGGTGCGCGTCGACTACGTCGTCAAGCAGACCGAGCACGGGTACCGCGTCGTCGACATCATCACCGAGGGCTCCAGTCTCACGAAGAACTACTACGAGCAGTTCCGCAAGAAGATGGAGAACCCCAACGAGGGGTACCCGAACATCGTGCAGAAGCTGCGGGACAAGATCGCGAAGAAGGACTGAGGGGCGTCGCCTTGCTTCCCGTCCGGCGCGCTCCCTTCGCGAAGCGAGCCGCTCTTCCCTTTCTCTGCGAACCTCCCTTCGCGAAGGCAGCCGCTCTTCCACCTCTCCACGAGCCTCCGTTCGCGAAGGCAGCCGCTCTTCCCGCTCTCCACGACCCCCCACTCGCGAAGGCAGCCGCTCTTCCCGCTCTCCACGAACCTCCCTTCGCGAAGGGAGCCGCTCTTCCACCTCTCCACGAGCCTCCCTTCGCGAAGGGAGCCGCTCTTCCCGCTCTCCACGACCCCCCACTCGCGAAGGGAGCCGCTCTTTCCTCTCTCCACGACCCCCCACTCGCGAAGGCAGCCGCTCTTCCCGCTCTCCACGAACCTCCCTTCGCGAAGGGAGCCGCTTTTCCCGCGCTCCACGACCCCTCACTCGCGAAGGCAGCCGCTTTTCGGTTCGTCCCCGCGGCCCTCCTCGCCGACAAAGCCCGGCGGCATCCGAGTCGGCGCGCGATTTCCTTTACTTCACGAGCACTTCGATCGGATCGCTCCGGTCGCTCAAGCCGTCCTTCGTCAGGACTTGAACGCGGAAAGTCACGTACTGCCCGACCGGCAGACCGTCGATCGTGGCGTTCGCCTGCAACGTCCTGGCGCGAACCACCCACGTCTTGCCGCCGTCCGAGCTCGATTCCCACAGGTAGCTGGCTCGCTTGGCAGGCGCCTTCACCTCGACCACCACCTGGCCGGACTTCGGGCCTGTCTTCGCGGTGAAGGCTGCCTTCCGCCGCGTCGACGGAAGACGGACGCGCAATCCGGCGCCGGTGATGTTGCTCGCCGCGGCCTCGGGGTCGGCGTCCGCCCGCTGCTGCACGTACTGCTGGTATCCGTTCATCGCCTCGCGCACGCGCTGGAGGGCTTCGTCGCGCGCAGTCGCGGTGCCGCGGGTGCGCGTGAGGACGTCGCTTTGCTTCTGAGCGAGCTGTTCGACCGCCGCCCGTAGCGCCGCGACGAGGGGCCTCGCGCCGGGGAGCGACGAATTGTTCGTTGCGGCGGCGATGACGCCCCGCACCGCCGCGATGTAGTCCGGCACCTTCGTGGGCATCTTCAGCGAAACGAACGTGCGGTTCTGGCGGCGGGTCATCGTCGGTGTCCCATCGTGCACCCGAGCATAGGACGTTTTGGCCGTCCGGATATTCACGCGTGGTCGCCGCTCCCGGCGTGCCCCTCGGCGCTCTCGGCCGGCTCCTGGGCGTGCACGTCACGCGCGTCGTGCGCGTGGTGCGCTGTGCGCACGGCCGGGAGCTCGACGGTGAAGAGCGAGCCCACGCCGGGCTCGCTCTCGACGCGCACGGTCCCTCCGTGCGCCTCCACGAGCCTCCGCACGATCCAGAGCCCGATGCCGAAGCCGCCGTACTGACGGACCGGCACGGCCCGCTCGAACCGCTCGAAGATGCGCGCCTGCTCCTCGCGGGCGATGCCGATGCCGTGATCCTGGACCTCGATGCGCGCCACGTCGTTGTCCGCGACGGCGCGAATCTCGATGGGCGCGTTGCCGCCGTACTTGATCGCGTTCGACAGCAGGTTGGCGACGATCTGCTCGAGCCTCATGCGGTCCCAGCGGCCCACGATCGACTCGGGCATCCGCACGGACAGGCGGCATCCGGCCCGCGCGAGCTCCAGGCGCATGCGTTCGGCCACGTCGTGCACGACCACGCAGAGGTCCACGTCGTCGATCTCGAGAGGGATACGGCCCACCGTCAGACGGGACGCGTCGAGCAGGCCGTCGACCAGCTGGATCACGCGCGTGGCGGCGCGCTTCATGACCTGAAGCTCCTCGGCGAGCGTCGACGCGTCGAGCGTCGCGCCCGCGCCCTGCACGCGGGCGAGGAGCTTGTCGAGGTGCAGCATCAGCGGAGTGAGCGGGCTGCGAAGCTCGTGCGACGCGAGCGACAGGAATTCGTCGCGGGCGCGAATGCTCTCCTGCAGGTCGCGGACGATGCGGGCTCGCTCGCGCGCGACCTCCTTCAGACCGGTCACGTCGAGCGCGCACCCGACGACCCGGGTGTCGTTCCCGACGCCGCCTACGAGCGCCGCGGTCCGCCGCCCGTCCTTGCGGACGAAGTCCTTCTCGTAGGTCCTGCAGACACCCGTGGTCGCGAGCGCCTCCCAGGCTTGCTCGTCGGCAGACTCGAACTCTGCGGGGGTGTGCTCGTGCGCGTTCACCCGGCCGGCCTGAACCTCGTCCTCCGAGCGGCCGATCATCTCGAGGAACGCGGCGTTGGCCGCCCGGATCGTCCCGTCGCGACTCTCCTCGAACACTCCGATGAAGCCGGTGTCCGCAAGGTGCGTGAACCTCCTCTCGCTCGCGGCGAGCGCCTCGGCGAGCCGCTTTTCCTCGGTCACGTCTTCCATGAGCGCGAGCTGCACCGGATGACCGTCGACGTCGCGGACCAGGGACAGGCTGAGCGTGACCCACGCCGTCCGGGCGTCCGGGCACAGGAACCGGTACTCGCCCCGCACCCTCACCTGCTCGCCGTCGACCAATCGCTGGACGTCCGCATCGAACCGCCCGCGATCGCCCGCGCACAGCTTGTCGCGCACCGGTTGCCTTACCAGGTCTGCGGCCGGACACGCGAGGATCTCGCTGAGCCGCGGGTTGACGCGAAGCCACCGGCCCTGCAAGTCGACGTGCCCGATGCCGATCGGCGCCTGCTCGAAGGTGACCTGGTAGAGCGCTTCGAGCGCCATCCGCTCCCGGTGCTCCGCCTCGCGCAGCGCCGCCGACGTGCGCTCGATCTCCCGCCGATGGCGCCACAGCTCCACGAAGCCCGCGACCTTCGCGCGCAGCACGTCGGGATCGAACGGCTTCGTCAGGTAGTCCACTCCCCCGCTA
>CALKVG010000748.1 GCA_937998045.1 uncultured Myxococcales bacterium
CGCCCCAGGAACCGCACTCGCGAGCTCTGGGCCAAGTTTTTCAACACGCTCTGAGACGTATCGTCGAGACGTCCTACGAACGGCGAGATGAACGCCGCGCCGGCCTTGGCGGCGAGCAGCGCCTGGGCCGCGCTAAAGCAGAGCGTGACGTTCGTGCGAATCCCCTCTTGTTTCAGCGTGCGTACCGCCCTCAGTCCGTCGACGATCAACGGAACCTTCACCACGACCTTCTCGTGTAACTTCGCGAGGGCGCGGCCCTCCTTCAAGATAGCGTCGTAGTCGGTCGCGACGACCTCGGCCGAAACAGGCCCGTTGACGATCTCGCAGATCTCCGGAATCGCACTCTCAATCTTTCGGCCGGCCTTCGCGAGCAGGCTCGGGTTGGTCGTGCAGCCCTCCAGGAAGCCCATCGCGGCGGCTTCCTTGATTTCGAAAATGTCCGCGCTGTCGATGAAAATCCTCATAAAGTCTCAGGCCTGAAGCACCGAACATGCCGCTTTCGCGCTCTCCCCCCGCCGGCCGTGTGGATGCGCAGGCAGTGGTTTCTGCGGTCGACGCAATTTGCGAGGAAAGAGTTCGCAGGCTGGGCGGCGACGGTTGAGTGGCCGCGCCGTGACTGACGACTCATCCTCGCAGCGTTCGCGCGTCCTAATCGTCGATGATGACGCGGAGATGCGCGATGCCCTCGGGGGGTGCTTCTCGGGTCTGGGACATGAGTGCGAGCTGGTCGCGGACGCGGCGGCAGCACTGTGGGGTCGTCGAACGCCAGAACCTCGATGCCGTCGTTTGGGACGTGCGGATGGAGGGCACGAACGGCTTCGAGCTGCTCGACCGAGTGAAGCGCACCCATCCGGCGTTGCCCTTCGTTGTCAGCACGAGGCGCGCACACGTTGCTAAAGCGCGAGCATTGGGCGTCCCCAGAGCCAATCGCACCCGAGTCAACGAGGAACTTTACATAGCTCTGATCGCGCTCACCTGCGCAATCTACCCGCGCAATCTACGACGGTTCGTTCCGGACGGCTGTCCCGTACAAGGTCGTTGCTCACAGCGGGCGCTCCATCACCGGGTGGCGTGCCCCTCTTTCTTGGTCATCGCCCTACCGAGCGGCTCTGGATGCGGACGTCGGAGGGCACGCGCGCAGAGAAAGGATTTGACGAGATCGTTGGGGCCGAGCGAACAGACCGCGGCGTAGCCGAAGATGAACGCGCTCTCGGCGATCGGTAGCGGCGAGAGCTCCGCGACGCCGTGGAGGCCGATGATCGTGCCCCCGACCGCGGCAGCGCCCAAAGACGCCACGAGCGCGGCGCTGGGGCGCGATCTCCAGAACGCGCGCCGCTCGCGCATGGACAGCAGAGAGACCAAGGCGAAGAAGAGGAAGGTTTCGAACGTGAAGGTTTGGAGCAAGCCGGGGTGGGTGGAAAGACCGAAGCGGTGCCAGCCGACGGCCAGCAGGCCGAGCGCCTCGATCAGCGTCAGCAAGCCCACGACGACCGCGACCCTCACGAGCGGCCCGATGTTCCAGCTCTCCGGCTTCTGCGAAGGCTGTACACGATCCGTCGCCAACGCGATGTGCGTGACGTCGGTAAGGCAGACCAGCAGCAGCATCACAAGCGCCGAGATGACGAACTTGCCCGTCACCAGGAACGCGACCACGACGAACCCGGCCTTCAGGATGCTCCGGCTGACCTTGTTCACAATCCAGGTGAGCACGCGCTGATAGGTGGCGCGCCCGTTCTTGACGAGATCCACGATGTTGACCAGCCCGCCCGTCGTCAGTACCGCGCTGGCAGCGCCTTTGGCCACGTCGGTGGCGCCGCTTACGGCAATGCCGACCTCCGCTTGTTTGAGCGCCGGTGCATCGTTGACGCCGTCGCCAGTCATGCCCACAACGTGACCGGCCGCCTGCAGGCCCTTGACGACGAGGAACTTGTCCTCGGGAAACACCTCGGCCAGACCCCCGCCGGCGAGATCCGGCGCCACACCGGGTGCATCCTTCAGTGCGGCTTCCCGCCTGGGGGCGAGGTTGATCTCGCCCAGGCCGAGCACGCGCGCGATCTCGCGCGCAACAGGAAGGGCATCGCCCGTCAGCATGAGGACCTTGACGCCGAGCGATCGCAGCTCGTCGATGAGGCTGCGCGACTCAGGGCGCGGCGCATCGTGGAGGAGCGCCAAGCCCAGAAGACGCAGCGGCCCGTCGCCGTCGGCGCGGGCTACCGCGAGGACTCGGACGCCCTTCCTGGCTTGCTCGTCCGCGCGGTTCTCGAGCGCGGCGATCGCCGCGGCACCCACGCCCGCGGCTTCGGCGACGGTTCGCAGCGCCCCCTTGACCATGCGCACCTTCTTGCCGCCGATCTCGAGGACGGCCTCGGTCTGTCGCGTCTTCGCGGAGAACGGCTCGAACGAGACCGTCTTCGTCGACGCGTCGTCCAGCCCGCGGTCCTTGGCGGCGTGCAGGAATGCGACGTCGATCGGGTCTGCGTTGGCGGCGTTCGACGCGAGCGCGCCGGCTCGCACAACGTCGTTCTCCTCGACGCCCGCCTCGGGCACCGCGCCGGTGATCGAGAGCTGGTTCATTGTGAGGGTGCCCGTCTTGTCGGCGCAGAGAACGTCCATGTTGGCCGCGTCCTCGATCGCGCTCAGGTGCGTGATGAGCACGCCGCGGCGTCCGAGCTCTATCGAGCCCACGGCCATGCTCACCGTGAACATCACCGGGAGCGCCACGGGCACCGCGCTCATGAGCAGCACGAGTGCGATGGGCAGGACCTCGACGAGCGGGTGCCCCCGGACCAGAGCAGTCACGAAGGTCACCGCGGAGAGTGAGCCGACGATCAGGAGCAGCCACCTCACGATCCGAGACGTCACCTCCTCGACGTGGAGCTTCGGGTGCGCGCCCTCGACGAGCTGGGTAGTGCGACCGAAGTACGTCTGCGCGCCAGTAGCCACCACGACGCCCGTCGCCTCCCCGCTGCGCACTGTGGATCCGGCGCAGACTGCCTGGTCGGTCTTCTTGTCGACCTCGTTCGACTCGCCGGTGAGCGCGGACTGGTCGATGCGCAGCGCACCGTCGAAGAGCTGCACATCCGCGGGGACGAAGTCGCCCGTACGCACGCGCACGACGTCACCGACGACGAGCTCTCGCGACGGCGCGGCCTGCCAGCTACGGTCGCGCAGGACGCGTGCCGACACCTGGAGCTTGCTGCGCAGGGCCTTCACGGCCGCCGACGCGCGCTGCTCCTGGAAGAAGCCGAGGATTGCGTTGGCGACCAGCAGCGAGAGCGCGACCCATGTGTCGGCGCGCTTGTGCAGGAAGAAGGAGAGCACCGCAATGAGCTCGATCATCCACGCCGAGAGGCCCCAGAACTTCCTGGCGAAGCGAAGAATCGGATGGCTACGCCTTTCCGGAACCTCGTTGAGACCCTGCTTGGCGAGCCGCGCGGCGGCGTCAGCCTTGGTGAGACCGGCGTCGCGGTTCGTTGCAAGGGTCCTCAGCGTCTCCGCTGCCGTCTTTCCCGGCGCTAAGGCGACGCCTTTCTCCAGCTTCGTTGCCATGCGCCTACCGCAAGCGATCCGCGCCTCACCACGAAGCCCGGTCAGACGGCGCGATCACGCGGCGGCGGGTGCGCGATGCTCGTCGACCGAGAGGGCGCCCGTCCTCTCGAGGATCCGCTTCGCGGCGGTCACGTCGTCGCCGGTACCGTGCGCGACAACGACGAACTGGTCGGCCTTGAGCGCCGTTTCATATTTGAGGATGCTGTCCTTGGGGATGCCGATGCTGTAGAGGCCCGCCCCGAGCGCAGTCAGACCGCCGATCACGGCGCCTTCGCCCAGGGCGCCAACGATCCATCCCACCAGCGGGCCCAGCACCAGGAGGTGCCCGACGCCGGGGACAAGAAATAGCGCGGAGCCGAACAACATGCCCCAGAAGGTCCCCCAGAAGGCCCCCCGCTTGCCCCAGAATTTCATGCGGTCGCCGGCGTTGTAGAAGCCGATAACGTGCTCTTCGGTGTGGTAGTCCTTCCCGACGATCGACAGCTTCTTCATGTCGAAGCCAGTGTTCTGGAAAGCGCGCAGCGCCTCTTCAGCCTGGGGATGCGTTCCGTACACGGCTACCACGTTGTTCATCTTCTGCATGTCTCTGCTAATTGCATGATTTGAACCGCTCCACGCAATCGACTCCGTTGGACACCTGGCGGTCCCAGGGCGCCGTTTCCTCGACTTCTTGAACACTCAAGGCGTTCTGCAGTTCAAGGCTGTTTGGGCATTCTGCAAACGCGCAGTGCGAACGCGCCGTCCTGCGACGAATCGCTCGAAGGTTCCGGTGCGAGCGCCGGGCAAATTGCGAATTCCGCTAAACTCCGCGCGCCGGTTCCTCTTGGGTGCCGTTGGAGCTGGGGGCGGCGGTCGCGACCCTTGCCGGTGCCGACTCCGTTCTCTTCTCGCCGCGTGACCCCCAGAGCTGCACGACGCGGTTGCGCAGCTTCTTGCCCGCCTCCGGCGCGAGAAAGAGGACGATCGCGCCCGCGGTGACGGCGCCGGCCGCGAACCAGACGACGGGGCCCAATACGCCTCCGCGGCGGTTGAGCCCCATCCGATCGAGCAGCGAGTCCACGCCTCGGGTCTCGATGGCGCGGAGCGAGTCAATGAGCCTCAGCGTCTGCGCACCCAGGTCGACGAGCGACGAGCGCGTATGGTCGACGGTGCGCTCGGCGGTACGGAAGAGAGAGCTCATGGGTCCTCCTGGCTGTGTGGATCAGGCCGCGTAGCACCAACCGGGCCGCGGTCGCACTTCGCGATCATCGAACCGGCGAGGCACGTGGACCGCTCGCTTTGCGCGCGAGCGGGACAGATTCCGCCAGTTCCCGGCGCGGCTTACGACCTATTTCATGCAGAGAGCGCCGGTCCGGCATTTATCCATTCGTGAGATCGTATCGAGTGGATGGCTGCACTCCTCGCTCCGAATTGCTGTCATGCACCGGTCTAGTTGGCCCTCGTCGATGCCGTGCGGGCACTCGTACGCATTCAGGTCGTTCGCCAGACTGCCCCGCATTTGATCCATGCAGACATCGCGCGATGCGTACTTCTTGCCCGCACCCACGTTGCTACAGCCTTGCTCGCGGTCGCACCGTGCCGCCGACAGTCTGCTGACGACGGTCGAGTCTGCCTTCTGCGGGTTGGTGACGCCAGTTCCGGCGACCGCCGGCTCTTGAGTGGCGCCGCCGCACGCGACAAGCAGTCCCGTGGCTACGAACGAAAACCCACAAAGGCCTCGAATGAGATGGTTCATGGTCGAGCGGGCGTTGCATGAGCCGCGCCGCCGCCCGGGGGCGACTCGTAGCGAGAGGCCGGCGCGGGAATCCGGCGTTCCCATCCGTCTCTCGTCGCGTCATGGGCCGCGAGCGGTCAGGCCAGCCTAGCGCCCTGTAGTACGAATCATGGTTCACCTGTCGACCGGGAGGGGCATGGACCAGGCCAGCTCGCGCAACGCTCCCACGGCCGCCGCTGTGCGGTGGGTCAGGCTCGCGAGCCAGGTCGTAGAGGTGTGCGTCATCCCGCCCGGAGGGTAAAACCGGGTGTTCGTGACGCCGCGACCGTTTCCGGGGTGCGCTGTAGGTCGGTCAGTATCTCGGTTGCAGAACGGGGAGAGCGCATCGGGTGCTCTTCTCCGAGGAACGGCCAGATCGAGTCGCGCACTTCGTCCGGGAGGACCGTCTCGAGGTACTCGAGGGCCGTTCCTCGCTGGCGTTCGTCGCTCTCGTGCAGGGCCTTGAAGGCAAGGCGCAAGGAGACTCGGTCCAGATGCAGCGCAAGCAGCGTGAAGACCTGCTCCATGCTGCGATCGATCCGGTCGCGAAGTAGGCGGTCGACGAGGGTCGGGGCGTCGCTCTCGTCCTCATCGATCTCCGGCGCCGGCTGGCTCTCCCAGACGTCCTTGCCGAGGAGAACCTCTCTCTTGACCGCGGCGATGACCTTCTCGCGAGCGATCACGATGCCGGGGGCGTGTTCGGTGATCTTGAGAAGTGCGCGGGCGCACTCGTACCGCACCTCGAACCGCTCGTCCTCCATGCCGCCGAGGAGGCCGTCCGCAGCATCCTGCGTGGGACACTCGCCGAGGACGCGCGGGATTCGGCGGCGTACGTCGAGCGCCGAGCTCTCGTCGCGGAGTGCGTCGACGAGCTGCCCCGTCGCCTTCGGCGCGCACTTGCGAAGCGCGCGGATCGCGTCCGCATGAAACTCCTTGTCGGCAAGGAGCAAGATGGCGAAGGCTACGACAGGCCCAGCGAGCCGATCTTCCGCCGACAGCACGCGACGAACCCGCTCCGGATCGCGCGATTGCAACTCGGCGATGGCGCCGACCGATGCATCGAGGGCCTCGACTGCCTGGCTCGTGGTGGCCGCTCGGGGCGTATTTGCAGCCAGCGCTGTCGCGCGCCGGAGGTCACCCGTGGCGATGGCGGCCATCTCCTGCATATGCGGCAGCACGTCGAGTTGTTCGACAATCGCGTCGCGAATCGCGATTTTCTCGTCGGACACGATCGTCCTCGAGGCTGCCGCGACGCCGGCCTCGCTGGCCTCCTTCCGGAGGCTCTCCTCGAGGACCGACACGTATCCCATGTGAAGCGCTCGCGACCGAGTAAGGGTCACCATGGCGATGCCGATGGCGGCCACCAGGAGGACCATCTCGGCGCTGCGACCCGCGACCCCGAGCGCCACCATGACGATTCCC
>CALKVG010000749.1 GCA_937998045.1 uncultured Myxococcales bacterium
ACTTGGCCGCGTGCGGCGTGAGGACGGCCGCGCTCGGGCACGACGCTCGTCGAGCAAATCCTTTCCAGCCATCCGCGGGTGATGGCGGGCGGAGAGCTCGATTTCTGGACGACGCACGGCTCGTGCGCGCTCGATGCCGGCCCGAGCGAGGCCGTCCTCACGCCGCACGCGGCCAAGTACCTCGCGCTCCTCGACGAGATCGATCCTGCGGCGGTGCGGATCGTCGACAAGAACCCGTTCAACTTCTTTCGGCTTGGTCTGTTGCGTCGCGCGCTGCCGGCGTCGCGCATCGTGCACGTACGGCGGACACCGATCGACAACGCGCTATCGCTTTACACGACCTATTTGTCTGCTCGCTGCAACTTCTTTTTCGGAAATCCCGAAGATCTGCTCTTCTATTACGGGATTTATGTCCGGATGATGGATCACTGGCGTGCCGTGCTGCCGCCCGAGCGCTTCCTCGAGATCGACTACGAGGCGCTGGTCGAGGACCGCGAGGCGCAGACGCGACGTCTGGTGGCCTTCTGCGGTATCGACTGGGACGACCGATGTCTTCGGCCCGAACAGAACGACCGCGTCGTCGCGACCGCCAGCTTCCGGCAGGTGCGCCAGGCGGTCTACCGTGGGTCGATCGGGCGCTGGCGGAACTATGCTTTCTGGCTCGGCCCCCTCTTGCGGCTCGCGCCCCTCGCGGAGGCGCAACCGGGTTACGCAGCCGAAGATGCCCGCCGCGGCTCAGGCGAGCGCTCGGCGTAGCGCCAGGACGGCCCAGGGGGCCCTATGTCCGACGCCCTGCGCCTCGTCACGGCCGGGGCACTATCGGTGCTTCTCGACCCCGAGATCAAGGCGCGCCTGGTGATCGATGTCGCGCGCGTCGTGTGCGCGAGCTCGAGTGCCCTGAACGGTCTCTACTGCGCAGCAGCGGTACGCGCCGGGACGGAGGCGTTCGCGAGACAACGCCTCGTGCGGTCATGGCTCGAGGATGCGACCATCGGCAGAGCGTTCGCATTCAGTCTCCCCGACGTCGTCCGCGGGCTCGGCTTGTCGAGCCGCCAGAAGCTGCTGGAACTCATGCGCAAGGAGATTCGTCCCTGAGAGGGCCGTCACCCGATCGAGCTGCGCGTGGTCGTCACACGCGAGCGGCGAACCGACCCTCATCGGTGACGGGCCGGCGACGACCTTCGAGCACATCGTCGACGTTTCGGCGACGGGCTTCGACACGGCGGAATCGCTCAAGCGCGCCTTCGCAGCCGTTGCGGCGTCCGCCGCCGTGCCCGGGGTCTATAGGCCCGCTCGGATCGAGCTCGGCGGACGGGCGATCAGGGGTTTTGACGGCGGCATCTTCGACGCGCCGCTCGGCCACGCGCTCGATGGTGCACCCGACATCGCGCGTGTTCGTCTGTGCACCCTTCCCTAGATCCCCACGGAGCCGACGGATCTATACGGGTTCGCGCTCGCGTGGCACGTCTTGGACTTGCTCGTCCAGGAGCGGTTGATTCGCGATCGGCAGCGCGTCGCTCATCCCAATCGGATCCTCGCTCGATTGCAGTCGATCGTGGCCAGCCCCAAGGAGCGAGCCGTGCTCCTCGACGCCCTCGGCTGGACCGGAAGAAGCCCGATCCATATCGTGGAGATCCGACCCGACTAGGACCTGCCGGGACACGTGTTCTCGGGTTTCGCTTCTCTCGCGCTGCGGCAGCCGCATGTCGATGCGGGGATCGAGGCGGCGCGTCACGCCCTGGGGCCACCGAACCTGGCCGAAGGTACTGCCGTGGCGCGGCAGCCCACGGTGGTCATCGGTTGTGCCTAGCCCTGGCACGTTCCGTCCTGGCGAGGATCAGGCTTCGAAAAATAGCTGCGCCCGAGGCATCACGGCGCCAGCGCGTTTCGCGCGACCAAAGGGCGCGGCGAGTTCCATCGCGTCCCTGCTTGCGCGTGGCGAGCAGGTTATCTGCAGGGACACCTGATGAGCCTCGTCGCCGACAAGAGCTCACAGACGCGAGCGGGAACGTGGGTGCAGAGTCGGCGCCCGTGGCTGGGTTGTGAATCGTCAACGGTCGGAGAAATCACATGAAGTCAGAAGTCCTCGTCGGTGTCACCGTCGCGTCTTGCCTCGTGGCCTGCGGCCAGAGCTCGGAGGCGCCGCCCACTGTCGAACGCTCGCAGTCGACCGCCGAACAGCTTCAGTCGCTCCAGGGCTGCGCGTCGCAAGCGCAGAGCTGTTGGGGCGATGCGGCCGGTGTCGCGTCGATCGGCACCTGCGAGCAGAAGCTGCGCTTGTGTCTCGAGGGGTCGATGGGGGATGGCGGCCCGCCTGCCTTACCGGACGCGAGCCTCCCGCGGCTCCCGACGCGGGCCTCTTGCGGTTCCCCGATGGGGGGGTGCGCGGCTGCCGGATGCGAGTGTGCCGCGGCTGAACGCCGGTCTCCCTCGCCCAGGGTTCCGCGATGGTAAGAATGCGGGCGGCGAGTGCTTTCAGAAGCTGCAGTCATGCCTGAAAGGCTCTACGTCTCCGATGATCAGCACTTCGCAAGCGTTCTCGTGCCTACAGCAGGCCACGCTTTGACCGGCTCATCTCAGCCTCCGGTCGCGTGAGTCCGCGCGCTCAGAACAATGCCGAAGGCTATGATCAGCAGCACGGCCGCGCATATCGCGGCGATGCGGCGGTCCTTGGCTCGCAGCGAATCGATCAGCACCAGCGTCACGCGAAGGATGGGCAGTGCGACCAGGAGGGCGATACCCGTCATCACGAGCGGCGGGCCCACGGGCAGGGCGAGGCCCAGCGCGATGACGGCCGATGCGAGCCATGTCCCGACGTTGAGGACGAGCGCGACTCGGCCGTCCAACGTGCGCATGCGCTCGAGCCTCATGCGACCCCGACGTGCACGCCGAACGCCGCAAGCAGCATTTGAATCGCGAGGAGTCCGAGGACGCCGACGAAGAGTAGGCGAATCCGTTCGCTCGAGACCGCCATGAGAATGCGTGCGCCGAGGACCGCACCGACCACGGATCCCAGCGCCACCGGGCCGGCGATGGTCGGTACGATGTCTCCCCGTACCAGGTACGCCCCCGCGCTCGCCGCCGCCGTCACGCCGATCATGAAGTTCGACGTCGCCGACGACACCTTCAGCGGCAGGCGCAAGGCCGAATCCATCGCCGGGATCTTGAGGACACCGCTACCGATCCCCAAGAGCGCCGAGATGAGACCGGCGCCGTACATCAACATCATCGCAGGCCCGACGCGCTCTACGACGTAAGGCTTATCGGTGCCACCGGCGTCGTCGGGATAACTCGAATGAAGGCGCAATGCCGTGCCCCATCCCGTTGGACTGACAGCTTCCGCGGGGGCAGGCTCCCCTCGGCGCGTGAGCATTTGCTTCGCGGACAGCAGCAGGATCGCCGCGAAGAGGAAGAACAGGATCGACGTGGGCACCAGACCCGCCAGAGAGACCCCGGTGACCGCGCCGAGCGTCGTCGCGAGCTCCAGAACGACGGCCAGGCGGATGTTCGTCAGACCGCGCCGCAGAAACGGCGCGGCGCTCCCGCAGGAGCACGCGATGACCGAGACGATGCTAGACGTGATGGCTGTCCGGATGCCGATACCGGATGCCGTCAAGATCGGCACGACCAGGATTCCTCCGGCCATGCCCAGCATTCCGCCGATGGCGCTCGCGCCGAGCGACGCGGCGAACAGGTATGCACCGAACGCGGGGCTCAACTTCGCTTCCGCTCCCGACACACGATGGCGACTGCGCATCCCCGGTCGCCCGCACGCTTCCGGTGCCCGCCGTTGTCGACGAAGGCGAGGACGCCCAGTTGCACTCGGCGCGGGAAGATGACGCGCATCGTTCGCGCATCCCGTGTGGCAATCGCGTGCTCGAGCTGACAGGCCGCTTCACGGTTCGTGCGGCAGCCGCGCCGGCTGAACATTCGCGGCCGCAGCCGCTGGAGCCGTATCGCGACGCCGACGCGATCACGACCATGTCGTGCACCCGATCGCCGGAACTTCGACGGAGGATTCAAGGTCGACTGCGTCTTAGAGCGTGTTGAAAAACTTGGCCCAGAGCTCGCGAGTGCGGTTCCTGGTGAAGTGGACCCCGAAATTCGGACCAGGGCTTAAGGTGGTAGGTGGAGCCTGCT
>CALKVG010000750.1 GCA_937998045.1 uncultured Myxococcales bacterium
AGCTACCGCTGCCGGAAGCGCTGCCGCTCGCCGTGCTGCTGCTCGACGTGCCGCCGCCGCTCGCGCTTCCCGACGAACCGCCACTGCTCGACGACGTGCTTCCGGAGCCGCTCGCCGACGAGCCTCCGCTGCTCGTGCTGCTGCCGCCCGAGGAGCTCCCGCTGCTCGAAGTACTGCCGCTGCCCGAGGAGCTGCTGCTCGTGGTCGCGTCTCCGGCCATCCCCGCGTCGGTCCCTCCGCCGCTCGTGCCGCTGCTGGCTCCGGCGGGGCACATGGCGAGCGGCGTCGACCCGTTCTGCGTCCCGATCGACGGATTGGACACGTCGCACCCGTTCTGCGCCTGCGACCAGATGTTCTGAGACGATACCTGCGAGCCGGGCACCGACGCCGTTCCGGTGTTTTCGCAAACGTCTCCGACCTCACCGCAGTTGCTCGGACACATGGACGGATCGTTGCACGGGTACGACGGCCCGAGGTACCAGGCGCCGTCGCCCAGCAGGTCCGACCCCTCGGTGGGGCCGACATCGGTGTCCGTGACGGCTTCGGCCAGCTCGTGCGAGACCGTGCCGGCGAGCTCGGTGGCCGCATCCTGAACTCCGCAGTCGGGAATGACCGCATACGGAATGTAATGACTCTTGCACGAGGCGTTCGGCATGTACGTCACGCTGTAGTGGTATCCGCCGAACGCCTGGCACGAGCGCATTCCCTGAAGGGTGATCCTCGTGCTGGTCGGAAAGAAGACCACGTACAGCGTGTTCGGGTATCCTTGGGCGTCGTAGGTCGGCGCGGGGAGCTTGCCGGCGGCGATCTGCGCCACGAGCTCCGTGCCGATGGCGGCGTTGTCGTCGGCGATGGTCGTGCCGGTCGTCGTCGTCGGGGTGATGGTCACCGCGCTGAGTCCCGTGCCGCGGGTGATCGTCTGGCCGCTGCTCGACGCTGTCGTCGGACCGAAGTAGCCGAGCCCCGCGTCCGTCGGAACCGAGCACACGTCGCCGGTCTTACCCGCGGTCGAGTACTCGGAGAGCATGTCGAGGAGCGCGCTGCTGGCGAGATCGTGGAGATAGGTCTCCGCCCAGTCGACGATCGTCGAGCTGACATTGCTCGTCCAGAACACCGGCTGGGCCTGCACGCTCGAGAGGACCGGCCCGCCGCAGTACGTGATGACGCCGCACTGCCCCGAGGTGTCGGCGAAGGGCGCTCCCTTCGTTCGTGTCGGCGGAGCCTTCCCGGGCACCGGAGCGAATCCGACGTTGCGAGCCGCCGCCGCGGGCTCCGCGCCCACGGCGAGCGAGGCAATCGCCCCCGCAATGGCCAGCGTACGAGTCACGTCCCGGCGCAGGTATCCACGCATCGTCTTTCCTCCCGGCGGCCCAGAGCCCTCGCAAGTGCGCGCGATCTCGCGCGCTCCACGACGCTCCGATAACCCAGGAAAGCGTATGCGAACGAGCCCACGTCGCGATTCTTTGACCTAGGTTCTGGCACGAATGGGAAAGGCGGATCTTTGAACGCGGGCTCGATGCAAGTGCTCGATTAGAGCGTACGCGCGCATGGCGCCTATTTCTTGGAGCGGACGCGCGGCGCGCGCCGCCGTGGCGTGCCGCCCCTCTCCAGCGCCGCCCGTCGTATGGGACCCGGGGAAGGACGGGCGTTTGCTCCATAGGCGCTTCTGCGCACGGTCGTTGCTGCTTGTCGGCGAAGATTTGCTACAAATCCTGGCTTCCATGCGTCCCCCCTTTTCGGCCGTACCCTTCCTGACGAACCCCCGCTTTCGCATCCTCTTCGCCGCCCTGACCGTGTGCGTGGCCTCGGCGACCGCCTGCACCGGCCTCCTCGGCGACTTCAGCATCGGGGAGGCGGACGGCGGCGTCGACGCGACCATCGGCGACACGGGCGCTCCTCCTCCGGACGTGTCCACTCCGGTAGACGCCGGAACGAACGACGGCGCGTGCGTCTCGCTGCCCGGCTACTGCGCCAACCGCTGCGGGATGCAGTTCGACAACTGCAACAAGACGGTCGATTGCGGGGGCTGCGACGGCGGCGCGACGTGCTCGAACGGCACGTGCGGGGGGTGCACGCCCGAACCCACCACGCAGACGTGCGCCGGGAAGAACTGCGGATCGGCGACGAACAACTGCGGCCAGATGGTCTCCTGTGGGCCCGCCGGGTCCACGTCCTGCCCGTCGAGCGGCGACGTCTGCATGAGCGACGGCACGTGCTGTACGCCGGACAACGCCACCGTGTGCGCCGGCAAGTGCAAGACGACGGTCATGAACCGGTGCGGACAGCCCGTCACGTGCTCCGCCACGTGCGGCGACGGCGGCGTGTGCCTCGCCAACGATTCGTGCTGCGCACCGGCTGCGCTCTCCACGTCGTGCCAGAACCGATGCGGCCCGAGCATGGACAACTGCGGGCAGCCGATCGACTGCGGCGGTTGCGACGCCGGGCTCACGTGCACCAGCGGGTCGTGCGGGTGCGTGCCCGATCCGGTGACGACGACGTGCATGGGCAAGACGTGCGGGACCTCGACGAACAACTGCGGGCAGAGCGTCAACTGCGGCGCCGGCGGCACCGCGAACTGTTCGTCGGCCTCCCAGGTATGCGTCAACGACAACTGCTGCACGCCGGACAACACGAACGCGTGCAACGGCGTATGCAACACGACAGCGATGAACAACTGCGGGCAGCCCGTTCCGTGCCCCGCCACGTGCCCGAACGCCGGCGTGTGCCTCGCGAACAACACGTGCTGCACGCCGAACAATACGGGGCTCTGCAACAACGTGCCCTGCGGTTCCGTCACGAACAACTGCGGACAGAGCGTCGGCTGCGCGGACTCGTGCTCGACGCGAACCTCCGACGGATGCACGAACAATACGTGCACCTGCAACAGCGGCAACGAATGCTCCGGAACGGAGAGGTGCTGCCCCGGCTTCGGGTGCTCGGCGCTGGACGACACGAACAATTGCGGCGCGTGCGGGACGATGTGTGGCTCGACGGCTCCGCGATGCTGCCCGTCCTTCCTCTTGGACTCCGGCTGCCGGCCCGGAGGCTGCACGTGCGTTACCTGTCAATGCCTGGGTAACGGGACGAGCTGCACCCCTTAAGCGTTGTCCGCAAAACCGGAGAGCCATTTGCGTCAGCTCGCGGCCGTCACGTCCGAAGCCTCGTCGCGCCCGGCGCGGTTCTCCGTCGAATCGACCGCCGCCGCGTCCACGGCGAGAAGGCATAGCTGCGCGACCAGTCGCTCCGCCTGCGGCGCGTAGAGCGCTGCCGGAAGTACGGCCGGCAGTACGGTCTCGTCGTCGACGTGCAGGAGCGCGTGAACGTTCTCCCCATAGGCGGCCGCCGCGAACGCCTCCGCGGCGACGGCCTGCAGCGCGAGGACGCGCGCGCCTGGCGCGAGCCGCGCGACGTTCTCGCGAAAGCCGACGTCGTGCGTGCAGAGGACCAGCGCCGCGTTCGGGCTCTCGGCGCGGGCACTGAGAGTCGCCTCGAGGCTGTGGATGTCGGCCTCGCCGAGCGCGACGACGCTGCGGGCCTCTCCGAGGTGGGCTCGCTTCATCGGCAGCTCGAGAGGCCCCACGAGCACCGGGATGCGGTCGGCGACGCCTGATTCCGCCGGCCCCTCGCTCAGCGCCAAAACCGGCCGCTTCGCGCGAACGAGCGCGTCGGCGACTTCGAGCGCGACCGGTCCGAGCCCGAGGAGCACGACGTGATCGCGACGCGGCGGGCGCGGGTGGCGCACGAACAGCTGAAAGCGCACCGAGAGCACGCGTTCGGTCAAGAACGGGTAAACGATCCCGATCCCCACGGTTCCGGAGACGCTCACGAGGACGCTGAACGCGTGGAGCCACAGCGGAATGGGGAAGGGGACAGTCCCCCGCAGCGAACGCGTGGAGCGCGGACGACGTCTCGGCGTCCTGCCACTGCTCCGGCGGGCGCCGGTCGACGCCGTGCAGCGGTACCCCGAAGGGACGGAGCGCCGCGACGCAGTGGCGCCCGAGGCGCCCCAGCCCGCAAACGACGATTCATCCGGGATGCCCTTCCACCGCACGCGCGACCTACCACGCCCGCGTGAATGCGAGCGCGGCATTTGTGGTATCTCTCAGGGGCTCGGCGCGAGGAACGATAACGTGGCCGGCTACTCCAAGACTCCTCTCGCGAAGAAACTAGGGCTGAAAGCGCCGATCGAACTCCTCACGATGGGCGCTCCCACGGGGTACCCCGACTGGCTCGGCGCTCTCCCCGAGGGGGTGGCGCTCGTGACGAGCTCCAAGGGCAGCGTCCAGGCCGCGCACGTCTTCGCGACGAAGAGAGCGGATCTGGCGAAGCGGCTCGGCGCGCTGCGCACGAGGCTCGAACCCGCGGGCTTCGTCTGGGTGTCGTGGCCCAAGAAGGCGTCGAAGGTGGCGACCGACGTCACCGAGGACACGATCCGGGAGCTTGCGCTGCCCCTCGGGTTCGTGGACATCAAAGTGTGCGCGGTGACCGACGTCTGGTCGGGACTGAAGCTCGTCATCCGCAGGAGCGAGCGCCAAAGAACATGAGACGACGGCGGGCGTGACGTCGACGACGGCGTGACAGTTGCGTTTCCATCTGCGGCGACGCGGCGTCGTGGCGCGTTCCGGTGCTAGGGTGCGCGCGCACCGAGAGTCGCATGCGCCACCGCTCGCTCGCAGGCATCGCTGGGATCGTGTTTGCGCTGAGCGCCTGCTCGCAGAACAGCGCCACTCCGCCGTCCGCGACGGACGCCGCCGCCTCGGAGACTGGCGCCTCGGACGCGGGCAACGTCGCCGCCCCGGCGCACTGCTGCGCGGCGCTTGCTGCGGACGCGGGGTGTCCGGTGAGCAACCCCGTCGTCGAGCCCTGCTGGAGCACCAACCCGGCAGGAGGCTTCGGGCGCTGGACGTGCTCGACGGGATCGTGCTCGGACAACGGCCGGAGCTGCGCCGTGGGAGACACGTGCTCGCTGCCGGACATCGGCTGCCCCGGGATCGTGCAGCAGTGCTCGTACCCCTGGGGCCATTGACCTCGCCCTCGCGCGCGATAGACGTTTCTTCCATGCAAGAGCGCGTCGCGGTCGTCACGGGTGCGAACCGGGGAATCGGCGAAGAGATCGCGCGACAGCTCGAGGCGCGGGGGATGCGCGTCGTGCGGACCAGCCGCGAGCCGCGCCCCGGGTGCGAGAGGCTGGACGTGACCCGCGCCGATGAGGCGAAGGCGCTCGCCGAGAAGCTCTCGGCAGAGGGTGGACTGGATGTGCTGGTCAACAACGCCGGAGTCTTGCTCGGCGGCTTCGACGCCGACGTGGCGCGGCGCACGCTCGAGGTGAACTTCTTCGGTGCGATGCAGGTGACCGACGCGCTGCTGCCGGCGATGCGCGCCGACGGTCGCGTCGTGATGATTTCGAGCGGGCTGGGCGATCTCTCCTGGGCGCGCGGCGAAGCGCGCGCGCGCATCGAGGATCCCTCGCTGACCCGCGCGCACCTCGTCGCGCTCGTGGAGGAGTTCGTGAGGGACGCCGCGAAGGGCACGACCGAACGGCGAGGCTGGCCGTCGAACGCGTACAGCGTCTCGAAGATGGCCCTCAACGCGCTGACGCGCGTGCTGGCGCGGGAGCTTCAGGGCGATCCGCGCCGCATCCTCGTGAACGCCGAGGACCCGGGACACGTGCGTACGCGCATGGGCGGGCGGTCGGCACCGCGCTCCGTCGAAGACGGCGCGCGCACCGCGGTGTGGCTCGCGCTCCTGCCGCCCGGTGGTCCAACCGCTGGGCTCTTTCGGGACGAGCGGCGGGTACCCTTCTGAGGAACGCGTCCGCACGCCCGAGCAAAGGGACGGTGCGGACAGAAACGAAACCGTGGGGTCCCCGATGCCTGCCCAGCGCAAGCGAACGCTCCTAGAACGCATCCGACAACCTGTTGACTGGAAAGGTGTCGCCGAGGCGGCGTATG
>CALKVG010000751.1 GCA_937998045.1 uncultured Myxococcales bacterium
GTCTTGGACTACCGGTTCGTCGGTCTGTCGCACAACACCGTTCGCGGCGCCGCCGGCGGGGCGATCCTCACGGCCGAGCTCCTCGTTGCCGACGGATATATCGAGGCGAAGTAGGCCCGCCCGCGCTCACCAGAGCATCGGGCTGCCGGGAGCCTCGGACTCGGAGACGATCATCGCCTCGTAAAGCTCGTCGTCGGAGGGAGGCTCGAAGTAACCCTCCATGAACTCGAACATCTCGTCGCTGACCGGGAAGAGGTACGTGTCGGTCCGCTCCGAGTTGCGCCGGTGGACGCGCGCGCGCCTCGTGTCGGGGTCGACGTCCAGGTAGTGGAGCTTCACCTCCGCCCCGAGCTGCAACGCGCGGAACTTCATCCGGTCTCGGTGTTCGCGACGCGAGAGGCCGACGTCGAAGACGACGTCCATCCCGCGCGCGAGGATCGGCTCGGCCAAAGCCCACATCTGCGCCTCGCAGCGGGCGGTTCGCTCGAGCGCCCACTCGAAGGTCGCCCCCGGCTGCGCGTCCCGCCAGAACAGCGTGGCCATCCACTCGTCGATCGAGAAGCGAACTCCCTTCGACCTCTCGGCGAGCGCTTTCGCGTACGTCGTTTTTCCCGAACCGGTGGAGCCACAGACGAGATGCACCCAAGCCACGCTACTTTTGTACACGAGAACGAGGGCCGCAGCCTCGCTACGCGCAGCGACGCTGTCGCCCGTCGATCCGCCCGACCATCCCTCGCCAGGCAACCTCGTCCCATCGCCCGAACTACGGGACCAACTTGGGGACCAAACCCGAGACTGGATCGATAGATCCAGTTGTTCCAATAATTTGCGCCCTAGGTGCAACCCGACGACCCAGACGAAATCGTACGTTGAATTCGCGTCTCGACCCTCCCGTCCAACGGGGTCGTGTCGTAAGCTCCCGGAGCCTCTCGAACACGGGGAAGAGGCTGCGGGACAATCACCTCGGAGGAATCTCGATCATGCGTCCGATGCTCCTTCTCGCCATCTCCGCGATCCTGACGGGCGTTACCGTGGGCTCTCCCGCCAGCGCCGACAACGAGTTCGACCTCAACGTCGCCAACGGGCTGATCACCGTGACGACGCACTCCGGCTGGCACATCAACAAGGACTATCCGTGGAAGCTCGTGATTGGCGACACGAAGCTCGACAAGACGAAGTTCACGTTCGAGGAGACCACCGCAAAGCTCACCGGCGCGCCCAAGGGCGCTGGGAAGCTCAAGGGCGCGGTCTGCTCGAAAGACCAGTGCCACCCGTTCGAAAAGGACGTGACTGTCCAGTAGGGCTTCGACCGTGACACGAGCCTAATGAGGGGCCGCGAGCAGCCCGAGCGTATAGAGCCCGAGCGCCGCGGCCCAGGCCAGGGCACGGACCCGCATCCCCGCCCGGTATCCCCACCACGGCGCCAGGGGGACGACGAGGACGACGCCAGCGGCGCTTAGCCACGCCGCCTGCCGCGCCAGGCCCCTCGCCAGCGGAACGACCAGGGCCACGTGCGCCGCGAAGAAGGCGCCGAGCACGATCGCAAGAGCGATCCCCATGAATCCGGTCCGTTCTAGTCCGTAAGCGCGAGCGAAGCGAGGACGCGGACGGGACCCCGCAACCGTGCGGCAGCCGTGGCGGCTCCTGGCAATCCTGGGGCCCTCGCGCCTTCTGGCGGCTCCTGGCGGCGTTTGCAAGCGGCTCCTGCCCGCGCGAGACTGATAGACGTGCGAAAAACTTCCGCTCTACTCGTCGCCCTCGGAGCCGGCGTGGTCGTCGCGCTGGGTGCGAGCATGCCGCTCGCGCGCGGCGACGCGAAACCCACCACCATCTCGGTCGACGAGATCAAGGAGGGGATGAAGGGCTACGGGCTGACGGTCTTTCACGGCACGCAGCCGGAGCGCTTCGACGTGGAAGTCATCGGCGTGCTCCACGAATTCCGACCAGGCGAGTCGCTCATCGTCATCAAGACGCCGAACCCGCGTCTCGACGTCGTCAAGACGGTGCACGGCATGAGCGGCAGTCCCATCTTCCTCGATGGCCGGCTGGCGGGCGCCTATTCGTACGCGCTGTCGCAGTTTCCCATCGAGCCGGTAGCCGGAGTCACGCCGATCGACCTGATGCTCTCCGAAATGCGGCGACCGATTCCTGCCGGCTTCTGGCCCGTAGAGCGCGGAGCGCCGCTGCCGAGCGACAGGCCCCCGGTGGCCCGCCCTGCGCACGCGTCCGCAGAGACCTACGACGGCGCCCCCGGGACGTACGACCTCCAGAGGCACGCGCAGCAGCTTGCGACTCTGGGCCGCGATCCCGCGAGCCCCATCCGGCCGGCGGCGACGCCCTTGATGGTGGGCGGCCTGGGAGACCGCGCTGCGGCGGCGCTGCGCAAGCTGTTCGAGCCGCTGGGGATCGAGCCATTGCAGGGGGGCGGAGGCAACACCGTCGACCCGACCGCACCCGCGCACTTCGTGAACGGCGGCGGGCTCGGCGTGCAGCTCGCGCGCGGCGACCTCTCGCTCATGGGCCTGGGCACGGCCACGTTCGCCGACGGAGCAGGGCGCGTCGCCGGCTTCGGGCACCCGATGTTCAACGCCGGCGACAGCGCGATGCCCACGTGCATCGCGCGCGTCCTCTGGATCAACGGAAGCACGATGGCTTCCCACAAGGTCGGCGAGTGCGCGCGCCCCATCGGGACGCTCGTGCAGGACCGCCAGTCGGCGATCGTCCTCGACGAGGGCCTGACCGCGCCGACCGTGCCCGTCGACATCGAGATCACGGGAGCCATCGGGGCCCCGAAGACGCACTGGCACACCGAGATCGCCGAGGACAAGTTCATGGGTCCGGGCCTCGCCGCCATCTCCCTCGGCTCGGTGATCGAGGCGACGACGAGCGAGCGGCGCGATCTCACCTGGAAGCTCACGTCGAAGGTCTGCGTGGCCGCGCACGGCTGCGTCGACCTCGAGGACGTCGGGATCGCGACGGGCGGCGTTCCGGACACCCCCGAATGGTTCCGCTCGAAGCTCGTGAACACCGTCGGGGACGTCCTCAACAACCCCTGGGAGCAGGCCCGGATCACCAAAGTCGACGCCAAGTTCGAGGTCCGCTATTCGCGCGACCTCTGGCGGCTGCGCGGCGTCGAGCTGCTCGATCCGGTCGTCGACGCGCGCTCGAAGGCTCGCTTGCGCCTGCACCTCGTGCCGCAAGACGGCCCGGAGGTGACCCGGGTCGTCGAAGTCACGATGCCGGCGGAGCTCGCCGGCAAGGACGTCGACGTCGAGATCGTCCCCGGGTACGACGTGGTGCCCGAGCTCGCGCCTCCGGAAACGCTCGACGAGCTCCTCGCCAACGAGCCACGGCAGACGGTGGCGCCGCGGTCGATCGTCCTAGAGTTCCGGATCCCCTCGCAGGGCATCGCTTACCGCGGGCACGTGACCGAGAGGCTGCCGCTCTTCACGCTGGACTCGCTCCGTCCGCAGAGCAGCGACACGGGCCCGGAGACGTTCCCGAGCTGGTCGCGGACCGTCGTGCCGCTCGACTGGTACGTCGAAGGTCGCGACAAAGTGAAGGTGAAAGTGCGGAGCGTCGTGCGGTAGCAGGTTCTCCGCAGGTGATGCGTTACGGGACAAGGGTTGCGGCCCTCGCGGTGGGACTGGGGATCGGGTGCTCGCGCGGGGCTGGCGGAGGCGCGGTCGAAGCGGGGGCTGGGGTCGAGGCTGGGGTG
>CALKVG010000752.1 GCA_937998045.1 uncultured Myxococcales bacterium
TAAGTGATCGACATGATCCAGCTTCTCGGCAAGAAAAACTAGGGACACCCCCTAGAGCAACGCATGTGCCGTATGAGAAAACGCGTACTTGCGATTTGCGGGTCAACTTCTACCCGGTGCCACTCGACCCTCCGCGGCAGAATGCCACGCAACCAACGATATGAAAGGACTGGTGAATCGCGCGTCGGAGCCCGAATGCGGCAGCTGAGGTCTCGAATGACTCACGTTTATGTCGGCGCGAGCTCCGTAAGGCGTTCGTCCGCAGCGACGGAGATTCTCAGGCGGCTCACGAGGCCACGGAGGCGCTCACGCCTATGTGCACCCACGAATCCCTTGGGCAGAAGCGCCATCGCGCGGCGCGTGAGGAGCCGCAGATCCGACCCGCGACCCAGCTTCTCGGCGGCAGCCGCGGCGAGCACCCAGGCATCGAGGCTCTCCTTCAGCAGCGGCTCCAGCTGGAAGAGAGCCCCCAAAGCGTCGCCGCAGTCCAGTGTGGCTTCCGCCTTTCCGAGGCGAGCGGGCTCGTATTCGGAGCGGAAGCGCAGCGCCGCCTCGAACGAACGCAGGGCCCCGGCAGCGTCCGAGAGCTGCAGCTCCGTCGTCCCGAGGCGCGTCGCGCCGTACCAGGTGGTGCATCCGTTCGCGAAGATGTTGATGAACGCCATCCCCGCGAGGCGCATGCACTCGCGATAGCCGTCGCGCGCCAGCTCGAGCAGCTTGCGGCGTTCCGCCGTATCCGCGACGTGAAGCGCCTCGCTCTCGAACGCGTACGCCCGCAAGAACGGGAAGTCGGGATTCTCGCCGAACGAGCGCGCGACGCGCAGCGTCTCGCGCCCTTCCGCGTACTCCTTGCGCATGATCTGCAGATGCGAACGGACCGTCGCGAGCCGGTGGACGGCGGAGAAATCCTGCGACCGCGCCACGTGCTGCCAGCCGCGCGCAGCGACGTCGTAGCCTTCGTCCACGGCGCCTGCGCGAAGGCATTCGTGCGCCAGGTAACCGTAAGCTTCGAAGTCGGCGGGGTTTCGGTCGATGCGCACCGCCAGAAGGGTCCTGTTGCGTTCGATCTTGTTCCGCGCGTCGACCACCTCTTTGGTGGCACCGAAATGAACGATCGGCACGTCGATTCCATTGACGCGCGTGCCCCGGCGCTGCAGCCAGGCAGTCACGTTCTCGTGCACCGGATCGCCGTAGACTAGCCCGTCGGTGTTCCGGAGGAGCCGCGGGACGTAGTTGATCTCGCCCTCCCGAGCGGCTCCCGAGAGCACCTCGGCGACGCTCGCGTCCAGCCGCGCGGCGTTGTGCAGCGGCAGCAGACCGACGTCGAACTTCGCGCGCTTCACGGCGCTCCGCAGGCGCGGCGCGCTGCCGGCGGCGATGCGCTCGTCGGCGTCCAGAACGAGGACCCAGTCACCCAGCGCGTGCCGCAGCGCCTCGTTGCGGGCCGCCGCGAAGTCGTTACACCACACGAAGTCGAACACGCGCGCGCCGGCGGCGCGCGCCAGGCTCTTCGTCGCGTCCTTGCTGCCCGTGTCGACCACGATCATCTCGTCGACGCCGCCCCGCGCGGACGCGAGGCAATCGGCGAGCATGGCCTCCTCGTCCTTGACGATCATGCAGAGCGAGATCCGAGCCATGGCTTCTCCGACGTTGCCTCTACGCCAATGCGATCGCGTTCGCCGCGGTTCCGGGGCGGTCAGCCGCCGTTCGCGCTCACCTGGACGACCGCGGTGGACCAGGCGTCGCGCAGGGGCGAGAGCAGCCGGATCACGTCGTCTATCTTCTCGGCGCTCTGCTCGATGTTGGCTCGGACGAGGTGCTGCATGCAGAAGACGTAGAGAGCCTGCAACCGCTCGCAGAGGAGCGGCGAGTGCTTCGGGTCGAGGCTCGTCAGCAGATTCTCGATGATCTTGAGGGCCCTGCCGATGCGCTCTCCGACCTTCGCCGGAACCTTGGCTTCGATCGCTGCGTGCGCCTCGCGCAGGAACCGGAGCAGGCCGTCGTAGAGCATGACGAGGATCTGACCGGGGCTGGCGGTGGTGACCTTTACGGCCGCGTAGCGCGCGAGAGCTGCCTGATTCGGAAGTCGAGTGGGAGCGTTCATAGCTGGCCTCATCCAAAGACGCCGTTCGAGCTGTTGCTGTTGTTATTACTCGACGAGTTGATCGCGTTGCCAATCTGCTTGTACTTGAGGAGCGTGGCGTTCATCTGCGAGAACTCGTTTTGCAGATTGGTCTGATAGGCGCTGATGCGCGCTTGTTCGGCGGTGATCTCCGTCGTCAGCTCCGTGGTCTGGCTGGTGAACGCGTTGATCTCCGCCGTGATGACGCCGTTCGTCGGGTCAGTGAGCGAATCGATCGTCGAGCCGAACGTATCCATGATGCCCGTGGCGCCCGTCGTCGGGTCCGTGACGAAGAGCTTTTCCACCGAGGAAGGATCCGAATCGAGCGCCGACGCGAACGTTCCCTGATCGAAGGCTGTCTCTTATACACATCTCCGAGCCCACGAGACAGGCAGAAATCT
>CALKVG010000753.1 GCA_937998045.1 uncultured Myxococcales bacterium
GGGTCGGGGTGGGAGCGGCCTTCGGGCTCAGTGCATCGTCGATGTGGTCGCAGGCGCAGACCGACTGCGGCAGGGGGTGCGCGTCGACGTCGCACGCCGAGGCCGAGAGGAGCACCGCGGAAGGAGACGCGACAGCCTCCACCGTCGCGTTCGCGGTCGGGGGCGCAACGCTCGCGGCGGGGATCGTGCTGCTTCTCACTGCGCCCAAGGGCCGCGAGGAGCACGCGCCGGCGGTCGCAGTGAGCGTCGCGCCGACCGCCGGACGGTCCGGAGCGGCGGCGTTGGTCTCGGTGCGCTACTGACGCTGCACCAAGGACCGATAAGCTCCCCGGTGCTGCGCAGGACGACAGCTCACTTGCTGAACCCCACCCGCGCGTATCCAGTCAGAAAATCGAATACCCTATTTGCCAGGCCGGAACCTGCGCCTGCCCCACAGGCCGGAGCCTCTGCGGGTTGGGAACCCCCAACCCCGCCGCCCCCTACGGTGCGGTCACGGTCGTGGCCGAGCCGTCGTACATGACGACGTCGTCGGGAGTCGCGGTGACTCCGAGGCCGGCACCGTGGTTCTTGCCGACGAAGACGACATTGAAGGTCCTCGTGGCGGGCATCCCCGGGTAGCTTCCCGCCCGAGCGCCAATGGTCAGCTTCTTCGCCGATTCGCTCCACGAGAACGCAATCGTCGAGTACTTGCCGCTCTCGTAGTCGTAGGTGTCGCCTTCGTCCTCGTAGAGCGTGAAGGTCGCGTCCTGTCCCTCGTAGACGCGGATCTCCAGCGGGTCGATGCTCTGGGTGGCGTACTGAATCATTGGGCCCATCGGCACGATCGAGCCCGCCCGCACGTACAGGGGCATCTGGCTCAACGGAGCGTTGGCCATCATCGTGCCACCGCCCATCACGGTCGCTCCGCCCCAGAAGTCGTACCAGGTGCTGGACGGCAGATAAACCGACCGGCTCGTGGCCCCCATCGTGGTGACGGGATTGACCAGGAACGCGGGGCCGAACATGAATTGATCCTTGATGCCGTAGACCATCGAATCGTTCTGGAAGTCGAAGACCAAAGGCCGCATGATCGTGTAGCCCGCGCTGGTGACCTGCCACGCCAGCGAATAGATGTAGGGCATCAAGCGATAGCGGAGTTGATCGACCACGAGCATGTTGGCCTTGCCCTGCGCGCTCCACTGGTTCCCATAAAGTTCCTTGGGAGCCTGCCCGTGAATGCGGAAGGTGGGGCAGAACGCGCCGAACTGGAACCACCGCGTGAAGAGCTCCTCGCTGGGCGTGCCGAAGTAACCGCCGATGTCGGTCGTCCAGTACGGCATCCCGGAGATGGCAAAGCTCAGACCGCCCGGGATCTGGGCGGCGAGCACGTTGGGGTCGGCGTTGATGTCCCCCGACCAGCAACCGCCGGCGTACCGCTGTTGTCCCGCGTAGCCGCTGCGAGTGAGGACATACACGCGCTTGCCGTTCGGGCCGACGCTGCGCCAGTTCTCGTAGATCCCTCGACTGTGCTCGAGGGGGTACGCGTTGAGATAGAACGCGCCCTTGCCGAGGGCGGTGTCGGCCGCGTGCAAGTTCCACCCGCCGCCGAAGCCCATGGGCTCGCTGCTGTCCGCCCAGATGGCGTCCCAGCCGTATTTACCGAGGAGGCGATCGTAGTCATACTGGTAGGCGGTCGACCGGCCCATCGAATTGAAGGCGTCGTAGATGTGCGAGACGCCTCCCGAGGTGTCGGGATAGAGCGCGTTGATGGCGGCGAGCGAGTTGAGGGGGTCGAGCTCGCCCGGGACCATGGGGGTGGGCGGGTTTCGCCCTTGGTAGAGGGGCCAGATCGAGATCATCGTGTGGATGTTGTCCATGTGCAGTTGCGACACGGTCGCGGCCGGATCGGGATACCGGCTCGGATCCATGAGCTGCGAGCCCCACACGTAGGGGCTCCAGTACTGCCAATCCTGGACGATGACGTCGACGGGAATGTTGTTGCTCCGGTAGCCGTGGTCGACCGACAAAAGCTCCTGCGAGCTGCTGTAATGGTCCTTCGACTGGAAGAGGCCATAGCCCCACTTGGGAAAGAGCGGCGCTGCACCGGTCGCGGTGCGGTAGCCCGCGATCACGCGGTCGATCGTCGGTCCGTAGAAGTAGTAGTAGTCGACCAGATCGCCGGTCTCGGAGCTGAAGCTGTACTGGGTGTTGCCCGAAGCGCCCCCGTCGAAGTTGGTGATCGAGGGGTTGTCCCAGAGGATCCCGTAACCCTTGTTCGAGACCACGACCGGGATCTGGATCTCGGTGTTGGCCTGCTGCAAGGTGAGCTTGGATCCCTTGCGGTTGATCACGCCGTCCTGGTGCTGGCCGAGCCCGAACAGGGCCTCGTCCTGCGGCGAGGCCCATGCGGTTTGGACGGTGTTGGTGGCGACGCCCTCGACGGTCTTCGGCATGAGCTGCTTGCTCGCCTCCGACAGGAGCACGTTGCCGGCGAGATCGGCGAAGGTGACGAGGCCGGTCGCGGTGTCAACGTTCGACTTCATCCGCGCTGTGGTGAGGGTTACGGTCCCCCCGGACTCGGACACGCAGAAGCTCGGGGTGCCCCAGGTCGCGTTGACCGACAGCGACGTCTTCATCGGAATCGACGAGGCGGTCGTGTAGTCGACGCGGATGACGTCGTCCTGGCAGACCTGCAGCCGGAGTAGGCCGCCGTTCACGGTGAAGGTCACCCCGGTTGCGTCGGTGGAATACGCTCCACCGCCGTCAGGCGCCGGTGGGCAGACGAGCACCATCGAGGAATCTTGCGCGTCGTCTCCACCGGACGCGTCTCCGGACGGACCCACACCGGCCTCGGACGCGTCTGGGGTATAGGTCGCGTCCAATCCACCACGGGAGCCCGGCGCTCCGGTGTCCCCCTCTCCTTGCGACGCGTCCCCTACCCCTGCTTCGGGGCCCAAGCTGTTGTCGCTCGAGCAGGCGGCCGTGATCAGGGCAGCGCCAACGAGGAGGCTGAGGATCGATCTCCCGGGAGCGCTCCCCATTCGTAAAGGACGGTCCATGCGAGCTATTGCTCGCTGCGCTTCATCCTTGTCACGCGGATGCGGGAAAGTACAACAGCGTTCGTGGATGTCCGCGTGAGTCCAGTCGATTCCGACCGCTCGGAGGCTTGCGGCGGCGACCCCCTGGGAACTCGAAGCATGACCGTCTGTCTTGCCTCCCATGCCTCAGTCCCTCGATCGCCAACGCGGTGCACTACCGACGTTCTTCGCCGTCGTCTTCGGGGCCACATGGGTCCTCCAGCTTCCCGCGATCCTCGTGCAGCGCGGCTACCTCGCCGGTCCGATCGATCGTTACGTCCCGCTGGTCGTTTTTGGATACTTCGTTCCCGCAATCGCGGCGCTCGTTTTGTCGAGGCGCGCCCTCGGAGGCGGAGGGGTGCGCGCGCTGCTCCGTCTGTTCGGCGCGCGTCGCGTTGCGCCGGGCTGGTATTTCCCCGCGTTGGCGCATGCGACCGCGATCCTGATCGTTGGAATGAGCTTCGCGCGGCTGGTCGCCGGCCCCCGCGTTGGAAGCCCATTCTACCCGCCCACCACCGCGGCGCAGATCGCGGCGATGATCGTGGTCCCCTTCACCGAGCAGGTCCCCTGGCGCGGCTTCGCGTACGCGCGACTTGAGCGGCGCTTCGGTGCATTCGGCGCGAGCCTCCTGGTCGGTGCCACCTGGGCGCTCTTTCACCTGCAGAAGCAATCAAAGCTGGGCCCCGGCCTCGCGGTTGGCGTCGCGTTGTGGATGTTCCTGCTCATGACGGCCGGTACGGTCGTCCGGCGACGTGACCGACGGAGGCTCCAGTGACGGCACCGACGCTTCGACGCACGAACCCGACGGCGCTGCCCCCTGGGACCCCTCTCTGCTTCCCGGCCTGGCTCTGTGGCTCGACGGAACGAGCGGACTCTCGCAGGGGAACGGAGGGACGCTCACGTGGCTCGATCGGTCGGGGCATCAAAACCGCGCCGTCTCCGTGGGCACGCCGACCATCGACCCCGCCGCCATCGGCGGGAAGCCTGCCGTCCATCTCAACGGATCGACCGACTACCTCGTCGTTCAGGACAGCCCCTCGTTGCAGTTCGGCACGGACGATTTCGCGATCGCCGTGGTGGCAGCGCACACCACGCCCGGTACCGGTCAATGGGGCTATGGCCTGCTCTTTACGAAACAGGTGCTCGCGACGGCTCCCTATTACGGCCCGTGTATCGCGGCGAACTCGGTCGACCGCTCAGGGGCGCTCTTCGCGCAGGTGGCCAACGTGAGTCCGTCATGGATCCAGACCACCGAGACGAACTTCAACAACGGGCAACCGTTTTTCGTGGTCGTACGTCGCATCGGAGGGAATACGCTCAGCCTGCGCGTCAACGGTCATGACGGCGCGAGCGCGACGGGAGCGGGATACGCGCTCGACGTGAGCGCAAGCGGATACCCGCTGCGGATCGGCGGCACCGACAAGCAACAGGACGTCCTGGGCGACATCGCCGAGGTCATCGCCATGCAGGGGTCGCTCTCGGCGCCCGACCTCGCGACCCTCGAGGGCTATTTCGCCGCGAAGTACGGGCTCTGACAGGCGCCGGCGGCGTGTAGGAAGCGCTAGCCCGGCGCTTGCCCTCCTCGCGGGTCAAGCGGGACCCCGAGGCCTTCGGCTGTCACGAGCCCCCTCGGTCCGAACGGTTCGTGACGGCGCCGCCCCTCGCTCGCGATCGCTCGCGAGCGAGGGCGGAGCAACACACACCGCGGACCGTGGATCGCTACGGGCAGTCGGCCGCGACGGGTCCTTGATCGGTCCAGACCGGCGGTTCGTGACAGCGCCTGCCTCGGCATACGCATGGTCCTCGGGGTCGGCTAGCACTTCTCGGTCGCTACGACCATTTTAGCATGCGTCCGCTTGTGCGATTGCGCTCGATCACTTGCTCGGCGAAAGATTGGCCTATGTGCCGACTCCGCGATTCACATTCAAAACCGTTGACTCGAAATAATACCTTCGCCGCAGCGCCCACGACGATCATTGTTCACCCGCTGCGACTCGTTCTCGAGTAGGCCCCTGCCGACGGGCGGGTTCGGTGTTCGGCTGCTGCGGCTACTTGCACTTCACCTGGCCGACGTTGTTCTCGCAGCGCAAGTCGCCCGTGAAGGCCTTCCTGGCCTTACGGCAGATGGCGTGTGCCTCCATCTCCATGGCCTTCTTGCCGTCTCCGCGGCGGCTCCCTTCGCCTCGGCGGTCTTCTTCTGCATTTCGCAGTCCACTAGCCATGTGCCGTCAACCCAGGTACCGGAGTTGCACCCGGCTACCACGACGGCCAGCGACACCAATATTGCTTTCATCCTATCGCTCCTCGGCTACTTGCCGCCCATGGTGGTATGAAGCGGCGAGCACCAGCTCGCTCCCCACCCGAACCCCGCAGCTACTCGAGCTAAAGCGAGGCGTCAGCGCGCTAGGCGAAATGGACCACCATCTCTTCTCCTCCCGCCCCGCCTCCCAACGAGCGAGCAGACGTTACGGGCGAGGATTTCGTCGTCGGCGCCGCCCGCGGGCGCCGGCTCCTCCTTGAGGCGGGGCGCGCTCGTCGCTTGCGCGACTCCGGCGCGTAGCGCTGGACGGAGGGACCGTCCCCTCTAACCTTTAGGTCCGCAACCTGCGTACGCGTCGGCCACCACACCGCCGTAGCCGACGTCGGCAACGGCGAAGCCACCGTCCGCCGTTGGGAGCCGCGTCCGCATCGATGCCGGCCTCGTAGGCGGGGTAGGCCACGCCGTCGAAGGCGTCGCCGGCAACGCCATATTCCCCCGCGTCGATCCGCCGGAGTCGAGCTGCGACGCCGCGCCTGCGCGCGATGAGCCGCACTGACGCTCCGGCAACCAACTTCGCCTTGAGTGCGTCCTGGTTCTCGCGCATCATCGGCCGCCAAGGGGGCGAGAGACGGAAACGATGCTGCTCTCCTCGACGCCGAGCGAGTCCCCCCTCGTCGCTCGCCGCGGCCGAGGCTACCTGCTCTTCAAGGGCGACGGCGCCGGTTACCGCCGTCTCGGGGCGCTGCCGTTCCTCGCGTCCCATGCCCTGGCCTTCGGAGCGCTATGGACCGGCGTTACGCGGGCGGGCGCGCTCTGTTTCGCCGTCTGTTACGCCGTGCGCATCCTCGGGGTCACGCTGGGCTATCACCGCTATTTCGCGCACCGCAGCTTCCGTACGAGCCGGGCGTTCCAGCTCGTGCTCGCATTCCTCGCGGAGACGACGGGGCAGAAGGGCGTCCTCTGGTACGCGTCGCACCACCGCTACCACCACCGGCACTCGGACACGCCGGAGGACCTGCACTCGCCACGGCAGCGCGGCTTTCTGTACGCGCACGTGGGCTGGCTGTTCGACCGGACCGACGACACCGACCTGTCGCTCGTGCGGGACTTCGCGCGATACCCCGAGCTTCGCTGGATCGACCGCTACTGGATGCTGCCGCCCGCGGTCATGGCCTGCGCCGCCTACCTCGCCGCGGGGGCTTCGGGGCTCTTCTTCGGCTTCTTCTTCAACATGGTCGTGACCTGGCAGGTGACCTTCATGATCAACTCGGTCGCGCACCGCTGGGGCACCCGGCGCTTCCCGACGGACGACGACAGCAGGAACAACTTCGTACTCGCTCTGCTGATGTTCGGGGAGGGCTGGCACAACAACCACCATCACGCCATGACGTGCGTGCGCCACGGCCTCCGGTGGTGGGAGATCGACGTCACGTACTGCACGATCAAGCTGCTCGAGCGGCTCGGGGTCGTCTGGGAGCTCCGGGAGCCGCGCGGACGGGAGGCGACTTCATGACGAGCGTTCTTCGAGGCGTGTGCGAGCGGCTGCTGGCGGCGTCCGGCGTGCGGATGTCGACGTCCGGCGCCGCGCATCCGTGGGACATCCGCGTGCACGACGAGCGTGTGTACCGCCGGGTGCTGCTCGAGGGCGCCATCGGTTTCGGCGACTCGTACATGGACGGCTGGTGGGACTGCGACGACCTCGAGGAGATGATCGTCCGGCTGATCCGCGGCGGCGCCGAGCGCTCGTCCATGCGTATGCCGGGTCGCCTGGCCCTGGGCGCATTGGCCGCGGCACTCAACCGGCAGACGCGCGGCATGTCGCGCCGGCAGGCGCGCCACTACGACCTCGACAATGAGCTCTTCTGCGGCTTCCTCGGCAAGTACAAGGCGTACAGCTGCGCCTACTTCAAGGGGACCGAGGACCTCGACGTCGCGCAGCACAACAAGCTCGAGATGATCTGTCAGAAGCTGGATCTGCGGGCGGCCGATCGCGTGCTCGACGTCGGCGGCGGCTGGGGCGAGCTGGCCCGGTACATGGCCGAGACACGGCGCTGCCACGTGACGAGCATCAACATCTCCGACGAGCAGCTCCGCTACGCGCGATCGGCGTGCCGGGGGCTGCCGGTCGACGTGGTGAAACAGGACTACCGCGACCTCGACGGGACGTACGACAAGATCGCCGTCATCGCGGTCGTGTCCCAGTTCGGGCACAAGAACTACCGCTTCTTCATGGAGAAGATGCACCGGTGCCTGGCGCCCGACGGGCTCGTGCTCGTGGACACGGTCGGGTCCAACGTGGCGACGACGCACGGCAACCCGTGGATCGACAAGCACGTGTTCCCCGGCATCGTGTTCCCGTCGATCTCGCAGCTCGCTGGCGCCGCGGAGGGGCTGCTGATGATCGAGGACGTCCACGGCATCGGGCCGTCGTACGCGAAGACGCTCCGCGCATGGAACGCGAACCTGCAGCGCACGTGGCCGTCGCTCGCCGGGCGCCATCCGGAGTCGACGCGCCGCATGTTCGAGTTCTTCTTCCTGACGGTGGCCGGGTACTTCCGCGCGCGCGATATGCAGGACTGGCACATCCTGCTGGCCCGCCAGGGGGCGACCCAGCCGCCCGACCACCGGTGGTTCGGCGATCAGCCCGCGAAGAACGACGCCGCGCGGGCGGCGAGCTCCTGGGGCGCGTCCTCCTGAATGAAGTGGCCGGCGTGAAGCACGGCGTGCGGCTGGCCGGCCGCGCCGGGGATCTTCTTCTGCAGGACGCGGTCGACGCCGGCCGTGAACGGGTCGCTGTCGCCGAAGATCGTGAGGAGGGGACGGCCATACCGCGAGAGCGACTCCCACGCCCGGCGGTTCGCCTCCGTGGAGGGATCGTCGGGCGTGATCGGGACGAGCAGCGGGAGCTGGCGCGCGCCGCCCTTGTACGCCTCGTCGGGGAAGGGGGCGTCGTACGCGGCCGCGACGTCCGGCGGCAACGGCTTGACGTTGTATCGCGCCACGACTTCGCCCGCAGACAGCTGCGGCACCTCCTGCACGTAGCGGCGCCAGGCCCGGAACGCGTCCAGGGGCGCGCGGTCTCCGGTCGGTAGCCCCGTGTTGGTCGCCAGCACCCGCGCGAAGCGGTCCGGCTGCTCGGCCACCATGCGAAGGCCGATAAGCCCTCCCCAGTCGTGGCAGAGCAAGCGGATGCCGTCGAGGCCCAGGCGGTCCGCGAAGGCGCGCGTCCAGTCGACCTGGCGCTGGTAGGTGTGCTCCTCGCGGCGCGCGGGCTTGTCGGAGCGGCCAAAGCCGACGAGGTCCGGCACGACGACGCGGAGCCCGGCCTGGACGAGGACGGGGACCAGGTTCCGATAGAGGAACGACCAGGTGGGCTCGCCGTGGAGCAGGAGCACGGGCGCGCCGTCGCGAGGCCCTTCGTCCAGGTAGGCCATGCGAAGCGTGCCGGCTAGACCCGCAATCTCCACGTACCGCGGCTCGAACGCGTGTCCCGGCAGCCCCACGAACCGATCCTCGGGCGTCCTCAGCACTTCCATGACTCCCAGCGCCTCTGCGCTTCCTCGATGGCATATTCGCAACCGTGCCGGGCGAGCTGATCGATCACCTCGCGTAACAGCTCCCCCGCCTCCGCGGCGTCCCCGCGCGCACGCCGCTGCAGGGCCCAGGCCAGCCGGCTCCGCGTCGCCGGCGCGTACAGGCCTCCCTTCTCCAGCGCCGCGATGCCTGCGCGCGCCGCCGCGTCGGCTGCCTCGTGCTGCCCGCGTCGCGCGAGCACGTCGCTCCGCACGCGCTCGGCCACTCCCTGCGACAGCAGCAGGCCCCTGGACTCGCTCGACCGGGCCAGCTCGCTCGCGAGGTCGAACGCCTCGTCGATGCGTCCCGCGTTGAGCGCCATCTCGGCGTCGCCCGCGCGGTACCAGTCGTCGAGCACGAGCTTGCCTCCCATGGCCGACGAGATCGAGCGGCCGGCTTCGCGCGCGGCTTCGCCCTCGGCATGGCGCCCGAGCTGGCTGCACGCCCAGCCGATCCCGCTCCACGCGAGGCTCAGGTGCAACCGGTCGCCCGTTTGCGTCGCGAGGGAGCGCACCTCCTCGAGGTGCTCGAGCGTCCGGGGCCAGTCGCCCGCGATGAGGTGGGAGGTCCCCGCCATCAGGTACGACGCGGAGAGCAGGTTCGGTTTTCTCACCTGGCGGGCCCGCCCGATCACCCGCGCCAGCTCCTGCACCGCCTCCCGGTACCGCCCGAGCAGGACGAGGCTCATGCCGTGGTAGCCGACCGCGCGGAACCACTCGAAGGGCTCTCCGAGGCGTTCCATGGGGCCGATCGACTGCGCGAGGAGCGGCTCGGCCTCGAGCGCGTTTCCCTGCACGAGCGTCGCGGTGCCGATCAAGCACGAGGGAAGCCCCATGAGCTCATCGTCCCCGGACTCGTGCGCCACCGGGAGGACTCTCCGGTAGTACTCGATCGCCTTGTGCGTCTCGCCCCGATAGAAGTGGATGCGCCCGTGGAAGTAGTTCACGCGCGCGAGGCGCAGCCGGTCCTCTTGCGACAGCTCTCCGCCCTTCGCGATCTCGTCCAGCAGCGAGCGCGCCTCGGCAGCGCGCTCGAGGTTGGCCTCTGCGGTGTCGGACACGAGCGCGATGAAGATCTGCTGCAGGAGCGTGTCCACCTTGCGCCTCCGGATCGCGTCGTCCTCGGGCACCTGCGCGAGCTCCGCGCGCGCCGCGCCGTAGTGGCTGCGGGCCTCGTCGTAGGAGCACAGCCGCGTGGCGGAGTCCCCCGCGCGCATGTGGTGCACCGCGGCCGCCTCGTGCTCGCCGGCCTCGCGGTAATGGTGCGCAAGGACGCTCGCGGTCTTCTCCCCCACTCCCTCGAGCCAATGAGCCGCGACCCGATGCGCCACGGTCCGATCGTCCTCCGTGAGCATCGCGTAGACGGCGTCGTGCAGGAGCGCGTGCCGGAACGTGTACTCGCGCTCCCCCGGGAACCGCGGGTCGCGCGACCGAACCAGGAGCTCTCGCGCGGCCAACGACTCGAGCCAGTCCGAGACGCCGCTCTCGCTCTCGAGGAGCGCCTTGACGCCCCCGAGCCAGAACGCGTCGCCGAACACGCTGGCCGCCCTGAGCACGCGCCGGGCCTCGGGCTCGAGCGCGCCCAGTCGGATCTCGGCCATGGCGAGCATCGTGTCGGGGAGCTGCGTCTTGCCCTCCGCGACGCAGCGAATCAGCTCCTCCAGGTAGAAGGCGTTCCCCTCCGATCGGTCCACGACGTCGGCCACGGTCTCGACCGACACGTCCTCGCCGAGGGCCGAGCGCACGAGCCGCTCGCTCGCACGGCGAGGCAGTGGCCCCAGACGGATCTCCTGCAGCGCGAGCTCACCCCCGGCGCCGCCCCACAGCCCGGGGAACTGCTCGTGCACGCCGGGGCGCGCGAGCGCGAGTACCATCAGCGGCCGGTCACGCAGGCCGCGCAGCGCTTGCTCGACGTAGGCGACGGTCGGCGCGTCGCCCCAATGCAGATCCTCGAGGACGAGCAGCAGCGGCGAACGGGTCTCGAGGTCCAGCCAGGCCTGGAAGGCCTGTCCCTCGCGCGTGACGGTCAGATCGTTGAGGACGCGCAGCGGCGCCTTCGACTTGCGATTGGTCGTACCGCACACGATCTCGCCGAGCGTCCCCTCGAGGTCCTCGATCGCGAGGTCGGTGCCCGAGATGCGCGGGGCCAGGTACGCGTGCAGCTGCTCGCGCTGCTTCGCCGTCAGGTCGCTCTCGCGAACGCCGGCGGCGCTGCGCAGGAGCTTGCGGGCGAGCGCGAGCGAGGCTCCGGCGGCCACGGCATCGGCGCGCGCAGCCACCACGCGGACCGGGGTCCGCGCCCGAGCGCGAAGGATGAACTCCGTCGCGAGCCGCGACTTGCCGACGCCGGGGGGCGCGGTCACGAGCACGGCTCGGGGCTCGCGGTCCTCGATGCAGGCGGTAAGGGCCGCCTCCAGATGGGCGAGCTCCCCCTCGCGCCCCACGCAGGGCGTGGGCATTCCGAGCAGCAGGCGACGGCGCTCGAGGTCGTCGCGCTCGCCCACCAGCACGTGCAGCGGCCCCCGGGAACGCACCTCGTAGCGCGGACCGAGGAGGCCGACCGTCACCTCGTCGACGGCGATGCGCTCGTCCCCGTCGCGCGCCTCCCGGCCGAGCGCGCGCATCACCGACGCCGCGCGGTCGATCGCCAGCCCGACCGGAAGCCGGTTGGAGATCTCCGTGCGACAGGTCGCGATGCCGACGCGGACCTCCGGGCGGAGCGCCTGCAGCGCGAGCGCGCACGACGCCGCCATGCCGGCCTGATCGGTCGCGGCTTCGCCTCCGGAGAACACGAAGACGAACCCCTCGTCGCGCAGAGGCGAGACGGTCGCGCCGAACCGGGCCGCGACCCCGTAGAGGGACGCCTGCTTCTCCACGTCTGCGGAGAGCAACGTGGGGTCGAGGTCGAGCGAGTCGCGCGGCAGGTTCTCGGCCAGCACGATGCTCACCACGCGGCGCTCGGTCCTCGAGAGGTTCGGCGGTCTGCCGCCCGAGGACGTCGGCGAGACCTCCACGATGCTGGCTGCGAGCCGGTCCATCTCGGCGATCACGGCAGCTCCGCCCTGGGGGCGCCCGGATGGATGCTTGGACAGCATGCGCGCCACGAGGTCGTCGAGGGCCGGGGAGAGCCCCTCCCGCAGATCCGACACGCGCGCGGTCTCCTCGCTCAGGACCTTGGCCAGTATGGCGATGGCGTTGGAGCCGCCGAAGGCGTGCCGCCCGGTCAGACACTCGAAGAGGACGCACCCGAGGGAGAAGACGTCCGACGGGGGACCCACGTCGAGCTCGCCGCGCACCTGCTCGGGCGCCATGTAGCCGACGGTCCCGATGAGCGCCCCGGTCCGCGTCAGCACCTGCGATCGGCTCGGAGGGAGCGCGATGCCGAAGTCGAGGATCTTGACGCGCTCGGGGTCGCGGTCGACGAGGAACACATTGCTCGGCTTGACGTCGCGGTGCACGATCCCGCGCTGGTGCGCGAAGGCGAGAGCCTGGGCGATGCGGCGCGCGATCCCCACGCTCTCGGTGACCGTCAAACCGCCGCGCGCCAGGCGGTGCGCCAGGTCCTCCCCCTCCAGCCACTCCATGACGAGGAAGGGCTCGTCGGCCGCGGTCTGTCCGTGCGCCACGTAGCGCACGATGAACGGGTGCGCGAGATCGGCCAGCACCCGCACCTCGCGCCGGAAGCGGTCCGCCGTGTCGTCCAGGTGCCGGTCCATCAGCTTGAGGGCGACCTGACCCGCGGTGGCCTGGTCGCGAGCGAGATAGACGACTCCCATTCCGCCGCGACCGACGGGTCGTTCGATCACAAATCGATCGTCGACGACCTCTCCCGGACGCATTGCGGCGCTCGATCATCTTCGCGTTCGCCCGGAGAGTCCAGACCTGTGTCCTCGACTCTAGGCCGCCTACCAAGCGGCAGGAGGTAGGCTCGGGCTTCCGTGGCAGCGCGTCGATCGAAGCCGGAGGAGCGCCTGCACGCCGCCATCGGGTTGGGCAAGCGCGCGAACCCGCCCCTCGCGGACGAGCTTCGTCCGTTCCTGCAGGACAAGGTGTGTATCGCCGAGCGCGTCCTGCGAGCGTGGGTTTCCGGTGGTGGTCGCCGCGACGAAGGAGGCCGATGACGCCGAGGTCCGGCTGGCGCTGCTCGTTCTGACGGAGCACGCGCAGAACGCCGTCGACGCGGAACAGCGGTCGACGGCGCTCCTCGGACCTCCCCCGCTAGTCGGGATGAAGATGTCGACGCGGACGCTCGCCGGCGATCTCGCGAGCTCAGATGCACCGATTGTTCTGGCAGCGAAGAATGCCCGGGCAATCCTGCTTCGTGAGGCACTGCACGCAGGTGTCCGTAGGGCTGCAGAACGGTGCAGCGGGGTTGGTGCACATGGCGTCGCTGAGGCAGGCCACGCACGTGTTCGTCGGGCTGCAGTATGGCGTTGGCGCCGCGCAGTTCATGGCCGAGGTGCACTGGACGCAGGAGTGCGTCGTCGTGTCGCACACGGGTGTCATTCCCGAGCACGTGGCGCTCGTCTGGCAGGTCGCCTGACACGCGTAATTGGGCCCGCACGATTGATTCGCCCCGCAGTTGGTGCTCGTCAAACACTGAACGCACGACCCTGCGGGATCGCAGTACGGGGCCGTCGAGGTGCAATTCGTGCTCGTGAGGCACTGGACGCACTGGTTGCTCGAGTTGCAGAAGGGGGCCGCCGGCGCGCAGTTCGCGCCGGAGAGACACTCCACACATTTCTGAGTCTGCGTATTGCAGACGGGCGTCGATCCTCCGCAGTTCGCGTCCGACAGACAGCCCGCGATGCACGTGTGAGTCTGCGCATCGCAGATCGACTTGCCTGCGGTACAGTTGGCGTTCGACAGGCACTGCACGCAGGTGGACGTCGTTGGGTCGCAGACCGAAGCGGTCATTCCCTGGCAGTTCGTGTTGCTCAGGCATCCCACGCATCCGCCGAAGGTCGTGTCGCAGTGGGGGGCAGTCGGCGGACACTGGCCGTCGCTAGTACAGCCGGTCGTGCAAAGGTGCGAGCCCGTGTTGCATATTGGGTCAGACGCCGGGCACTGGGCGTTCGAGGTGCAGCCTCCGCCCGCGCCGTCGGACGCGGGGCCGTCGGACGCGGGGCCGTCGGACGCGGGGCCGTCGGACGCGGGGCCGTCGGACGCGGCGCTGTCGGGCGGCGTGACGACATCCGACATGGCGCCGCTGTCCGCGCCAACCCCATCCGGCGCCGCCCCGTCCGAAAGGACGCCCGAATCGAGGCCACCATCCTGCGGATTCGTGCCCGAGAGCGTGCTGCCACCTCCTCCGCAGGCAACGATGGCCAAGAAAGCTCCGGAGATCACGAATGTTGACGTTTTCCTCATGGTTACCCTCGTCAGAAAGTCATGAAACGAGAAACAGAAAGAACAGCGTGAAGCAAGCGCAGGGCCGCGTAAATATTCCGAGGGGAATGGCGCCCAGTCCCGCAGATTCGAGGAGTTCAGCCCTCAATCCTGGTCGGTGGCCCGACCAGCCCTCCTCGGATCGCCCTGACACCGGACGGCGATTGCGCATCCGATCGTCGCCGGCGTCACATGGTTGGCAACGTCGAAAGTCCGCGCGCAGCAAGGTGCGTCCGCATCCGACACCAGGTCCTCAGAGCGTTCGGCCGACGTCAACGCGGAATCGGGCGCCGATTGCTCGAACTCGGGCGCTGCGATCTGGCGGGCTTTCTCGAGTCGTCAGTGGCTGCCTTCGGAGGCGGGTCGGAGCGAGGTGTGTCGGGCGAAGAAGCGACGCGAGCATGCCTCGCAGCGGTAAGGGAAGACGCCCAACCACGATCCGCAGCGCTCGAGTGTACGTCTCTTCGATCGCCGAACGTCTACGCTTCCGCACCGTGGACAACGCTTCGTCGCGACGGGTTGTCCATACATATCGGCACCTCCTCTCCCATTTCAGGCAATGACGAGTACGAGTTACAGCAATTTTCGTGGCGGATCACCGGCACGAAATCAGAACATCGGTCACATTGGAAAAGCCCACGGTACCAGCGCCGTTGGCGACGCCGCGTGTGCGACCCAGCGACGCCTACAGCACCGTGACGTCGTAAGTCGCGCCATGGGGAAGCGCCTTGGAGAACGTGAAGGCCCCGTTCGACGTGACCGTCAGCGTGGCGGCCCCGTTGTCCTGGGCCGTGACGTCGCCGGTGAGACCGAGTCCCGACAGGGTTCCACCGATGGTGAACGGCGCCTGGTCGATCGCCCCGTCTCCAGCGTCGAGCACGTGGGTGACGCTCGCGCTGGCCACCCGCTTCTCTCTCGAACGCGTCCGGTGTGCTCCCATCCTCGAGGGGGCTGCCCCTCGCCAGTGTCGATGGCGGCTGCATCGGGCACCCGTGCGCCGTCAGAGGACTCTCCGCCGTCGCGAGCGGCGGAGGCGTAGAACGGAGCGCCGCCGCACCCGACCTCAGCGAGCGCGAAGAACGGGCAGACTATCTGCTCCACGTAGCGTCGCCGCCGCCATCAGGCGACTCGCCCGTCGAGTTGTCTCCCCCGCATGCCGCCATTCCGACAACGACCACTGATACAGGAGCCCCTATCGCAACGACGGATGTCTTATTCACGCTCGCCTCCTCGCCCCTACAAGCAAAAGCCGGAATCTATTGCTACTGCAGGACTTCGCAGCGACCTGCGGTGCACGGGATGCCGTTGCAGCAATCGGAGCTCGTGCTGCAAATCTGACCTGTCTCTTATACACATCTGACGCTGCCGACGATCTTACGCGTGTA
>CALKVG010000754.1 GCA_937998045.1 uncultured Myxococcales bacterium
GGGGAGCCCGGCGTCGTCAAGCTGACCGACTTCGGAATCGCGAAGGTCATGGATGCCCCGACGCTCACCTTCAGCGAACAGAGGCTGGGGACCCCCGGCTTCATCGCGCCCGAGTACATCGAGGGCGAACCCGCCGGCCCGCTCTGCGACCTCTACGCGCTGGGCATAGTGCTGTACGAGATGCTCACCGGGGCGCTTCCGTTCGCCACCCGGGCGCCGGGGGAGCTCCTCGCCGCCACCCTCTCCAGCGAACGCATCCCTCCGAGCGCCCGCGTCGAGGGGATCCCGGGAGCGCTCGAGGAGCTCGTCTTGCGCATGGTGGCGCGCAAGCCCGACGACCGCCCGCGCGATGCGTTCGTCGTGCAAGACGCCCTCGCGGGCATTTCGAGGCGCGCCGGCGCGCCGATGCCCGGAGTCCCGCTCGAGACGGCGACCACGCCGACGCTCCCGGACGGAGTCACGGAGTCGTCGCGGTCTCGACTGACCGCGGAGCTGGGTGAGCTTCGTACGGAGGAGATTGGCGCGCGCTGGCACTCGATGCTCGGCGAAGTGACCCGACTCGTGGACGCCGCGTGCGTGGGACACGGGACGAGCGAGGCCGAGGTCGACCGCGCGCGCGAGCTCGTGGAGCATGCCCGGGAGCTCGTCTCGTCTCTCGAGCGCGTCAAGGCGACCGCCGCGGAGCACCAGGCGCGCGTCGACCAGCTGGAGGGGCACGGACGTGCCTTCCGCGCCTCTCTGGGCAACGCGATCGACACGCTCTCTCGCGACCGTTCGCGCGAACGCGCGCGCGGAGAGGACATCGCCGCCCGCCGCCTCGGGCTCGAGACCGCCGCGCTCGCGCTGGGCGCGCCCGACTCGGCCGACGGCGACGCGCTGCTCTGGGAGCGCGCCGCGCTCGAGGCCGAGGTTGCCCGCGCCCACGCGGCGGAGGCGGACCTGACCTACCAGATCTCCGAGCTTCAGAAGCGGCTCGACACCGGGAACGGGCAGCTCGACGCCGACCTCGCCGAAGCGGCGGGTCGTCTCGAGGGCGCGCTCTCCGCGCTGCGTCGCCTCACGGGGGAGCTCGTCCGGATCGTGGAAGAAGCGTCGGCCATGGTGAGTTGACCCGCGGTCACGGGCAGAGCGCGACGTCTTCGCAGACGCCGGCCCCCTGCAGGATGCAGCACACCTTCGGCCAGCTGCAGTTTGCGCAGGAGGCGCACGTGTTCCTGTTGCACGGCTTGCCGGCACAGACCGGGCCGCCGCCGGGGCAGCAAGTGCCGTTCGGCGGCGTGCTCCCCGCGTCGCCGCAATAGGAGACGTCCGCCGGCGCGTCGGCGGACGAATCCGGGGACGAGTCGGCGGACGAATCCGCGGGCGCGTCGCGGGATGCGTCGGCGTCGATCGGGGCGTCGATCCGCGCGTCGACGCTCGCTCCCACTCCGGCCTCGTAGAACTCGACGCTTGGCACCGAGCAGCCGAGCGCGCACAGCCCGAGCACCAAGCAGGCGGCGTTCCTCATCGTGGCAGCGGTCCGGTGACGACGAGCATCCCGCCGTTCTGGGAGACGACCGGCGCCACGCCGACGCCGGAGCCTGCGTGCGCGGGATGCGGTCGGAGAAGGAGCCATACTCCGGCGCCGATCGAGGCGGCCGCCCCTGCGGCGAGGCCCCAGCCGATCGGGCCCTCGGCCGCCGCCGCGCTGTGCGCGCCGTTCACCTCGTTCATGCGCGAATCCGGACAATTCAAGCTGCCCGACGCGGGGGCGCTGGGAGGGTTCGCGCAATCGCGGTTCAGCGTGTCCAGGTTGGACGAGCGAAGCACGAAGGATACGGCAGAGCCGGCGGCGAGCGCCCCGCCGAGGCCGAGCAGGCCGATGGCCAGGGGCGAAGTTCCCGAGTACGCGTCGGCAGGGGGGGAAACCGGGAGCGGGCCCGCGTCGGTGCCCGGCTGCGCGGTCCCCGCCGAGGTCGAGGCGACCGTCGGCGGCTCGAGCGCGATCGTGATGGTGACGGCGCCGCCCTCGGGGAGCGTTACGCCGGTGCGATACGGTGCCATCCCCGGCGCGTCGGCGGCGATCGAATGGTGCCCGGGATCGAGGAGGAGAGGGCTGCGCAACGCGGACGCGTCTACCGGTTGGTCGTCGACCCGCACCTGCGTCTCGGGCGGCGCGTTGGGCGGGACGACGACCGTGAGGTGGGGGACGATGCGGTCGAGCTGCGTGGCCCGAACGGCGGACTCCCGCGCGGCATCGGCCGCGGTACGGTCGCCCTCGGCAAGGCCGACCGCGGCCCGGTAGTTCGTGAGGGCCTCGGCCCGCCGCCCGAGGGCTTCGAGGCAGGTGGCGATGCGGTAACGGACGTTCGCGGTGTCCTTGACCGCCTCGACGCGCCGGAACTTGTCGAGGGCGGTATCGTACCGGCTCGCATCCTCGTCGGCGACCGCGTCGGCGAAGAGCTTTCGGGCGCCGGCGAGCTCGTCGTCGGTCTGCGCCGACGCCGGGACCGGGGCCAGCCGGAGGACGAGGGCCGCCGCGAGGGCAAGACGAGAAGAGGTCCGGGCGAGCCGCGGGCGCCGCATTCGGCCGCCCACAGTACCACCGTACGAGGCCCGCGCAGCAAACCCGGCGAGCCTGCTAGGATGGGCGCGAATGGCGCAAGACGAGACGCGCGGCGGTACGGAGGTCAACACCGGGATCCGGCAGCGGACGCTCGCGAATGTGCCCAAGCTCGTCGCGACCGCCGGTCCCGGTGCCGGCCGCGCGCTCGCCATGTCGAACGCGCTCGCGACCGTGGGCCGCCACCCGACGAATGACCTCGTGCTCAACGACCCGCGCGTCAGCGGTGTCCACCTCGAGCTGCGGCGCGTAGGCGAGCGCCTCCACGTGCGCGACGCGGGCAGCACGAACGGCACCTGGCTCGGACCGCACCGCATCACGGAGCTGGAGCTCGCGTCCGGCGGCGAGATCATCGTGGGCGGCACGACGCTGCGCCTCGAGCACGACGACGCCGCGACGACGGCCGCCCTCAGCGCCCGCGACGCGTTCGGTGAGCTCGTCGGACGCTCGACCGAGATGCGCGAGCTCTTCGCCACGCTCGAGCGGGTCGCCGCCAAGAACCTCAGCGTCCTCGTGCAAGGCGAGACCGGGACGGGGAAGGAGGAGGTCGCGCGCGCGCTGCACAGCCGCGGAAGCCGGCCTACAGAGCCGTTCGTCGTCATCGACGCGACCGCCCTCCCGGAGTCGCTCGCCGAATCGCTCCTCTTCGGCCACGAGAAGGGCGCTTTCACGGGTGCCGACCAGCGGCGCATCGGCTTCTTCGAGGCCGCGAGCGGCGGGACCGTCTTCATCGACGAGATCGGCGAGCTCCCGGCGAACCTCCAGTCGAAGTTCCTGCGCGTGCTCGAGAGGCAGGAGGTCGTCCGCGTCGGGGGGCATGCGCCGATCAAGATCGACGTGCGCGTCATCGCCGCGACCCACCGCGACCTGCGCCACGAGATCGAGGCGAGCCGCTTCCGCGAGGACCTCTACTACCGGCTCGCGCAGGTGCGCGTCGTTCTGCCGGCGCTGCGCGACCGGATGGAGGACATCCCCATCCTTTGCCAGAAGCTCCTGGCTTCGCTCCCGGGCGAACGCGAGATGCCCATCCTAATCGAGCAGAGCGCGCTCGACTTCCTGGCGACGCAGCCGTGGCCTGGCAACGTGCGCGAGCTCAGAAACGTCCTCGCCCGCGCCGCCGCCATGGCGCACGAGGGGATCATCCGCCGTCAGGACGTCGCCGGCGAGGGATTCGGCTTCCGCGGCACGCGTCAGGAGCGCGAGGCGCTCGACCTCTCCGGCACCTTTGCCCACGCGAAGGACCGGGCGATCGAGCGCTTCGAGAGCGCGTATCTGGCGGCGCTCATGAAGCGCTGCGCCGGCAACCTGTCGCTCGCTTCGCGCGAGGCGGACGTCGCGCGACATCACCTGCGCGACCTGCTGAAGAAGCGCGGCCTCTACGGCGTGTCCTGGCTCGACGAAAAAGGGGAAGAGTAGACCCTCACGCGCGCCGCAACAGGCCGCCCATCGGGCGCCTCGGCGGTTCGGGGTCCCGGTCGCGCAAGTAGCGGAGGTTCGCGCCGTTGATCAAGGCGTGAGCGGCGATCGGTCCGAGCAGGCTCCCGGTCGCGCGAAAGACCACCGCGAAGAGGAGGCCGATCGCGGTCGCCAGCGCCATCCACCCCCAGCGCGCGGAGCCGCGGATCTGGTGCAGGGCCCCGAAGAGGAGAGAGGCCACGACGAGACCCACGACTTGCACGAGGAGCCCCCGGAAGAGGAGCTCTTCGCCGACGCCGCTCGCGAGGGCGACGGCGAAGAGGCCCGCGTCGCCCGCGCCCTCCACGGCCGGTCGGAGGGCGGCGTGGAGCGCCCTCGCCCAGCCCGCCCGGCGCGCGAGCTTGCGCGTGGCGACGATCGCCGCCGTGGACACGCAGAGCCCCATCCCCAGGCTCGAGACCGCGGAAGCCGCCCCTCGCATCCCGAGCCAGCCGCTGCACGCGATCGGGTCGAGCCCGAGCCCGACCGCGACGCCAGCGGCTGCGGCGCCCATGCAGGCGTACACCGCCGAGACCGTCACCACCGAGCGCCACCGCCCGAGCGCTCCGGGGAGCGGCGCGCTCGCGCCGAGCCGTTCGCCCTGCGCTCCCAAAGCGCCCCTCTGCTCGGGCCCCACGCCGCCGGCAACGCCCACGCGCCACATCGAGGCGCAAACGCATCGCACGCGCTCGGCCTCGAGGCAAGCGGTGCCCCTCGCGCCATACACCCGCGCAGGCGAATCTGGTAGGATTGACGCACTACGGTCCCCAGGGCCATGTCGACGACCTCCGCACCCGACGAGCGCCCCCGCGTTCTCATCGTCGACGACGAGAAGTTCATTCGCGACATCCTGGCGGACTTTCTCGGGATGGAGGGGTACATCGTCCGCACGGCCGAGGACGGCGCGGCCGCGCTCCAGGAGCTCGGCAACGCGCACTACGACCTCATCATCAGCGACCTGAAGATGCCGCGCATGGGGGGCATCGAGCTCCTCGACGCGATCGGCGCGGCGGCGCCCAACGCCCTCACCGTGATCATGACCGGCTTCGGCACCGTCGAGACCGCGATCGACGCGATGAAGCGGGGGGCGTACGACTACATCCTCAAGCCGTTCAAGGTCGAGGAGGTCATCCGTGTCGTCCAGCGGGGCCTCGAGAAGCAGCGCCTGTCGGCCGAGAACCTGCGCCTGCGCGAGGCGGTCTCGCTCTACACCGTGAGCGAAGCCATCGCGGCCAGCCTCTCGCTCGAGGAGGTGCTCGCGACCATCGGCGACACGGCGCTTCACGAGCTCAAGGGCGACCTCGTCTCGACCTGGCTCGACGACGGCGAGGGCGGCTACTTCGAACGGCAGAGGCTTTTCCCCTCACGCCCGGGCGAGGCCCCCGCCCGCGCGCAGCGGTCGCTCGATCCGCGGCCCGACGGCGCCGAGGCGACCGCGTGGTCCGCTCAGCCGGCGGTGTCGGCGCGCGCCACGCCGGGCCTCGAGCACGGAACGCTCGCGCCGCAGGTCTTCATCGACCAGTACGCCGCGCACTCGGCGCTCCTCATCCAGGGGACCAAGGGCGCGCGTTATTTCGCGACCCCGCCGGCGGCCTCCCTGGTGTCGCTCGTCTCCGTTCCTCTCCGGATGAAGACCCGGCTCCTCGGGTGGATCGCCGTCGCGAGCTTCACCAAGCAAAAGCGCTTCAACGAGGGTCACCGCAAGCTCCTGTCGATCGTGGGCTCGCGCGCCGCCGCCGCGATCGAGAACGCGCGCCTTTACGAAGACCTCCGCGCCACCTTCCAGCAGACGATCCAGGGGCTCGCGCGCGCCATCGACAAGATGGACCGCTACACGGCGGGCCACTCCGAGCGCGTGGCGATCTACGCCACGTACCTCGGGGTGAAGCTCGGCCTTCCCCCCGACGTGATCGAGATCGTGCGTCAGAGCGCGCTCATGCACGACATCGGCAAGATCGGCTGCGTGATGAACCTCAACAAGCCCGGAAAGCTCACGCAGGACGAGTACGAGACCTTCAAGCGCCACCCGGTGTTCGGCAAGGACATCCTCGATCCCATCAAGTTTTTGCATCCGCTCGTGCCGGGCGTGCACCTGCACCACGAACGCTGGGACGGCCGCGGCTATCCTCTCGGTCTGCGCGGCAACGACGTTCCGCTCATCGCTCGCATCATCGCGGTCGCCGACACGTACGACGCGATGACGAGCGACCGCGCTTACCGGCGCGCGCTCCCGCACGAGGTGGCCGTCGGCGAGATCGAGCGCTGCAGCGGGACGCAGTTCGACCCGGACGTCGCGCATACGTTCACCGGGGGACTCGACCAGTTCCGCGAGGAGCAATCCTCCAAGGGGCAGAAGATTCCCGACTGAGGAGCGTCGCCATCCTGGCGTTCACGGAGCTACGTCGATCTGCGCGTCGCAGTATCGGGTCCAGGGGGTCCCGTCCTCCCAGTGGCCTGCGAAGTCGAACCGCACCGTGAGCGTGCCCGATCCGATGTCCTGTCCGCAGAAGAGCTTCGTCAGCACGGCGCCGCCTCCGTGCCCGCACCCGTAGGTGACGCCGCCCACGGCGTCGCTCGACGTGAGCTCCGAGACGCGGACGGCGCTGCCGCTCGCGCGAAAGCCGAGACTGTCGAGCCAGTACTGCCCGCGGGTGTCGATGAAGGCGTCGATCTCGCCGTGCGAGCCTCCCGGCGCGCAGGTCTCGGCGAGCGAGACGCGCTGCGGCGGCGTCGTCGACCACGCGCCGGTCGCGCCGTCGAAGTACGTGCACGTCAGCGTGCGCGCGCCCGCGCAGACGCCGCCGTCGGGGCTTGCGGCGCTCGCGCCGGACAGAGGCGCGGATGCGCGCGTCGAGTCGGCAGGGTCGCCGCCGCACGCGCCGGAGCCAGCCGAGAAAACCGCCGCGGCGAGCCAGGCTGCGCCCGTCCTCCGCTCCCCCCGTCCGAAGCGCGCGCGCATGTCTCCCCAAGGGAATACCGAACCGTACCCCCCGTTCGCAACGCGTCTTTCTCGCGCTATATAGTGACATGCTCGACGACAGGCTCCGCGAGTCACTGACGTTTGACGACGTCCTCCTCGTCCCCGCCTACAGCGAGGTCCTGCCGAACGAGGTCTCCGTCCGGACGCGGCTCTGCCGAGGGCTCGAGCTGAACATCCCGATCCTGAGCGCCGCCATGGACTCGGTCACCGAGAGCCGGACGGCCATCACGATGGCGCGCGAGGGGGGCCTCGGCATCATCCACAAGAACCTCCCCATCGAGCTTCAGGCGCGCGAGGTCGAGCGCGTCAAGCGGGCCGAGAGCGGGATGATCCTCGGGCCCGTGACCGCCCGACCGGCGCAGTCGCTGCGGGCCGCGCTCGAGGTGATGCGCGAGCACGACATCAGCGGTGTTCCCGTCGTCGAGGGCGAGCGACCCGTGGGCATCCTCACGGCGCGCGACATCCGCTTCGAGCAGAACCTCGACCAGCCCGTCAGCGTGCTCATGACGCGCGAGCTGGTCACCGTGCCGCCGGGCGTCAGCGTCGACGAGGCCAAGCGCCTCCTGCACAAGCACCGCATCGAGAAGCTCCTCGTCGTCGACGGCGACGGCAGGCTGGTCGGCCTCATCACGATCAAGGACATCCTGCAGGCGGACAAGTACCCGCAGGCCGTGAAGGACGAGCAGCGCCGCCTGCGTGTAGGCGCCGCCATCGGCCCCGGGCCCGACCGGCACGAGCGCACGGCGGCGGTCGTGGCCGCCGGGGTCGACGTCATCGTCGTCGACACCGCGCACGGCCACTCGAAGGGCGTGATCGAGGCCGTACGCGCGACGAAGAAGGAGTTCTCCAGCGTGAAGATCGTCGCCGGCAACGTCGCCACGGCCGAGGCCACCGAGGCGCTCATCGACGCGGGAGTCGACGCGGTCAAGGTCGGCATCGGTCCGGGCAGCATCTGCACGACGCGGGTCGTCGCCGGCGTGGGCGTCCCGCAGATCAGCGCGGTCAGCGATTGCTCGCGCGTCGCCGACCGCTACGACGTCCCGATCATCGCCGACGGTGGGCTGAAGCACTCCGGCGATCTCACGAAGGCCATCGCCGCCGGCGCCAGCAGCGTCATGATCGGGTCGCTCTTCGCGGGGACCGACGAGTCGCCGGGCGATCTCGTCCTCTACCAGGGGCGCAGCTACAAGGTGTACCGCGGCATGGGCAGCCTCGGCGCGATGAAGCGCGGGAGCCGCGATCGGTACGCGCAGTCGGGCACCGCCGACGAGAAGCTCGTGCCCGAGGGCATCGAGGGGCGCGTCCCGCACCGCGGTTCGCTCGCGTCGATCCTCTACCAGCTCGTCGGCGGCCTGCGCAGCGGTATGGGCTACACCGGCTGCAAGACGGTGCAGGAGCTTCGCACGAAGTCGCGCTTCGTCCGCATCACGTCGCAGGGGCTGCGCGAGAGCCACGTGCACGACGTCATCATCACGGAGGAAGCGCCGAATTACTTCCGCAGCTGAGTCACCGCCGACTCGGTCGGACGGGCGTGCCATGCAAGCCGTGAAGAGCTTCGTCGCGCACTGGCTGGGGCGCGTCCGGTACGCCGACGTCCACGCCCTTCAAGAGCGCTTGCTCGAGAGGCGCATCCGCGGCGAGGTGCCCGACACGCTGCTCCTCCTCGAGCACGAGCCGGTAGTCACGCTCGGCCGCGGGGCTCACGATGAGAACGTGCTCGTGCCCCGGACGGAGCTCGCCCGGCGCGGGGTCGACGTGCACGAGACCGGACGGGGAGGGGACGTGACCTACCACGGCCCCGGGCAGCTCGTGGCGTATCCCATCTTCGACCTTCGTCCCGATCGCTGCGACGTCCGGCGGTACGTGCGGGACCTGGCCCGCGTGATGATCGCGCTCGCGGCCAGGTATGGAGTCGACGCGAGCTTCATCGAGGGCGACGCGAAGCTCGTGGGCGTGTGGGCCGACGAGGAGAGCCCCCGGCGCTGGCCGGGAGATCCGCGCGAGCCCGGCGGAGCGGCGCGCGCGGCGAAGCTCGGCGCCATCGGGGTGCGCCTCTCGCGTTGGGTCACGATGCACGGCTTCGCGTTCAACGTGTCGACGGACCTCGCGGGGTTCCGCCTGATCCTTCCGTGCGGCATCTCGCGCTTCGGCGTGACATCGCTCGCCGCGATGGGGGCGTCGGCGCCGCCGGTCGAAGAAGTCGCGCGCGCGAGCGTCGAGTGCTTCGAGCGCGTCTTCGATGCAGCGGGCGCGATCGCCGGAGCCGCGGACACGAGCGCCCTCGTCGCTCGTCCTGGCGCGCAAGTCGGCGGTCATCCGGGTTCGTGAGCGCGGGCCGCGAGCTCGCGATGCGCACGGGAGGCTCGGAGAGCCCCCCGCGGCGGCCCGAGAAGCACCCTGACCGGCCCCCGAGCCACTCGTGGCAGCGCGAGACGCACACGAAGTGCCACGAGACCGTCCATTGGCATTCCGACAGGCTCTCGAGGTGCCGGGAGAGCGAATCGTGGCAGCTCGAGAGCGTATCGTGGCGTTTCGAGAGGCTCACGAGCTGCCAGGAGAGCCTGTCGTGGCATTCCGAGAGGCTCACGAGCCGCCAGGAGAGCCTGTCGTGGCATTCCGAGAGCCTCACGAGCTGCCACGAGAGCCTGTCGCGGCATCCCGAGAGGCTCACGAGCTGCCAGGAGAGCTTGTCGTGGCATTCCGAGAGGCTCACCAGCTGCCACGGGGAGCTTGTCGCGGCAGATCGAGAGCCCTCGCGATGTGCCAGAAGACCGATCAGCCTTCGCTCGGAGCGACAGGAGGCGCGCCCGAGTCCGGTCCTCGCGCGCTCGCCATCATGCGCAGGTACATCTTCGCGCGCACGTTGTCCGGCTCGATGTCGAGCACCTTGCGCCACTGATCGGCGGCCCCGTCGCTCTCCCCGATCGACAGCAACGTCACGCCGAGCTGGATGCGCGCCGGCACGTAGCTCGGGCGCGCGGCGACCGCCGCTTCGTACTGTTCGCGGGCGCGTGGAAGGTCGTTGACCTCGCGCAGCAGCGTCCCGAGTCGCGTGCGCAGATCGGCGAAGTGCGGGCAGAGGCCGACGGCCTTCTCGTACTCGACGATCGCGTCGCGAACGAGGCCCGCGTCGGCATATGCCTGCCCGACCTCGGCGTGCATGTTGGCAATCTTGCCGCGGGCGAAGGGGTCGAGCCCCTGCAGCGTTCCGCCGGGCGTCCCCTTGATCCGTGCGTAGACTTCGCGCGCGGCCTCGTACTTGCCGCGGTCGTTGTAGGTGACGGCCAGGTTGAGCGCCGCCTCCGTGTAGTTCGGGTTGATCGTGAGGGCGCGCTCGAAGTGGTACTCCGCCTGCGAGAAGTTGCCGCGCGCGTGGTAGATGACGCCGAGCATGTCGTGCACGTCCGCCAGGCGATCGTCCTTCTCGAGGACCTGCCGGAGCATCTGCTCCGATCGGTCGAAGTCTCGCTTCTGGTAATGCTCGCGGCCGAGGAGCAGCAGTTGCTTGGTGTGCTCGTCCATCGTGAGTGCCGGCCAGGGCCGCTCGGGGAGGGGAGCCGGAACGGGAACCGTTCGACGCGCAGAGCCCGGGTCTAAGGCCCAGCCTACGCCGATTGCGAGCCGGCGGGCAGATGGAATTTCGTGCGATCTGCACGCGCTTTTGCGCCCGGGCCCGGTCCCGCGCTAAGGAAAGGGCCGAGTTGGAAGGACACGGGTCGCCCCAGGATGGTGTCGTGGGGCCCGAGGCCCAGGACGTTATCGAGCCCGCCGGTGCGCCGGCCACGGGCGGCTCTCCGTCTCTGGCCGCCGCGGAGAAGTTGGCTCCGCCGCCGAGCGTGGGCTTTGCCGAGCGGTTCGCCGGCAAGGGCAAGCAGCTATGGTCGCGCGTTCGCGCGTCCACGCTCGCGATCGTGGGGGGCGCGTTCCTCATCGGGTCCGCCGCGATCGCGTGGGCCATCGGCGCGACGTCGCGGCCCGCGCCGCCCGCGGTCGCGATGGGGGCATCGATCGCCGGATCGCTCGCCGGCGTCGAACCCGTCGCGATCGACGCCGGCAGCGCGGCTTCTGCCGACGTCGCGGACGACGCCGCCGCGCCGCGTCCGACGGTGTGGCGCGTGTCGCAGCTCTCGAGCGACGCCGACGTGAAGATCGTCGGCGGCGTCCTCGGGCACCATCCCCTCCTCGCCGCGCTCGGCTCGGCCGGGCTGTCTCGATCGGAGGCCCAGCGAGTGGTGCGCTCCCTCGCGCAATCCCGCGACGTCGACCGATTCGACCCCAAGGATTCGTTCACGATCGCCTTCGAGAAGGAGAGCGCTCGGGTCGTGGCATACGAAGTGGCTACCTCCCCGACCGACGTCTGGCAGGGCCGCGAGACCACCGAGGGCGGCGCGCCCACGCTGGCGGTGCGCAAGCTCGAGCTCTTCCCCGAGCAGGTCCGCGTGAAGAAGTCCGTCGTCGTCGGGGCCGACCTTCGCGCCTCGTTCGCCGACGCGGGGCTCACCCCGATCGACGACGTCCTCACGATGCTCGACGACGCCCTCGACGGGCACGCGGAGCTCTCGGACATTCGCCCGGGATCGCGACTGCGCCTCGTGGCGACGCAGGAGCGCGTCGGAGGAGAGTTCGTGCGCTGGTCTTCGCTCGATGCCGTGGAGTACTTCCCGGCGGCGCCGAACGCCCCGTCGGTGCGCGTCTACCGCTTCGACGCCGCGGGCGAGGGGCAGCACGGTACGGGCGCCGAGGCGACGCGCGCGGCCAAGCACCACGGCTGGTTCGACGCCAAAGGAAAGCAGCCGTATAGCGGAGGCTTTCGCTCCCCGGTTCCTCTCGCGCGCATCGCGTCGCGGTTCAACCCGCACCGGATGCATCCGGTGCTCCACGTCGTCATGCCGCACAACGGCGTGGACTTCGCCGCCCCGACCGGCGCCCCCGTGTACGCGACCGCCGCCGGCGTCGTCACGAGCGTCGGTCCGGAGGGTCCGTGCGGTAACAAGGTCGAGATCGCGCACACCGGGGGGTACGCGAGCGTGTACTGTCACCTGTCGCGCTTCGCGCCGGGGCTGCGCGTCGGCCAGCACGTGGAGGCGCGGCAGCTCATCGCGTACGTCGGCCAGACCGGGCGCGTCACCGGGCCGCACCTCCACTTCGGGATGAAGCGCGGGGGCGTCTTCATCGACCCCATGACGCTGCGCTTCGACGGCGTTCGCGTCGTTCCGCGCTCCCGCCGTGACGACTTCGACCGGGTACACGCCGAGCTCGACGCCGAGCTCGACACGATCCCTCTGCCGCCGCCCGGCGCGGTCGCCGCCGACAGCGCGCGCCCGAGCGAGCCGGAAGAGACCATCTACGAAGAGCCGTGAGCTCCGAATTCGAGGGGACGCCAGTCCCCGAACAACGTGAACTATCCTCAGTTTGCGCGAACGCTGGTAGCGTAGCCAGCAGTAGCTGATGGCGAGAGGCACGCAGGCCGCAAAAGTGGGGCTCTTCGTCCTGCTCACGGGAGGGGCCGCTTTCGCCGTCTATCGTTTCGTGAGCCCCCAGGGCGGCGGCGGCGGCGGATACACCGTGCACGCCTACATCCACGACGCGACGGGCCTGGCGACGCGCTCGCGCGTGACGATCGCCGGCATCCCCGTCGGCTCGCTGCGATCGATCAAGCTCGAGAAGGGGCAGGCGCGCCTCGACGTCACCGTTCGCGACGACGTGCCGCTCTACGACAACGCGACGCTCGGCAAGAAGAGCGCGTCCCTTCTCGGGGAGTCGATCGTCGTGCTCACGCCGGGCACGCCGGATCACCGGCAGCTCCACGACGGAGACGAGATCACGATCATCGTCACCGAGACGACGCCCGGCGAGATCATGGACGAGGTGAAGGAGATCGCCGACAGCGTCAAGGCGGTCGCGCAGCAGCTCGCCGCGTCCATCGGCACCGAGCAGGGCGGGCAGAACATCCGGGTGATCCTGCAGAACCTGGCCGACGCCACCGACTCGCTCAACAAGACGGTCCGCGAGAATCGCGAGCTCATTCACGACACGCTGATCAACGTCGATCAGATCACGCGCAACGCGAACCCCCAGCTTGCCCAGATCCTCGAGAACGTCCGCGTCGTGACGCAGGACGTCCGCACGGCGATGGCGGCCGCCAACGAGACGAAGGAGGGCCAGAAGGGCGAGCTGCGCGACATGATCGATCACCTCGATCAATCCAGCAAAAGCCTGGAGAGCGCGCTCTCGCACATCGACAGCGTGGCCGGGCGTATCGACCGCGGCGAGGGCACGATCGGCAAGCTCACGAAGGACGACCAGCTCGTCAACGAAGTGCAGGGCGTCGCCGAGGGCGTGAACGACTACGTGCAGAACCTCACGCGCCTGCAGACGATCGTCGGGCTTCGCAGCGATTACCTTTTTCTCGCGAACGCAATCAAGAGTTATGTCTCTTTGCGCCTCCAGCCGCAAGAGGACAAGTATTACGAGATCGAGCTCATCAACGATCCGAAGGGCCTCACGTCGATCACCGATACGTTCGTCACGACGAACGACCCGCGCTCGCCGCAGTCCTACAGCACGACCACCTTCACGACGACCAACAGCTTCCGCTTCTCTCTCCAGTTCGCGAAGCGGTTCGGCCCCTTCACCGGCCGCTTCGGAATCAAGGAGTCCACCGGCGGCATCGGTCTCGACGTCCACCTCTTGCAGGACCGGTTCGAGATCGTAAGCGACTATTTCGGTTTCAGCGAAGAGATCGAGCCTCGCTTGCGGTCGTACGTCTCGTACGAATTCCTGAAGCACCTGTGGCTTTACGGCGGCGTCGATCACCTCTTCGAGCCCAGTCTGCGGGACTACTTCATCGGCCTGCAGCTCCGCTACACCGACGAAGATCTGAAGACGATCCTGCCGTTCTCCGGCGGCGCGGCGGCAGTCGCGAAATAGTGTCCCGGTCGCGGTCGTATTGGTCCCGAGTATTGGGCCCTATGGGTCCGCGACTCGGGACGCTACTGCCACGCGACCAGTTTGCCGGCGAGGAGGATCTCGAGGGCGCGAAGCGCGTCGGCGGCGCTGGTCTTGCCGTCGTTGGCGATCGCGGCGAGGACATCGCGCAGCCGCGCCGGCTCGTCGGTTGCGTCGAGGAGGCGCTTGACGACGGGTGGCCACGCGACGCTGCGCAGCCTGGGGCGGAGCGTGGTCGCCGGACCGAGGACGTCGCCGTAGCGCGCCCGCCACTTCTCGACGGGCGCGTCGCCGGGCTGGGCGACCTCGAGGCCGGCCAGCAAGAGCGGCGGCACCTCGAGCTCGAGGGGGAAGTCGACGTGCGGCGCGGCCTGCGCGCCGAAGAAGGTGAGCGTCCCGGTGCGCCACTGGAACAGATCGACGAGGCGGTCGCGCCCCTGCTCGCGAATTGCGCGGAAGATGTCCAGCGAGCCGACGAGCCCCAGCGAGATGAGCGTGTCGCCCATTCGGCCGCCGTACCGCGGCAGGACCGCGAGCGCGAAGTCGAGCTCCTCGCG
>CALKVG010000755.1 GCA_937998045.1 uncultured Myxococcales bacterium
CGCGTAGCGCACACCGAGGCCGGCGCGAACGACGTCACTGGCCGATGGGTTACGGTACAGTATGCCAGCCAATACGCGGCGATTGTCGTTGCGTGGCCGACCTCCCCGTGGCTTCGGTGGCTCGATCGGCAGATAGGGCTCTACGCGCTCCCAGAGCACCTCCGGGACACCAGCAAAGCGTTCCTCCATGCGCGCGGCTCTTCATCACACCGCCGCGAACATGGCCAAGTTTTCGGACCGGCTCTTAGGCAGGCTCAGAGAATTCCGCGATCTCGGTCGCGCGCGGCCGTCTTCCTCTTCGGTGTCGTGCCGCAGGTCTGTTGCATGGCTCGAGCCGTCGAGGGTCCCTCGAGCGTCCGCGCTCGACGGTAGCGTGTTGGCCCTCTATCCGGCGAACGGCGTCTCTGCGATTCCTCGAACCCCCGGCCTCAACGCGAGCAGCGATCCCGCGAGCGGTTCGCCGGCGAGCTGCCCCTCCGTCAGAGTCCCCCGCATGGTAGTGACGTAAAGGATGTCGAGGTCGGCACCGCCGAAGATGCAACTGGTGCCGCGAGAGACGGGTAGCTCGATGATACGCTCAATGGCTCCCTTCGGATCGTAGCGCACGAGACGGCCGAAAACCGGCTGAGCGCTCCAAACGAAACCCTCGGAGTCCACGGTGAGGCCGTCGGGGAACGCGCCACCCTTGCCCTCCAGCGACGCGAACAGGCGTCGATGGCCGATCTCTCCCGTCGCTGCATCGAAGTCGTACGCGTGAATTTTGTAGCGGAAGCTCTCCGCGAAGTAGAGCGTCTTGCCGTCGGGACTCCAACCGAGACCGTTGGAGCAGCAGACCCCCTCTTCCATGCGGGTCAGGCTGCGCTTTGCGTCGAATCGATAGAGGCTCCCCACCGGCGAGTCCCAGTCGACGTCGCCCATCGTTCCTCCCCACAGGCGGCCTTGGCGATCGCACTTGGCGTCGTTGAAACGATTGCCAGGCTTGTCCGGCTCGACGTCGGGCAGGATATCGAGCTTGCTCGTCTGCGGATCAAAGAATGCGACACTCTTTCTCAGCGTCAACACCAAACCCCCGCCCTTTCGAGGGGTCGCGGAGGTGACCAGATCGGGTAGCTCGAACGTCTGGTTCGAACCATCCGCGGGATTGAAGACGTGCGTCTTCTTTTCCGGGATATCCACCCAGTACAGCCTTTGCCCTTCGGCCGACCACATGGGGCCCTCCCCGATCACGGCCTGGGTCCTCAGCACGCATTCGACGTCCGTGGGCGTCGGCTGGATCTCGTGTTTCAGGTGCGTTCGGTTCATGGCCGTGCCCTTGCCCGATGCCCGTGATCAGAGCTTCTCCGGCCGGAATCCGCCGTTGGCGCGATCGCGCAGCCAAATCGCCCCGAAAACGATCAGCAGCACGGCCGGCAGAATGGCCACGATACGGAACGACTGCGTCGAGGCCTGAACCAGCACACCATTCAGCGCATCGCCAGTCAGGCGCTTGAAGGCTTCTTCTCCACCGGCGGCCTTGATCTTCGCAGAATCGAAAATCATGCCCATCTGGGGCAGTACGAAGTAAATCGACAAGCAGCCGGCGAAACCAATCAATCCCATCAGAAAAGCCCCCCCCCGCGGGAAGCGCTCGGAGGCAGCGGCCAGCATGGTCGGCCACATGTAGCAAACCCCCACGCCCCAGACGGTTGCCGCGAGGACTCCCAGCGCGGGGGAGTTGGCTACGCTCAACGAGACGAGACCGAGCGACGCGAGCAGACACGAGAACCACAGCAGCCCCACGGAAGAGAGCTTGTGGACCATGGCGCCGGCGAAGTGTCGCATGACGAACATGAGGCCGCTCACATAGATGAGGAGCCAGATGCCCTGCATATGAACGGTGCGCGTCAGGGCCATGTCCACCCACTGTCCCGGAGCCAGCTCGGCGGCGGCGGTCAGGAACATCGAGAAGAACCAGATGAGGAACGACGGCCGAATGGCTTGAAGGAACATCTCCCGGGCCGGGATGCCCGCGGTGACGCGCTCGGTCTTCGGGAATTTGCTTCCGAGGAGCATGATCAGGGTCACCAACGCGGGGATGAGCACCACCGCGAATTTGAAGCGCCAGCTCATCTGAAGAGCGCCGATGGCCAGGCCGACGAGCCCGCCAATGATGATGCCGCCCGGCCACCAGGCGTGCAGGACATTCAGCTTGTGAGTCTTGTCGTCGGGATAGAGCGTGGTTGTCAGGGGATTGATCACCGCTTCCGAGCATCCCCACCCGATGCCCGAGAGCAGCATCCCGCACCAGACCACGCGGTAAATCGCAGCGCCATGCGCGACGCTATCGGCGAAAATCGTCAGCAGCGTACCAGCGATGAAACTCAGGCTGGAGATCGTCAATATGTTCCGCATGCCCAAAAAATCGAGGAGCGTGCTACCGAAGGCGACCGTGAACGCGAATCCCAAAAAGGCGATGCCCAAGGCCGAGCCCAACAGCGACGCCGAATGAATGGGATCGATCGGATCGAAGAACGCCGTCTGAATGTCACCGGCGATGCTGGTGCGAAGGCTGAAGCTGATGCTGTTCGTCGTGCAAGAGATGACGCTGATCAGAAAGAGCTTTCGCGTGTCTAGGCCGGCATGTGCTTGAATCGCATTCGGTGCTGTCGCTGTCAGTTCCATGGTTCTCTCGTGCGTTCGGCCAACGAACCGGACCTCGCGGCAGCCCGCTGGCTACGACGGCCGCGAAGTTCACATCCCCTATGTCACCTTTATACCACCGCATTACCGTCCCAGTGCATCTTCACGCATGACTTCCCGCAATCACCTCGTACCCCCGCCACTGCGCCCTTTGGGCGATCGCGCTGAATTGGGGCCATGCCGCATCGTGATCGGCGCTCGCGGCCCAACGCCGGCGGTTCTGCTCCGAGTCGAACGCGAAGTTGACCTGGTAATTGAACTCGGTTGGAGCGGCATCAATCTCCGAGCAAACTTCGGGGCCGTATAGCCGCAAAAATCGGACGTGCTGAAACCCGAGCTGTTTGCGAAGCGCGGGCTCGAAGGCCTCACAGTACACCCGCTCGAATTCTGCGCGCCTGTCCTCGGTCACTTCGAAATAAAGTTGAAAGAGGATCATTCTGCCGGGCTCCGTAGACGATGGTTCGCGATCGGGGTCACCAGACGAAAGTGACGCCCCCGCCGACGAAGTTGAGCGACTGCTTCTCGCCGAGATACCAGTCGGACCTCCAATGCATGTACTCCGCGCTCAGGACGATCGAATGAAATCGTTGGGTGAATACGGCGTGATACTCGACATTTTGTTTGAGTAGACTCGTGCTTATCGAAGCCGCGTCCGCAGTGGTCTCCTGAACGAACGCGGCGCCCGCGCCCACGGCAAGCGCCGTCCCATGGTAGTCGTAGACCACGTTCCCGAAGAAGCCGCGGAACCACCGTAGCTGGTCACCGGGGGCGTTCCCGGCGGGGAGGTCCTGAGCCAGCGGTTTGGCCTGATCGTCCTGCTGGAGAGGCGTGTTCGTGCCCAAACCCTGCCCTGTCCAAACAC
>CALKVG010000756.1 GCA_937998045.1 uncultured Myxococcales bacterium
GGGCTCAGCCGTCGTCGGCGCCGGGTGACCGTCCACCTCCGCAGCCGAGCAGCCGGATCGCCGCATGAAATCCCCGCGATGACTTGTGGCATGATGGCGCGATGCGGATGACGCCAGCCAAACGACCCGAGAGTCGATCGCTGCAGCGAGCCGCGCGACTGGCCTGGGTGCCCGCGGCGCTCATGCCGGTCGCGTGCGGGCCCTCGCCCATTCACGTCAACGGCGTGGCCCGGGAATCCTCCGAGATGAGGCCCCTGCGCAATCTGCCGCAGGGCGCCTACGGGCAGCTACACGTGCTCGTCCGCGCCGCGTCCGAGCCCGGCGAGCAAGGAGAGGCGCCCGAGTGCGGCGCGACGCCCCTCGATGGCGACCCGGACCACAACAACGCGGCGTGCGTCCCGTCGGACGCGTCGAACGCCGCGGTGCGCCTCGTGCGCCAGCGGCTGCGCTCGTACGGCCTCGGGGTCGTGCGCAGCGAGAAGGAGCCCTACGACTACGAGGTGCGCGTCCTCATCGTCGGCGTCGCGCCGAAGCGGCCGGACCCCATGGGGGCGAAGGCGCTCGCGAAGGTGACCTTCACACGCGCCGAGAACGGAACGGGAGCGTTCTTCGCCAGCGTGGACGCGAAGGCCGCTGCGTCGGCGTTCGACACGGTCGCGCGCGACTGCGCGCTGCAGGACTCGGAGCTCGCGTCCTTCACCGCTTCGGCCTTCCAGCCCATGACGCCCGAGTTCGACATCGTCGCCCTCACCAGCGACGCCGTCGACAACATCGTCGGATGCGCCGAGCTCGCGCGCTTCTTCCTCGACGCGAAGAACCAGTTCCCCGCCCCGGCCGCGGCCCCTGCGCCTACGGCCGCGCCTCCTCCGCCCGCTGCGCCCGCAGCGCCCCATTGAGGGCGAAAGAGACGCGCCGGGCGGTTGGCGCGGGCGCGGGGCGGTAGGTGAGGTAGGCTCGCGGCCCGACGCGCGATGCCGCCCGGACGGATCCTCACGTTGAACGCAGGCTCGTCGAGCCTGAGGTACGCGCTCTACGAGGCGGGCGCGCCGGCGAAGCGGATCGCGTCGGGAAAGGTCGAGCGCGTCGGGGAGCGCGCGGAGGATGCGGCGAGGGCGCTGGAGGAGGCTCTCGCGGCGCTGCGGGCGCACGGGGGCCTCGCGGGCGTAAGTGGGGTCGGGCATCGCGTCGTGCACGGAGGGGACGCGTTCGATCGGGCGACGCGAGTGACGCCCGAGGTGCTCGCCGAGCTGCGGCAGCTCCGCGAGCTCGACCCCGATCACCTGCCCGCGGAGATCGCCATCGTCGAGGCGGTGAGCGCGCGCGCGCCGGAGACGCCGCAGGTCGCGTGCTTCGACACGGCGTTTCACCACACGATGCCGCGCGTCGCGCGCCTCTTGCCGATTCCACGGAGCTACGAAGCGCGCGGCATGCGCCGGTACGGCTTTCACGGGCTCTCGTACCAGTTCCTCGTCGAGGAGCTCGAGCGCGTCGCCGGCGAGCGCGCCGCGCGCGGGCGGCTCGTCCTGGCGCACCTCGGGTCCGGAGCCAGCCTGGCCGCGGTGCTCGAGCGCCGGAGCGTCGACACGACGATGGCCTTCACTCCCAACTCAGGAGTCCCGATGGGCACGCGGTCGGGCGACCTCGATCCCGGCGTCGTCCTGCGGATGGCTCGCCTCGACGGCCTCGGTCCCGACGCGCTCGACGCCATCCTGAGCCATCGTTCCGGTCTGCTCGGCGTTTCCGAGACGAGCGCCGACATGCGCGACCTGCTCGCGCGCGAGGCGACCGACGCGCGCGCCGCCGACGCGGTGGCGCTCTTCTGTCGCGGCGTCACCAAGGCGATCGGCGCGCTGGCGGCTGTCCTCGGGGGGGTCGACACACTAGTCTTCGCCGGCGGAATCGGCGAGAACGCGGCGCCCGTGCGCGCTCGCGTCGTCCAGACCCTCGGGCACCTGGGAATGCGCCTCGACGGCGCGCGGAACGCCGCAGGCGCGCCCGTCGTTTCGATCGACGAGAGCGCCTGCACCGTGCGGGTCATCCATACCGACGAAGAGGCCATCATCGCCCGCGAGTCGTCCCGCGTGCTCGCCCTTTCCCAACCCAAAGTCCCCGCGTGATCGCCGAACCGAGAGGAAGACGATGAACCCAACGCTGGCCCCCGAGGTGCTTCGCCAACTGGACGCGACCTGGCGTGCCGCGAATTTCCTGTCCGTGGGGCAGATCTACCTGCTTGCGAACCCGCTCCTGCGCGAGCCCTTGCGCTTCGAGCACGTGAAGCCGCGCCTGCTCGGCCACTGGGGCACGACGCCGGGGCTCAACTTCGTCTATGCGCACGCGAACCTCCTCATCAAGCAGCGAGACCTCGACGCGATCTTCGTTTGCGGCCCCGGGCACGGGGGACCGGGTGTCGTCGCGAACACGTGGCTCGAGGGGACGTACAGCGAGATGTACCCGAACGTCTCGCGCGACGAGCTCGGGATGTGCCTCCTCTTCCGGCAGTTCTCGTTTCCGGGCGGCGTCCCGAGCCACGTGGCGCCGGAGACGCCGGGCAGCATCCACGAGGGTGGCGAGCTCGGGTACGCGCTGTCGCACGCGTTCGGGGCGGTATTCGACAACCCAAGGCTGCTCGCCTTCTGCGTTGTCGGCGACGGCGAGGCCGAGACGGGGCCGCTGGCGACGAGCTGGCATTCGAACAAGTTCCTAAACCCGGCGCGCGACGGCGCCGTGCTGCCGATCTTGCATCTCAACGGATACAAGATCGCCGGCCCGACGATCCTCGCGCGCATCCCGCAGGAGGAGCTCGAGCACCTGCTGCGCGGCTACGGTTGGGCGCCGCGCTTCGTCGAGGGCGACGAGCCCGCGGCGATGCACGCGAAGATGGCCGCGGTGCTGGGCGAGACCGTCGCCGAGATCGCGCGCATCCAGAGCGAGGCGCGCTCCCGCGGCCTCTCGAAGCGCCCGCGCTGGCCGATGATCGTGCTGAAGACGCCGAAGGGGTGGACGGGGCCGAAGCAGGTCGACGGAGTGCAGGTGGAGGGGACGTTCCACGCGCACCAGGTGCCCTTCGAGATCGGGCGCGACCCGAAGCACCTCGCGCTCCTCGAGTCGTGGATGAAGAGCTATCGGCCGGAGGAGCTCTTCGACGCGCGGGGGCGGCCGACCGAGGACGTCGTCGCGCTCGCGCCCGAGGGCGACCGTCGCATGAGCGCGAACCCGCACGCGAATGGAGGGCTCTTGCGCAAGGACCTGCGCATGCCCGACTTCCGCTCGTACGCGGTGGACGTCCCGTCCCCGGGCTCGGTGCAGGCGGAGGCGACGCGCGTGCAGGGCGGGATGATCCGCGACGTTCTCAGGGAGAACGCCGAGGCGCGCAACTTCCGCGTCTTCAGCCCCGACGAGACGAACTCGAACCGGTGGAACGCCGTCTTCGAGGTGACGACGCGGGTGTCGGTCGCCGAGATCCTGCCGACGGACGACCACGTGTCTCCCGACGGGCGCGTGATGGAGATGCTTAGCGAGCACCAGTGCCAGGGCTGGCTCGAGGGTTACCTGCTCACCGGCCGCCATGGCTTCTTCTCCTGCTACGAGGCCTTCATCCACATCATCGACTCGATGTTCAACCAGCACGCGAAGTGGCTGAAGGTGACGCGCAACATCCCGTGGCGCCGGCCGATCTCGTCGCTCAACTACCTGCTCACCTCGCACGTGTGGCGACAGGACCACAACGGCTTCAGCCACCAGGACCCGGGCTTCATCGATCACGTTGTGAACAAGAAGGCGGGCGTCATCCGCGTCTACCTGCCGCCGGACGCAAACACGCTGCTCAGCGTGACCGACCACGTCCTCCGGAGCGTGAACTACGTGAACGTCGTGGTCGTCGGCAAGCAGCTCGCGCCGCAGTGGCTCACGATGGACCAGGCGATCAAGCATTGCACCGCGGGCATCGGCATCTGGGAGTGGGCGAGCAACGATCAAGGCGGCGAGCCGGACGTCGTCATGGCGTGCGCAGGGGACGTCCCGACGCTCGAGACGCTCGCCGCGGTGGACATCCTTCGCCACGAGATCCCGACGCTCAAGCTGCGCGTCGTGAACGTCGTGGACCTCATGCGGCTGGAGCCGCCGAGCGAGCACCCGCACGGCCTGGCGGACCGCGACTTCGACGGCTTGTTCACGCCCAACCGCCCCGTCATCTTCGCATACCACGGGTATCCCTGGCTCATTCACCGCCTCACGTACCGGCGTACCAATCACGACAACTTGCACGTGCGCGGCTACAAGGAAGAAGGGACGACCACGACTCCGTTCGACATGGTGGTGCGCAACGACATGGATCGGTTTCACCTGGTGCAGGACGTCATCGATCGCGTGCCGGAGCTCGGGACGCGTTACGCGTACTTGCGGCAGCGGATGGCCGACAAGCTGGTCGAGCACGGCGAGTACATCCGTGCGCACGGCGACGACATGCCCGAGGTGCGCGACTGGCGCTGGGGGGCTCGCGCGAGCGGTTGAAAAAGGGGCTACACTCCGACGGTGCCGCCACCCTCCGTTCTCACGGTGGAGCCCATCGGTCGCGACGCAGTCGCGCTGGCGCAGTGCATGGCCATCGACGCGGACGCGTTCCCCTACGCGAGCGTCCACTTCGGGCAGCGCGCAGCGTCCGTGCGCGTGACGGTCGCGCGCGACGAGCGCGAGGGGCGCGTCGTCGGGTTCCTGGCAGGGGGGGCTCGACGCGGCGTGCTGCACGTTCACGGTCTCGCGGTCGACCGCGCGTTGCGCAGGCGGGGTGTGGGACGTGCTCTCGTGCGCGACGCGGCGGCGCGCGCGCGCGCAGAGGGCTTGCGCGCCCTGGTTCTGCAGGTCGGCGTCGGCAACGCCGCGGCGCTCGCGCTGTACGAGAGCGAGGGCTTCTACATCGCGCGGCGGATCCGGGGGTACTACCCGGCGTCGGTCTACGGCGGCGAGCGCGACGCGTACCAGATGGTATTCGGGGTCTGAGGCTGCTCCAGCCCGCGGACGTGCCGGCCCCCCTGCCCGAGCAGGGCCGTTTTTACGTTTCTTCACGTGCATAACCCGCGACGCAGGCTCCCTTCGTGCGCATCGATCCGATGTGCAACGGCAACGCAAGAGAGGAGATTGACGATGCTCGGGTTTGTTTTCGGTACGGTTTGTCTGATCGGCCTCTTCAAGGTCCTGCGGCACTCGCACGGGTACGGCGGGTGCGGGTATCACGGCCATCGCGCTGGCTATGGCGGTGGTCACGAGGGCCGTTACGGCGGGCGCGGCTCGCGCTGGGCGCTTCGGTGGCTGTTCGAGCGGCTGGAGACGTCGCCGGGGCAGGAGCAGGCGATTGTCGAGGCTCTGGATCAGCTACGCGGGAATCGGCGCATCGTTCACGAGGAGCTGCAGCAGACGCGCGAGGACATTGCGCGCGCGGTCGCCGGTGGCCTCATCGACGACCACACGCTGGACGAGACGTTCGCACGACACGACCGGCTCCTTGCGCAACTGCGCGTGTCGTTCGTGGAGGCGATGAAGCGCGTGAGCGCGACGCTGGACGAACGCC
>CALKVG010000757.1 GCA_937998045.1 uncultured Myxococcales bacterium
GACGCGCACACCGGAGAGCCGATGCTGTTCGCGACCGACCGCGGCTGGCAGGTCGTGCTCACGAGGGCGACGCTGCACATCGGCGCGATGTACCTCGATCAGAGCACGCCCGTCTCCGGGTCGCAGGGGACCAACTGCATCTTGCCGGGCACGTACGTCGCGCAGGTCACGTCGGGACGCGACGTGGATCTCCTGTCGCCCGACCTGCAGCCATTCCCGACCGAGGGAGAGGGAACGACGATCCCACCGGCGCTCGTCGGCCAACTTTGGCTCACGGGCGGCGACATCAACGCGACGGATGACCTCACGCCGATCCTCGTCATCGAGGGGACAGCGTCGCAAGGAGCAACGACGATTCCCTTCAGCGGCAAGATCACGATCGGTTCGAACCGCGCGGCGACCGGCACCGAGCTCGCGGGGGCGTCGCCCATCTGCAAGGAGCGCATCGTGTCGCCCATCCCGACCGACCTCGTCGTGGGCTCTGCGGGCGGCCTGCTCTTGCGAATCGACCCGCGTCTTCTCTTCGTGAACGTCGACTTCAGCCAGCTCGCGAAGTTCTCGAGCACGTACGGATTCAGCGACGACCCGAGCTCGCCCCAGTACACGCAGCCGAGCCGGAATCTCTACAACAACCTGCACGCCGCGGGCGTCCCGCAGCAGCCGTCGCTCTACACGTTCTCGTGGTCCCCCGACCTTTAAGGGCCTTGCCGAGGAGTAGTCTCATGAAAAGCCGAGTGTGTTTCGCGAGCGCGCTCGTCGCGTCCGCGTTGGGCGGGCTTGCGGCCTGCTCGAGCAGCAGCAACAACAATCCGACCCCGCCCAAGGATGCGGGCGGTCAGCAGGAGACGTCGACGACCGACGGAGGCATGTCGTGTACCGGATCGGGCTCGGCCCTGGCCGCGTTCACGCCACCGGCGGACCCCGGCGGCGGCGGCATTCTCTTCGCCGCATCCGGAGAGGTACTGGCGCTCACGGGCTACCCGTTCCCGCCGGTCAACACGGGGGATCCCGCGTTCGTCGATGGGTGGGACGTCCACTTCACGCGCCTGCTCGTTACGTTGGACGACGTCACGCTCTCGACCAACCCCGACATGTCGCCGGGCGACCAGTCGCAAACGGGACCGACCGTCGCGCGGGTCAAGGGCCCGTGGGCCGTCGACCTGGCGCACAGCGATCCGAGTTACTTGCCGGGCAAGGGCGGCCCTGGAGAAGAGGCCGCGCCCATCGCCGCGCTCAAATCACAGAATCTAGTGAGCGGTAACCCCGGATTCGCGACCGACGGCACGCGGTACGCCTTCGGTTTCGACGTGATCCCCGCGACCGGCTGCACGAGCGACGGGCGCCGGACGATGAACGTCAACCTGGATACGGCGGGCCTCGCCGACTACTCGGACATGATCCAGAACGGATGCGGCGTCCTCTACGTCGGGACGGCGACGTTCAAGGGCGGCACTGTGGCTGGATACACGAGCTGCAACATGGACGACGCGGGCATCTACGCCACCTGGCCGCAGACGGTGAACTTCCGCCTCTGCTTCAAGTCGCCGACGACGTACGTCAATTGCCAGAACCCCGACAACGACCCGGCGATGCCGTTCCCGAACGAGGAGCATCAGCGCGGAATCGCCTTCAAGGGCAGCGGCTCGGTCATCGCGCAGATCACCATGCACACCGATCACCCGTTCTGGGACAGCGTGCTCCACGACTCGCCCGCGCACTTCGATCAGTTCGCGGCGCGTGTAGCTGGACAGAACGACGGCGGAACGCCGACCGTCACGGTGGAGATGACCAAGGGCGTCGACTACACGGCGTACACGGACGCGCTCGGGCACAAGCTGAACTGGCGCTACTGCCTGGCGCCGCCCACGGACGTTCATTCGCAATTCAACGGACAGATGGCGTTCGATCCGCAGAGCGTGCCGCACTGCACGGGGAACAACCCGGCGACGGGCCTCTGCGACTACTACGACTATACGACGTACAACCAGAGCACGCAGGGACACCTGAACAGCGACGGCCTTTGCTTCGTGAAGCGCAATTACCTTTCGCCCCCGTGATGGGACCTCGTGCCCGAATGTGCTCACCGCGCCCGGCGGCACGGTCTTCCGACGCCGGGCGCGCCGCGGTCGTTCGAGGGTGTCGGATCGCCGGTACGCGACCGAACGCGACGCGGACGCGTCCAGTCATGACACGATCGAAGAATCTAGGCCGAAAGTGGCGCTGTTTTGCGACGGACCCGCTCGAACCTTCCCCGAACCGTACGGCGCGCTCCTTGCTGGTTTGTGTGCGTGGCACGGAAGTTCGCCCAGGTCGTAACTCGGTTGGTGCTGCCGCAAGTCCTCGCGCTGAGCGCCTGCGACAAGGGCCCGCCGCGAACGGACGCCCCACCCGCGGCATCCGCGGGGACCAAAGCGGTCTCCGTGGCCGACTCGGGCCCCCCGGAGGCTCGCGTCGTCTCCGCCACCGGCTCCAGGTCCGTGTATCAGCTGGTCGAGGCCGCGAAGGGCGGCTTCGAAGCCAGGCACCCTGGCGTCTCGATCCAGCTCGTCGCAGGCGGATCGAAGAAGGGCCTGGCCGACGTGACCTCGGGCGCCGCGCTCGTGGGCGACACGGATCTCTTCGCCCCGGATGACGTGAAGGGCAAGCTGGTCGATCACAAGATAGCCGTAGTGGGCTTTGCTGCAGTCGCCAACAAGGGCCGGTACAACGAGCGCGTCACCGCGTTGAGTTTGCAGGACCTCGCGGGAGTCTTCTCGGGAAGGATCACGGACTGGAAGGCGCTGGGGGGGACGGCCCAGAAGATCGTCGTCATCAACCGCGACCCTGGTTCGGGGGCCCGGACGGTGTTCGGGAACGTCGTCCTCGGGGGCGACGGCTTCGCGGACGCCGCCGATTTCGAGGCCGACGCGGCGAAGCTGATCGGCCGGCTCCGCGCGACGCCGGGCGCCATCACGTACATGGCGCTGTCGTTCGATGCGCACGACCTCCTCACGCTGGGTCTGAAAACTCCGTCGGGGGTCGTCTCGCCGAGCTCGGCGAACATCGTATCGGGCGCCTATCCGATCTGGTCCTACGAGCACATGTACACGAACGGCCAACCGGGAGGTCCGGTCGCCGCGCTCGTCGATTACATGGTCTCCGACGACTTCCAGCTCGGTGTCCTCCCCAAGCTCGGCGGATTCATTTCGATTTCGCAGATGCGAGTGTCCCGCAGCGCCGACGGAAAGTAAGGGCGGCCGAGCGCTCCGCCCGCATTCGCGATGCCGTGCGTCGCGGGAAGCGCGGGTGGAACGGCCGACCTGGCCGTCCCTCTACGGAGAACCGCCGTCGCCCAGCTTTGCCTGGAGGGCCGTCCACGCTTGCAAGTGAGCCTGGACGACGGGGAGCATGTTCTGCAAGAAAGCTTTCAAATCGGGGTTGGTCGCGTCGGGGATCAATTGCGTCTGGAACAGTTGCATGGCCCCCTGATGCGCCTGCACGTTCGCATCGACGTACGCGAGGTCGAACGAAGATCCGGTAAGCCCCTGGAGCATCGCCATCGTTTGCTGCCCACCCGAGGCGAGCATCTGCTCGATCGCGCTCGTCGCGGGAGGAAGGTCGTCTTTCTGCGACACCGAGGTGAGCTGCGCATTCAGCTGTCCGTGCATCGTCGCCATCATCATGGCGATGTTCTGGACGTCGGCGTTCTGGGTAATCGATTCCGCCAACCGAGCCTGCGCGATCTCGCCCGAATTGGCGGTGTTGACGATTCCGACAATTTGATCGTCGGTGAGGCCGGCGCCGCCGCTCGCCCCACCGCTGCTGCTTCCTAGGCCGTCGTTGCCGCTGCTGCCGCTGCACCCCGCGGTCCCCAAGAGCAGCACGAAGGCACACGTGACGAGCGAACCTCGTGACCGCGAGGTTGACCGTGTTTCCATATTTTCCTCCAGCATAGATTACGCCGCCCCGACCGTCGGGGTGCGCCAAGGTTTCTTGCCGAATGCGTACGGACCCGCGCGAGACCGGTTACAACAAACTTTTTTTGAACCGAGGCCACAAGAAACAAACGTGGTCAGCGCGGCGAGGACGTGACTCGATCGGTCACTTGAACATCGGCGCCGCGGACGCAATCGGTCACCTCTCGTGCATGTAGCGACTTCACTCGTCATCCCGATTTCATCTGCTAAAAGTCTTCGGGGTCCCAATGACCATGGAGGAGTGGACGAGCGTCGCAGATGCCGCGATGAGCCGGTACGCCCGTGGAAACGACTCGGCGTTCTCCGAGCTTTACGATGCGCTGGCGCCGCGACTCTTCACGTTCGCCCTGCGGCGACTTCGCGACGACGCGCGCGCCGAGGACCTCGTTCAGCAGACGTTTCTGAAGATGCATGCCGCACGTCGGCACTTCATTCCGGGGGCCGCGGTCATGCCGTGGTCCTTCTCCATCGCGCGTCATCTCCTCATCGATCGGATGCGCGCCGAGCAGCGAGAGCGCATGGTGGGTCGCGACGACGCACGCGAGGCCGCGGAGCTTCCGTGCATGCGGGACTTGCCCGATCACGCCGCGAACGTTCGTGGCCTCACGCGGCGGCTCGAGCAAGAGCTGGCCGAGCTGCCCGAAGCGCACCGCGCTGCCTTCGAGCTCGTGCAGCTTGACGGGCTGTCCATGGCGGAGGCGGCCGAAGTGCTCGGCACCACCGCGCTCACGGTAAAGGCACGTGCTCATCGCGCATACCAGGCGCTGCGAAAGCGGCTGGGGGCAGAAGTCCTGGAGGCGCTCTGATGCGGGCGGTCTCCCCCTCAGCCGATCTGAAGGCGCGAGTCCTCGCGGCGGCGAGTCGGACTCCGTCGCCGACGTACGACAGGACGCGACGGTCGGCGCAAGCCGTGCTGATCGCCGGGGCCGCCGTCCCCGCGGCGTTGTTCGTGGCGACCGGCGGGCTCGATCACGGCGAGGGGCGGCCCCGGGGCGTCTTCGCGGCGTCGATGTCCGTCTGGATCGTCGCGGCCGTCGTCGCCCTGTGGGCGGCCGTCGGCCGAGGCCGCGCGCCCATGGGCCGCGCGACCCCGTGGCTCGTCGGCGTCGCCGCGGGGACGCCGTCGCTCATCCTTCTCGCGATGGGCGCTCTCTCCGCCGCCCTGCCAACCCGCGACGCCCTCCTCCTCGGGTCGGTCCATCGTCTCGCCGCCAGCTGCATGTCGATGACCTTCGCAGCCGCCCTGCTCCCGCTCCTCGCGATGCTCTTCGTGAGGCGTGGAAGCGACCCCGTGCATCCCGCAACCCATGGCGCGGCTCTCGGCGCGGCGTTCGGCGCCTTTGCCGGGGTCATGGTCTGCCTCTGGTGCCCCGACGTCTCGCTTCGTCACATCGCGCTCGGCCACGTCGCGCCCCTGGTGCTCACCTCGCTCGCCGGCGCAGCTGCGGGCGCGCGCCTGTTGCCGATGGCGCCGCCCCGTCGCGGTTCGACGTAGGAGGTCAGTTGGGCGAAGCGCCCTTGTCGATCCAGGCCTTCACGGCGTCGAGGGCCGCCGGACAAACCGAGCCGGGAGCGGTCAGCGGCATGCCGGCACCGTATTGCTTGTCGGCCGCGGTGGTGAGCATGAGCTTGATGTAGAAAAAGCTCGCCGAGGCATCTCCGGGAACCACCCTGAGCACGTGCGCGCTGCCCGACAGGTTGGTCGAGGGGTATCCGCCGCCGTCTCCAAGCAGCTGCTCGTAAACGGCCGCCGCGTCGACCGAGAAGTCGAGCAGGTTGCCGGTGCCCTTGGGGCCCGCCCCGCTCGCGGAGTGGCAGTTGTACTGCGTCGTGCTGCCGCAGGTCGCGTTGGGCACGAGCATCTGCGCGTAGATGCTGCCGAAGCTCGCGTCCATGTCCGGCGGGCAGACGACATAGTTGCCGGCGTCGGCGGCGAGGCCCCCCTCGAACCCGGGCGCCGCAGGCGATCCCGTGTCGCACCCGCAAGCGCCGATCACGCACGCGGCGGCGAGCACGGCCCGTCCGTGGTCGCGAGCCCCGCGCAGGAGCGGGACGCGCGCCATTCTGCTCGCTAGAGGTTTCATCCCCCGGTGGCGGCGAACGTGACCGACGCCGAAACGGTCGCGCCGTTGACCTGGATGGGCGAGTGGTCGTCGTGGTGGAGTTCGAGGGTGGCCTTGTGCGAGCCGCTGGCCATGGGGCAGCTCGAGAGGATCGCGGTGGCGGGGCTCGCCGTGGCGTCGTTGTTGTAGGGCGAGCCGGACGGGGTGCAACTGGTGCCGTCGACGAGGACGTGGATGTGTCCGCAGTTGTCCGTCGACGCCTGGCTGCCGCACATCCCCGGCGCCGCGAGCGTGAAGTTCGTCGTCGCGAAAGCGAGGGACACGTTGTCGTTGGGCTTCGTGACCGCCACACTGGCGCCGTTGGCGGGCGACGATATCGAGATGGCGGGCGCCGTGCCGCCGCCGCCTGCGCCGCCGTCGCTCCCGCCGCTGCTGCTGCTGCATGCTGCGAGGGAGAAACCGAGTCCGAAAACCACAACGGTGCCCACAAGCTCCTTCATCGTTGCCTCCGGTTGGCGCGCCCGAACGCGGGCAGCGCCCGGCTCAGGGTAGCGCGTGGCGCTGCCGTGTGGGCACTTTCCGGAGGGGAAACTCTGAGCTCGCGGGCCCGACAGGCTGGCGGGCGCCTACTGGATCGGCACGATGCACCGACCCCCGTTGCACGGGACGCCGTTGCAGCAGTCCGAGGACACGGTGCAGACCTGCCCGTAGAGCGCGCAGCCGGCGTCCGGTGAGCCGCTCCCGCCGCTGCTGCTGCCGCTACTCCCACTGCTGGAGCCGCTGCTGCTACCGCTGGTGCTGCCGCTGCTGCTCCCTCCGCTCGAGCTCCCAGTGCCGGCGTCTCCCGGAGAGCCGCCGCCGCACGGCCCGCATACGCCGCGCGCCGTCCCCGGCGCGAGCTGACACGAAGTGCCGGGGCAGCAGTCGGCGTTGTTCGTGCACAAGCCGCACGCCGCCACGCACTGGCTGCCGGAGCACACGTAAGGGGGAGCCGCGCCGGGCGTGGGATTGGGAACGCACGGCATCCCGTTGCAGCAGTTGGCGCTCGAAGCGCACGCGGCGCCCGCCCCGACGCACGCGCCCGCGCAGCGCGGGACGCCGACGTTGTCCTGGACGCAGGTGTCCTGCGTCTCGCAATTGCCGCTGCAGCAATCGCACGACGAGTTGCACGACATCGTCTTCAGCTTGCAGACGTCGCCGTCGGGCTTGCAGCCCATGGGGTTGCGGCACACGCCGACGGTCGACCCGGCGGAGATGACGCAGGTCACCGGCTTGCCCGATCCGCCCGGCAGCCCCGCCGATCCGCAGCAGTCGCTGTCCTGGGTGCAGAGGTCACCGACGACGTGACAGCCGCTCGCGGGCTGGCAGATGAGGACGCCGGTGGGTCCCCACGGCGCGCAAGCACGGCTGCAGCACGGCCCGCCGCACGCGGGGAGACCTCCCTCGTAGACGCCACTGCCGCTCGTCCCGGTGCCGCCGCACAGTTGCCCGTCCTGCATCCCGCAGTTCGCCGGACCCCCCGGCGAGGACGCCGCGCACGTGCCGAGCGTCTGGCCGGCCGCCGTGTTGCAGACGCCGGTACAGCAGTCTGCGCTCGTCGCGCAGGAATCGCCCGGCTGCTCGCAGAACGACGACGGCTGGCACGAGCCGGCTACGCACAAGTTGGAGCAGCAGTCGGCGTTGCCCGCGCATTGGTTGCCGAGCGTCTTGCAGGTCCCGTTTAGGGTCGTGCACACGCTGCCAGTGCATGTCTGGCTGCAGCAATCCCCGTTCGCGGCGCATGCCTTTCCGTCCGACGTGCACGCCGGATAGCTGCACACGCTGCCGATGCAGTCTCCGCTGCAGCAGTCGCCCGCGACCTGGCAGGAGCTGCCGAGCTTCAGGCAAGCGCCGGCGCCACCTCCGCTCGCGCCGCTGCTGGCACCGCTGCTGGCGCCGCCGCTGCCACCGCCGCTGCCACCGCCGCTGCCACCGCCGCCGCAGGCGAC
>CALKVG010000758.1 GCA_937998045.1 uncultured Myxococcales bacterium
GGCCAGCGTCGCCTGATAGTTGACTCCCGGCATCGTCTGCCCGAGCGTCACCATGAGGGTCTGCAGGGCGCTTGGCTGGACATCGAATCCTTGTGGGGCCGGAAGTCCTCCGTCGCCAAAGAGCGAGCCGCCGTCGGTGGGGCCGCCGTAGACACGACCGTCACTCGAGGACTGCGAATCGCCGAGCGCCGCGGCATCCTCGATGGACGCGTCGTCGGCCGAACCATCGGCCGCGAAGCCTCTGTTGCGGCTGTTGGAAGACCCACAAGACGTCGTCAGTAGGGCGGCCAGAAGGCCAGCCGCCGTGGCGGAGCGCCGCGTCATCGATCCTCCGATTGCTCGAGCCTGCGGTCGGCTGACCGCAGCGAAGCGAATGGCTGAGCCGTTTCGCAAGGTGGATACCACGCTTGCACGGAATACGTTTCGCAGCGAAACGGGCGAATCGCGCCGCGGGGGTCCTCCCAGCTGCGGCCTGATCGATCGCACGCGCGACCGATTTGGCCGCACCGATATTCCTGCGACCGCAACCGACGAGGGGCGTCGTTTCCACGTTCGCGGTCGGCGTTCGTCACGAATGGCCGCACACCTGCGGGCGTAGGAATCCAGCTCCCACGCTGTACGCAGATGCCCTGCCCCCGCGAAGCCGTCATGCGACGCGTCATGGCCGTCCGTAACTCGAGCGCTCACCTTTTGCGATTCGCGCGACTACGAAAATCGACTCACTGACAATTCGAGCCGAGCGAGTGGCAGACGGCGTTGCGCGCGTGAACGCAGCACAGTTCGTTCGCGCCGCAGCCCGCCCCGGCGCAGAGGCCGCAGTTCCCGGCGCAATCGCCGGAGCAAGGAGTCGCGTCGCAGCAAGCGCTGGCGCCGAGCGGGGGCACGTTTGGACACGTCGCGGCGCCGGCTTCGGGTGCGGCGTCTACTTGACCGTCGACGTCGCTGCCGCCATCGAGCGCCTGGGCATCGAGAGGCCCGCTTTCCACCGCCCCCTCCGCCGAGGCACCCGCGCCGGCGTCGTAGAAGTCGATGTCGGGCACCCCGCACGCCGCTGCCGCGAGCGCTGCGACCGCGACCGCGACCGAGGAATGCAGCCACGAAGCGAGCTGCGTCACGATTTCACAGGTTACCTCGCAGAGCGCTGGCCCATCGCCTGGAGCCACGAAAAATCGGTCTGGTCACTGGGGCTACCAGACCACCAGGCTACGGGCTCTCCGAGCTGCTGCCCCTCCAGTGGAACGTGGGCGGGATGCACTGACCCCAGGTACCACGAAGGCATTGCCGCACCCCGGAGCACGACACGTAGTCGCCGAAGCTCCGCTCGGGCGTCTTGCACTCCACCGTCGCACCCCAGTCCGTACACCGGCAGCCCTGCTCTTCCCGCCAGCAGTCGACTGGATCGCTATGGCCCTGCGGATTCGAAGCCGGCGCGTTCGCGCTCGAAGCACCCGTGGGATCGGACATCTCCGCGCCGTCGCGCAGGGAGTCGCCGCTCGGCGCACCCCCACACGATGCGGCGAGCAGGGCGCCGAGAAGGGCCCGTATCCAGACTTGCCGTGTGCACTGCGCGCGCTTGGCGGTCGACATCGGCTTTCCCCCCGACCGTGCATACGGCGGGAGGGAGCCGCACCTTTAGAAAAAAATAGAGCGGAAAGCGCCTAAAGGGAGCGCCTCGGCCAACCGTACTTTTGCTTGTGGTTGGTCGCGATTTGTCAAGTGATACCGGTGACTTATCTGGTAACTCCAGAGACCGGAACGTGGTCATCGCGATGACCGGGCAAGCGAGGGGGGTATCGTGAGGGTCGTCGTCTGGGCCGCCGCGCTCGTTTCGTCTCTTGTGGCAACCGCATGGCTCGCCTGCGGTTGCGGAGCGTCCGCTCACCCTCCGGAGCTCGACAATTCGGGCGGCCTAGTGGCCGCGAGCGGTCCGGCGGAACCCTGCTCGCCCGACGGCGCCACGCGATCCTGCCACCTCCAGATCGGGGAGCACAACGGGATCCTCAGCTGCTTTCAGGGCACGCAGACGTGCAGCGGCGGCGCGTGGAGCGACTGCGGTGGGGAGGGCACGATCACCGCGCAGTCTTTCCACGGCGCGGCCCCCGGCGGAGGCATCCGCGTCGACAGCCTGAGCACGGCGACCAATTGCACGAACGACCCTTGCGACCCCACTTGCCAGACGTACAACGAGAATCCCGACGCGGGCGTCACGCCCGACGGCAGCACGACCGTCGTCGCGATCACCGGGGGATCGCTGGGGTCTTCCAACGTTCCGTCGGGCTTCCAGGGCAAGGGAAGCGATCCGAGCAACGTCTGCGGCTCGTGCCCAGCCGGTTCGACGTCCACCACGTGCCAAGAAGCGTGTATGTTCGACCAGACCTGCAACACGAACGGCACGAACGGTTGCACGGCCTTCGCACCCGGCCAGAGCGGCGCGTGCACGGGCATCGACATCACCGTACCCGTCACTTGCGAGAACTCGAACGGCACGGTCGAAGTCTCGGTTTGCAACCGGGGGACCGTCTCGGCTCCTCCGGGCGTCAATTGCTACGTCTATCCAGGCGGGTCGCCGCAGTACCCGAACGCCAACCCGGGCCTTGGGACGCCCGTCATGACGACGCAAACGACGATCGCGCCCGGTGCGTGCGAGTCGCAAGCGCTTTCCTCATCGCTGTTCCCCTCGGGCGGCACCGAGTCGCTGATGTGCAACCCGCCCGATACGACGACGGCGTCGTCGACCGCGGGACCGAACTACCCCGGCGTCACCGTCAGCCAAGGCTACTGGGTCAACCCGGGCAACACGTTCGCCGCGGACGGCGTCGACTCCACGCTGCCCCTGACGGCGACGACGCAGGCCGATACGTTCTCGTCGTCATCGCAGAACACGTGGACCAACATCGCAAATGCGATGGGCACGGCGGCCGACAACGTCTACGCGACCGCCAGCGTGACCGCTCCCTCCGGGCTCACGACCGTCACGAAGCTGCCCACGAGCAATACCGTGCAATCGGGGACGTGGAGCAGCGCGAGCAACGCCTACTCGTCGACGGACTCGGGAGCGTCGGCCACGGCGGCGCTGGCGGTGCCCTCGACGGTGACTCTGCCGTCCAGCGGGAGCGTGGGCGCGACGACGACGACGGCGAACTCGTGCGACGGGAGCGCCACCTCCGCCTGCATCTGGACGAGCGGCACGTACAGCGACGCGCGCAACGCCGAGGGGAGCGCCGACGGCGTCTTCGCGAGCGCGGCTCTGAGCAAGGGCGACGACGCGGTCGCCTTCCTCGGCGGCTACGGGTTCACCGGCGCGAACGCCGTCCCGAGCAACGCGGTCGTCACGCAGGTCACCGCCACGGTGACCTGGGAGCAGTCGACCGCGAGCTCGCGGTACACGGCAGGGATCGCCGTCTATGCGGGCAACGGCGCGTCTCTCGTGGGGTCGGAGTGCACGACGACCGCGTTGACCACGACCGCGAGCACGATGGCCTGCACCGTCACCACGGCGCAGCTGCAGGCGGCGGGCTTCTCGGTTTCGGACCTGACGAGCGCAAAGCTGATCCGGATCCACGGCAATCACTCGAACTCCGGGAGCTCGAACAGCTATTCGATCCAGGTCGACTCGGTGACCGTTCAGGTAGAGTACCAGGTCCCGAACAGCGCCTCGATCCTCTACTCCGGTTTCGGCCTCAACGTCTCGAACAGCATCCCGTCGAGCGCCACGATCAACAGCCTGACCGTCACCGTCAGCCTGAAGGGAAGCGCTTCGAACTCGACCGCGAGCGCGAGCTTTCAGGCCTACAAGAACGCGTACACGACCGCGATCGGGTCGGCGTCCACTGCGGTCACCAATCCGGGGACATCGCTCGCGCAGTACACCAATACACCGTCGGTCGTCGGCCTCACGCCGGCAGACCTGACCGACTCCAGCTTCGGCGTCGTCATCTACACGTCGGCGGCGACGGCCGCCTGGACGCTGTCAATCGACTACGTCCAGGTCTCGGTCAACTATTCGACCACCTCGGGGAGCAACCAGACGGTTACGTTGAACGGGTTCGGCTTCGACAGCACGATTCCTGTCGGAGCCACAATCGAATCGGTCACGACCGAGGTGCGCTGGCAGACGGACGTATCCAGCTCGTTCGAGACGCTCGGCATCGAGGCAGTCGCCGGCGGAACGGTGCTCGGATCGGAGCTGACGACGCCGAGCTCGGGTCCGCCGACGACGGCGACGACGGTGAACTACGCGGTCACCTCCGGGGTGACGGCGAGCCAGCTCTACGACGCGAACAACTTCCGGGTGAAGCTTCGGGCGACGAGCACGGGAGGGTCGAACTTCACGGCGTACGTCGATTACGTGAAGGTGACCGTCGTATGGTCCACGGAGCTCTCGTCGACGCTCACGATCGGCCACTTCGGCTTCAACATCCCGTCAACGGCGACGATCACCGGGCTGACCCTCGCCGCAAAATGGAGCGTGTCGGCGAGCAACACGACCGCACAGCTCGGAGTCCAGGCCTTCACCGGGACGACCGGAATCGGCAGCGCCGCCACGACGACGGCGGGTTCTTCACCCCCCACGACCGACACGGTCTTCACGACGAGCCCCTCGGTCGCCGGTCTCACGTACGCCGACTTCGCGAACGGTACGTTCACGGTGAACGTGACCGGTTCGCGAGGGAGCGGCAGCACGCCGGTCACAGCGAACCTCGACTACGTGACGGCGACGGTGACCTATACGACGACGACCAATCTGCAGATCCCCGAGTGCAACTACAACAACGACTGGAGCGTCGAGAAGCAGAACCCGGCGCTCGCGTGCCAGAACGTGACCACCGGTGGCTATGCGGCGCAGGCGTATACGCAGACGTACACCGCTTCGTGCCCGTCGGGGACTCACCCTCAGTGGGGATTTCTCACCTACAACGCGACGACGCCCAGCGACTCGAGCGGCAGCAGCGACGTGAAGTTCCAGATCCAGACGGCGCCGCTTCTGGTGGACGGCGGCGCGGGCAGCCCCACGTCTTGGGTCACGGTCGCGGATACGCCGTCGGCGGGCGACCCGGCGGTGTGCCCCATGAGCGGCCCCTCGCCGTGTCCCAAGGACCTGTATTCGGCGCTGGGCGGACCCCCGGGGGCGAACAACGAAGACCTCACGCTGCAGGTCACCCTCACGCCGTCGCCGGACAGCCAGGTCGCGCCGACGCTCAACTCCTGGCAGATCACGTATTCCTGCCCGCCGTCGGAGTGAGGGCGCGGCGCGCAACCTCGGGGTGCGGGCGCCTGGGGCTAGGGGACCGCCTGGACGACGTGCATGGCGGCGAGCGCGATCGCGATGGCCACCGCGCACCCGATGGCGGCAATCGTCAGCCGACCCGGGCGCCGCCAGGAAGGGCGCGCCCACGCGGGGTCGGGCTCCAGTGTGCGCGTGGCCGCGACGGGCCGCGGCGCGGGCGCCGACGAAATGGGCGGATGAGCGGCGGGAGCAGCGGGAGCCGCCGGGGCGACGTGATCCCTGTCTCTTATACACATCTCCGAGCCCACGAGACAGGCAGAAATCTC